>NZ_JBITGE010000029.1:0-99692 GCF_044456785.1 Micromonospora sp. NPDC050795 | reverse complement strand
AGCGCGTTACGCGTCGCGGCGGGCCCGCAGTAGTAGAAGTTCGGCTGCGCCTCGTAGCGCACACCGAGCTCCCGCTCGCCGTGACCCTTACGGTCGGTCTGCGTCTGCGTGGCCGGCTTGCTGGTGGTGGGTGCGGCGAACGCGGTGGTCACCGGTCCGGCGATGGCACCGCCGGTGAACGCGAGCCCGGCGGCGGTCAGGGCGGTCTTACGGATCAGATCGGTACGCATGATGGCGTGCTCCTCTGCCTCAGGGGGAAACCCACACCACACCAGGGGGGTGGTGGATGGTGGCGCGGGAAAGTTCATCTGCCCGGCGACCCACAACGGGGGCCGGCGTCGGGACAGGGTGTAACCGTTCGCGGTGGCAGGTCATTCCGCCTACCCGCAGGGGGTCGGCCGTTGTGGTACTCGGCCGTTCGGGGGGTGTAACCGAGGCGGCCTGCCGGGTGTTCCCGGGGGCCTGCGCCCTGCGACTCGACGGGCGCGGTGGTCTGCCAGGTATAACGACCCCGGCCGGCCGCCGATTCCGCCGCCGGGGTGGCCCCGACCACCCGACATTCACCCCGAACCCGACAAACCGCCCGACCTGTCACCCCGCCGAACCCGACATCGCGGCCACCGCAGCATGATCCACTCGGGTTCATTGAAAACGCGGTGTCCTGATGCCGGAGACCCCCCGACATCATGAAACCCGAGTCGATCATGCCGCCGTGCATCGGCGCCGGGCGGGGCGGGAGCGGTCAGGTTGCGTCGAGCAGTTCCAGGACGGCGTCGCGGGCGGCCAGGACGGCTGCCTCGGACTGCGGGCCGTGGTTGAGGATGTCGAAGGAGTGCTGCCCGTCCGGCACCTCGATCACCTGCATCGGCCAGCCCTTGGCGGTCGCCGCGGGGAGGAACGCGTCGATGCCGGCCAGGACCGGCGGGATGTCCTGACCGGCGCGGGTCAGCACCAGTGGCACGTCGGTGCCGGAGCTGAGTGCCTCGACCGGCAGGAACCGGGCGTCGACCTCCCAGCCGGGGAACGGAACGAGCAGCGGGTACGTCAGTGCGATCCCGCGTAGCCAGGCCGGTGGGACGCGCAGCCAGTCGGCCGCGAAGAGGCCGCCGCCGGAGAAGAACCACAGCACCACCCGCTCGGGGTCGACCCGCGGATCGGCGCGGACCTGCTCGACCATGGCGGCGATGTCGTCGGCTGCGGCGGGCAGCGCGGACAGGTCGGACACCTGGTAGCTGACCAGCGCGGTGACCACGCCGCTCGCGGCGAGCAGCGCGCCGTAGCCGCGATAGAGCAACCAGTCGCGAGGGTCGGGCGCGTCGGGTGGCAGCGGAGCGCCGTGCACCACCACGACGGCCGGCGCGCGACCGGTGTGGGTGGGCAGGTGCAGGTCGACGTTGCCGTGTCGTTCGACCGGCGCGGCCGGGATGGACAGGACGAAGGGCCGTTGTGCGACGGGCGTCGTCATGGCCTCATCGTAACGATCACCAACCTGCCCGGCTGCCCCAACGATGATCTACAAAGGACGGTGGGTCAGGTCGGGTCACCGGGTTTCGCGGCATCGCTGGCCTGGGCGTGCCGCTCCAGCAGCCGCTGCCGGATCTCCTCCGGGGTGTACGCGCGCCGACGTCGTTCGGCCCGCGCGATGACCACGCCGGAGGCCGCGACACCGGCGAGCCCGGCCAGCCCGAGAACCTTCCACCACCGCATTCGTTGCCGCATCGGCCCTAGGCTAGACCCTCATGAGCATCAGCCTGGATGAGGCCGTCGAGTTGACCCGCACCGGTGACGTGTGGGTGTTCCGGGGCCGCAGCGTGCCGGACCGGGCGATCCAGTTCACCACCAACAGCCCGGTGAATCACGTCGGGATGGCGGTGGTGCTGGACGACATGCCGCCGCTGATGTGGCACGCGGAGTTGGGCAGGTCGTTGCCGGACCTGTGGTCGGGCGGCCACCAACGTGGCGTCCAGCTGCACGACCTGCGGGACGCGGTCTGCGTCTGGGCCAACCGGTACGGCCAACGGGCCTGGTTGCGGCAGCTCGATCCGCCGGTCGACGCGGAGATGGAGCGGGCGGTGCTGCGGACGATCGCGCGGTTGGACGGCACGCCGTTCCCGTCGACCGCCCAGTTGGCGTGGCGTTGGGTGCGGGGTCGGGTGCCGGCGCTGCCGCGTCCCGGCCGGCTTCCCGCGTTGCCGCACCTCGGTGGGCTGTCGGCGTTGGCACGCCTCGGCCAGCCGACACCTCACCCCGACCGGACCGAGCACCCCAACCGGACCGAGCACCCCAACCGGACCGAGCACCCCGACCGGACCGAGCACCCCGACCGGACCGAGCTCCCCAACCCGACCGACCGCGCCAACCCTTCCGGCCCGGCCAGCTCGGCCCGGTCGGCGGGGGAGCGGGACCGGGCGCTGGAGACGGCGTACTGCGCCGAGGTGGTGGCGGTGACCTATGAGGCAATGGGGTTGCTGCCGGCGGGTCGACGTCCGAACTGGTACGACCCGGGGCGGTTCTGGAGCGGGGACGACCTGGGTCTGGCCGCCGACGCCCGGTTGGGTTCCGAGATCGAGGTTCAGGTGCCGCCGCGCTGAGGTTTGAGCTGTGCGGTGACCGGCAATTGCTGTGGCCGTGAACGCCTCCACGGACCTTGACACGTTGGCCGACTTCTTCGACCGGTACGGCGTGGCGTTGACCTCGGGCGATCTGCCGGCCATCGCCGGCTGCTACGCCCTGCCGGGGCTGGTGGTGGCTGACACCTACAGTTTCTCGTTCACGTCCGCGGCTGCGGTGGCGCTGTCCTTCGTGGGCGCCGCACCCGACTACCAGGACCGGGAGTTGGTCGCGGCCCACGCCCGGATCGAGGACGTTCAGGCGGTGTCCGCGCTGTTGACGATGGTGGCAGTGGAGTGGGAGTTCCTGGACTGTCGAGGGCAGGCGGTGCCGGGGGAGCGGTACCGCTACCTGCTGCGGATCTCTGATGACGGACCACTGATCTGCACTGTCGTCCGGACGGGCTGACCGACGGGGGCCGGTTGGCCCGATCCGTACCCACCCGGTTTCGGGTCCGTGCGGCGCTGGCTACGTTGTCGCGTCGGTGGGGGACGAGGGGAGACCTGATGGCGGTGCGGCCGGACGGTGCGGCAGATTCGCGGGCGGCGCGGGTGTTGGCGTCGGTGCCGTGGATCGTGGTGCTGCTCGGCGTGTGCGCGCTGGTGGTGCTCCTGGTGATCGCGCTGCTGTCGTTTCGCACCAGGGAGCGGGACGCGCCGAAGCAGGCCGCGCCTCCGGCGTTCCTGCCGACCGTGCCGGCCGCCGCGTCGGCCACCGGTGGGCCGACTCCGGCCGCCGTGGAGCGGCGCTCGGTGTCGCCGCGACCGTCACGCAGTAGCCGGACACCGTCACCGCGGGCCACCGTCACCGGCTCGCCGACCCCGGTGCGGACGAGCGTCCTGATTGCGCCGTCGGCGCAGGACGCGGTCAGCGCCCGGTACGAGGTCGGTTCGAACGGCTGGGACGGGGATTCGGCGGTCCTGTCGATCGCCAACGAGTCGGGTCGGTCGGCGGACTGGCAGGTGGAACTGCTGTTCGACGACGACACCTGGACTCTGCGAGTGGGTGATGACTCGGGCGTCTCGGTGCGGGGGCGCGGGCACGGGGAGTTCGTCCTGCGCGGCACCCGTTCGCTGGACGCGGGCGACTCCCGGACGCTACGGCTGCGCGTCGGCTGGGGTGACTCGGCGCAGCGACCGGTCAAGTGCACCGTCAACGGGGTCGACTGCCGGATCGGCTGAGCCACCGCCACTGCTGCACCGCTGCACCGGCAAGGCTTTCCGGGCCGGGCCGCCGATCGCTACGCTGCGCGGACGGTCCGCTGAAGGAGGTACATGTCCGGCATGCGCCGTGTTCCGCGCCCACCACACGGTCCGGTGGCAATCGCCACGTCACCCTGGATCGTGGTCGGCGCCGGTGTCGTCGTGATGGTGGTTCTGCTCATCGTGGCCCTGGGCGCGTACCGGGGACGTAGCCCCGCGCCGGACGGCACGCAACCGCCGGCGCTGCCGGTGCCGTCGGCGGTGGTGGCGCCGAGCGTGCCCACCTCGGTGCCGTCTCCAGCGCCGGTGCTGCCGGGGATATCCGGCCGTGCGAACGGGCTGCCGCCGAGCGCCGCGGCCGGGTCTGCGTCACCATCGGCCGATCCGACGGCCGGTCCGGCCGGGAAGCCGGCGGCGACGCCGTCGCCGAGCCGGGCCGCGCCGGGGCAGCCGGCGATGATCGGGCGGTACCGGGTGGTGCAGAGCTTCGACGGGGGCTTCATCGGTGAGGTGGCGATGGTCAACACGTCCACCCGCAGCCGTGGTTGGACGGTGCGGTTGGAGTTCGCCGGTGGACGGCTGGTGACCTCCTGGGTGGAGGGCGTCCCACAGGGGACGATCCGCCAGTTCGACGACGGCTTCACGTACGTCAGCGGGGTCGACGTGTCGCCGGGTGGTTCGGTGTCGTTGCGGTTCCACATGGAGCGGGCCCCCGCCACGCCACGGGAGTGCACTGTCGACGGGACGCGCTGCAACGGGCTCTGACCGGCGCTTCCGCAAGGACGTGCTGTGTTGCGACCATGTTTGCAAGGTATTGCAGAATGTTTCGGCAAGGGTTAGCGTGCGGCCAATCAGCGACCAGAGGAAGGCGTCGATGAAACCCCCGCCGATACCGCGCACCGCTCTGCTGGCCCTTGCCTCCCTGCTCACCGTCACGCTCGTCGGCGCTCCGGTCGCCGTGCACCCCGCCGCCGCAAGCTCACGGCCGTCCGACGACGCCCCGACCGCGATCGGCGGCGCGACCCAGTGGCGTGCCGAACCCAGCGCCGAGGCGCTGCTGAAGGCCGGCGGCAACTCTGCCCGAGCCGAGCAGTTCTACTTCGTCCTGCCGGACCGGTTCGCCAACGGAGACCCGCGCAACGACCGGGGCGGCCTCACCGGCGACCGGCTGCGGACCGGCCTCGACCCGACCGACAAGGGCTTCTACCACGGCGGCGACCTCAAGGGCGTCATCGACAAGTTGGACTACATCCAGGGGATGGGCACCACGGCCATCTGGCTCGCCCCGATCTTCAAGAACCGGCCGGTGCAGGGTGCCGGCAACGACATCTCGGCCGGCTACCACGGTTACTGGATCACCGACTTCACCCAGGTGGACCCGCACTTCGGCACGATGGAAGAGATGAAGCGGCTGGTCAAGCTCGCCCACCAGCGTGGCCTCAAGATCTACCTTGACGTGATCGTCAACCACACCGCCGACGTGATCAAGTACGCCGAGGACAGGTACGCGTACGTGGACAAGGCGACCTCGCCGTACACCGACGCGCAGGGCCGGGCGTTCGAGGACCGCAACTACGCCGACGGCTCCCGGGCGTTCCCGCCGGTCGACAAGGAGTCCTTCCCGTACACGCCGACGTTCGCCGACCCGAAGGACGCGAGCGTCAAGGTCCCGGCCTGGCTGAACGACGCGACCATGTACCACAACCGGGGTGACTCCACCTTCGCGGGCGAGAACAGCGAGTACGGCGACTTCTTCGGCCTCGACGACCTGTGGACCGAGCGTCCCGAGGTGGTGCGGGGCTTGACCAAGGCGTACGGGGACTGGATCGGCGCGACCGGCGTCGACGGCTTCCGGTTGGACACCGTGAAGCACGTCAACATGGACTTCTGGCCGCAGTTCAGCCAGGGCATTGAGCGGGCTGCGGAGAAGGCCGGCAAGAAGGACTTCTTCATGTTCGGCGAGGTGTACAGCGCCGACCCGGAGATCAGCTCCAGCTACGTCCGCCAGGGTGGCCTGCCGGCCACCCTCGACTTCGCCTTCCAGGAGGCCGCGCGGGGCTTCACCGCCGGTGCCGGCTCCGCGAAGGCGCTCGCCGACGTGTACGCCCGCGACGACCTGTACGCGGCCCGGGACACCGACGCGGGTCGGTTGACCACCTTCCTCGGCAACCACGACATGGGCCGGATCGGATCGTTCATCGCCGGCGGTGGCAGCGACCCGGCCAGCCACCTGCGTCGTGACCAGCTCGCGCACCAGTTGATGTTCCTGACCCGGGGCCAGCCGGTGGTCTACTCCGGCGACGAACAGGGCTTCACCGGCCCCGGCGGGGACAAGGACGCCCGGCAGGACATGTTCGCGTCGAAGGTTGCCGACTACCTCGACGACGACCTGCTCGGCACCGACCGGACGCACGCCAGCGACCAGTTCGACCCGACCCACCCGCTGTACCGGACCATCGCCGACCTGGGCCGGCTGCGCCAGGCCCACCCGGCGTTGCGCGACGGCGTGCAGGTCACCCGGTACGCAGCCGACGGGCCGGGCGTCTTCGCCGCCTCCCGCATCGCCCCGTCCGACCGCACCGAGTACGTGGTGGCCGTCAACAACGCCGACACCGCGCAGACTGTCACGGTGGACACCTGGTCGGCCGGCGCCACCTTCACCGGCATCTACGGCGGCACCGACCGCGCCACCGCTGGCGGGGACGGCGAACTGACCCTCACCGTGCCGCCGTTGTCGGCGGCGGTGTACCGGGCCGGCAGACCCGTCGCACCGGCGGCCGACAAGCCGACCATCACCATCACCAGCCCGGTTCCGGACGCGGCGGTCGCCACCAGGGCAGCGGTCACCGCCCGGGTGACCGGCGACCCGCTGGCCACCGTCACCGTCGCGGCGCGGGTGGCCGGCGGTCGGTGGACACTGCTGGGCAGCGCCGACCACGCCCCGTACACGGTGCAGCACGACCTGACCGGACTGGCCGGCGGCACCCGGGTCGAGTACAAGGCGGTGGTCCGCGACGGTCGGGGTCGTACCGCCACCGCCCGGTCCACCGCCGTCGTGGGAACCCCGCCGCAGGGCAGCTCCCGGGAGTGGGCGGTGGTGCACTACCAGCGCCCGGCCGGAGGGTACGACGACTGGGGGCTGTACGCCTGGGGGGACATCGACCCGGCGTACGTCACCGAGTGGCCGAAGGGGCAGCCGTTCGCCGGGGAGGACTCCTACGGCCGGTTCGCCTGGGTGAAACTCAAGCCGGGCGCGACGTCGGTGAACTTCCTGGTTGTCGACAAGGCTGGTACGAAGGACGTCGCCCAGGACCGCAGCATCGACGTCACCCAGACCGGCGAGATCTGGCTCAAGCAGGGCGACCCGGCGATCTACCCGAGCAGGCAGGCGGCCGCCGGAGAACCGGAGCCGCCGGTCGAGGAGGGCACCGCCGTGCTCCACTATCGGCGGGCCGACGGCAACTACGACGGCTGGGGCCTGCACCTGTGGGACGGCGCGGCCAACCCGACCGAGTGGTCCGCCCCGCTGCGCCCGAGCACCGTCGACGCGTTCGGGGCGGTGTTCCGGGTGCCACTGGCGACCGGTGCCGCCGGCCTGAACTACATCATCCACAACGGCGACACCAAGGACCTGCCCGACGACCAGCGGCTCGACTTCGCCAGCGCCGGCCGGGAGGTGTGGCTGCTCGCCGCCACGCCCGGGCGCCTGCTGCCGTCGACGGCCACCACCGCCAGCGGAGACACCGACATCGGCAAGCAGGAGGCGCACTGGATCGACAGGTCCACTGTGGCGTGGCGGACACCGCCGACCGACGGGAAGACGTACGCGCTGGTCACCGCACCTACGGGCGGGGTCAGCGTGGTCGACGGCGAGTTGACCGGCACGTACACCGCGATGCCGCTGCGGGCGCAGCGCAACGGGCTCACCGAGGCCCAACGCGACAGGTTCCCGCACCTGTGGTCGTACCGTAGCTTCGCCCTGGACCGGGCGGACCTGGCCAAGGTCCCGGCGGCGCTGCGGGGGCAGCTGCTGGTCACCGAGCGCGACGCCGAGGGCGCGTTGCTCGCCGCGACCGGCGTGCAGATCCCCGGCGTGCTCGACGACGTGTACTCCCGCGCGACCGACGCCACGCTCGGGCCGACCTTCGCGGGGCGGACGCCGAGCCTCGCGCTCTGGGCGCCGACCGCCCACAGCGTGCGCCTGCACCTGTTCGACTCGCCCACCGCCGCACCGAAGACGGTGCCGATGCGCCGCGACGACCGTACCGGCGTCTGGTCGGTGCGCGGCGACCGCACCTGGGCCGGAAAGTTCTACCGGTACGAGGTGCGGGCGTGGCAGCCGGCGGCGCAGCGGATGGTCACCGCGTCGGTGACCGACCCGTACTCGGTGGCCCTCGCCGCCGACTCCACGCACAGCCAGCTCGTCGACCTGAACGACCCGGCGCTGGCACCCCCCGGGTGGCGCACGCTGCGCAAACCGGCTCCGGTGCCGGCCGCGAAGGCGCAGATCACCGAGTTGTCAGTGCGGGACTTCTCCATCGCCGACGACACCGTGCCGGCCGGGCGGCGGGGGACCTTCCTCGCGTTCACCGAGCCGGGAACCGCCGGCATGACCCACCTGCGGGCGCTCGGCGACGCCGGGGTCAACTACCTGCACCTGCTGCCGGCGTTCGACTTCGCGACGATCCCCGAGAAGCGGGCCGACCAGCGGCAGCCGGCCTGCGACCTGGCGGCGCTGCCGCCAGACTCTGCCGAGCAGCAGAAGTGCGTGGCGGCGGTCGCCGAGACCGACGGCTACAACTGGGGGTACGACCCGCTGCACTACACAGTGCCCGAGGGTGGCTACGCCGTCGACCCGGTCGGCGCGGCGCGGACCACCGAGTTCCGGCGGATGGTCGCCGGGGTGAACGACGCCGGGCTGCGGGTGATCATGGACGTGGTCTACAACCACACGTCGGCCGCCGGCACGGACGCGAAGTCCGTGCTCGACCAGATCGTGCCCGGCTACTACCACCGGCTGCTCGAGGACGGCGCGGTGGCCAACTCCACCTGCTGCGCCAACACCGCTCCCGAGCACGCCATGATGGGCAAGCTGGTGGTCGACTCGCTGGTCACCTGGGCGCGACAGTACAAGGTGGACGGCTTCCGCTTCGACCTGATGGGCCACCACCCGAAGGCGAACATCCTGGCCGTCCGGGCGGCCCTGGACCGGTTGACCGTCGCCCGCGACGGCGTGGACGGCAAGGCGATCATGCTCTACGGCGAGGGCTGGAACTTCGGCGAGGTCGCCAACGACGCCCGTTTCGTCCAGGCCACCCAGGCCAACATGGCCGGCACCGGCATCGGCACCTTCAACGACCGGCTGCGCGACGCGGTGCGCGGCGGCGGACCGTTCGACGAGAACCCGAGGGTGCAGGGTTTCGCCTCCGGGCTCTACACCGACCCGAACGGCGACCCGGTCAACGGGTCACCGGCCGAGCAGAAGGCCCGGCTGCTGCGCGCCCACGACCTGATCAAGGTGGGGCTGACCGGCAACCTGCGCGACTACCAGTTCACCGACAGCGCCGGGCACGAGGTCACCGGGGCGCAGGTCGACTACAACGGCTCCCCGGCCGGCTACACGGCAGCGCCCGGCGAGGCCGTCACCTACGCCGACGCGCACGACAACGAGATCCTGTACGACGCGTTGGCGTACAAACTGCCGCAGGCCACCTCGGCGACCGACCGTTCCCGGATGCAGGTGCTGGCGTTGGGCACTGTGGTGCTGGGACAGGGCACCGGGTTCGTCACCGCCGGCACCGAACGGTTGCGGTCGAAGTCGCTGGACCGCAACTCGTACAACTCCGGTGACTGGTTCAACCAGATCCGCTGGGGTTGTGAGCAGGGCAACGGGTTCGGCGCCGGTCTGCCGCCCGCGCCCGACAACGAGGCCAAGTGGCCGTACGCGAAGCCGCTGCTGGCCGACCCGGCGCTGGTGCCGGACTGCGCGGCGATCAACACCACCGACGCCCGGTACGCCGAGTTGCTGCGCGTCCGGGCGTCGTCGCCGGTGTTCGGGCTGGCCACCGCCGAGCAGGTACAGCGACGGGTGGCGTTCCCGCTGTCCGGCGCGCAGGAGACGCCGGGTGTGCTGACCATGACCCTGGACGCCAAGGGGCTGGGCGGGCCGTGGAAGTCGCTGACCGTCGTCTTCAACAGCACCCCGTCGGCGGCCGACCAGACGGTGACCGGACTGCGCGGAGCAGACGTGGCACTGCACCCGGTGCTTGTCGACTCGGCCGACCCGGTGCTGCGTACCGCCTCGTTCGACCGGGCGGCCGGCACGTTCACCGTACCGGCGCGCAGCGTGGCGGTCTTCGTCCAGAAGTGACGTGAACCGGCCCCCTTCCGCGTCTCGCGGAAGGGGGCCGGCCGTCGTGCTGGCGCTACGCCGTGCTCACCCTGAGGTGATCAGGCGAAGCAGTTCTCGATGGTGCCGCCCGGAATGGCCAGGCAGTTGGTCGGACGGTTCGCGGTGATGGCGGACTTGTCGTCCACGTTCACGTCTCCGAAGAAGCTGAAGACACCGCCCGGCTCGAAGGTGGAGAAGTTGTGGGCGACCTTCGTCTTCGACAGGTTGACCTCGCCGAAGATGTTGAAGATGCCGCCGCCGACCCCGATCGGGCCGATGGCCCGGTTGCCGACGACCTCGCTGTCGCGCAGCGTCGTGACGCTGCCGGCGTTGAAGAGCCCGCCGCCGAAGAAGCCGGCGGTGTTGTCCTTGATGCTGCTCTTCTCGAAGGTGACCGCGCTGTCGAAGGCGATGGCCACACCGCCACCGACACCGGCGGTGCTGTTCCGCTCCACCGAGACCTCGTGCAGGTTGAGCTGGCTGTCCGCCGCGGCCAGGCCGCCGCCGGCGAGGACTGCGGTGTTCGAGACGAACTTGGTCCCGTACGCCGTGGTGTTGCCCTCGATGTCGAGGTAGCCACCGCCGAAGCCGAGGGTCTCGTTGTCGGTGATCTCGGCCTTCTTGAGCTCGACCGTTCCGCCGTCGACGTCGTCGGCGAAGATCCGAGCGGCGCCGTTGGAGATACCGCCACCACCGATGATGGCGGTGTTGTCCTTGATCTTCGACTCCTCGACCTTGAGCAGGCCGGCGTTGAAGACACCGCCACCGAAGAAGAAGGCGGTGTTACGGGTCACGGTGCTGTGCCAGATCTTCGTGGTGCCGAAGTTGGCCACACCACCACCGTTGCCGCCCGACTGGTTCAGGACGACCTCGGACTCCAGGATCTCGGCGGTGCCGCCCGGCTGGACCAGGATGCCGGCGCCATCGGTGTCCTCCGGGTACTCCACGAGCGGCGTGACGACACCCGCCTTGGCAGCCGGCGCGGCCTTGGCCGTGACCTTCGGAGCGGCCGTGAGGCCCGCCTTCGGGTTGGCCTGCCGGGCGGTGAGCGCCTGGTTCAGCGGAACGCCCGCCTTCACCTGAGCCGCGATCGCCTCGGAGTCCGAGTACGACGCCCAGACGGCCGCCGGCTCGACGCTGTTGTACCGCTCGAGGGTCTGTCCACCCTTGATGGTCAGGCCCTTGATGGTGAGGTGACCGCCCGCGCCGACGTTGAGGATGCGGAAGTAGTCCGCGGTGGCTTCCCGGGCGATCGTCGTGTGCTCACCCTTCAGGGTGATGCGCTCGGTGATGACCGGCAGGCCGTTGCCCTGGTAGTCGTTGCGGCTCAGGTTGTAGGTGCAGCCCTTGGCCAGCTCCAGCACACCGCCGTGCTTGTTGTTGGCGAACACGATCGCCTGAATCAGCTTGTCGGTGTCGCAGGGCACCTCCTTCCCGCGCTCGTGGTCCTTGTCCCGGTCCTTGTCCTTGTCCTTGTCCTTGTTCCGGTCCTCGTCCTTGTTCCAGTCGCGCGACTCGTCACCCCGCTGGTCGCCGTCCTTGCTGACCTGCGCGGTGTTCCAGTTCAAGCCGACCGCTCCGGCGCTGCCCGCGACGCCCACCGCCGCGAGACTGATCACGCCCGTCAAACCGGCCACGCCACTGGCGAGCCAGAGCTTGCGGCGGCTCTTGGCCGTCGCCCGCCCGGAGGCTTCGTTGTTCGTTAGGTAGTTGGACATCGGAGCTCTCTGCCCTCTCCTCGTACCAGACAGGGTCGCCGCCGTCAGACGGGCGTCCCCTGCTACAAATCGGTTGTAGCTCCCAAAACCACCGTATGAGAAGGTTCCTCGCCTCGCGGGCTTATCCGAGAGAAGCCCACATTCGGTTCATGTTGCCCCCAGCGAGGCCGCACCGGCGCATCGCGGCCCAAGCCGGCCGGCAGGCTCCTGACCTGCCCAAATGGGTACGCCCCTCCGAGCCGTCACGGCTCGGAGGGGCGCGCCCTCTATGTGGATCAGCCACCCGTTCCGGTCAGAAGCAGTCAGGAACGTTCAGGCAGTTGGTGGGGCGGTTGGCGGACACCACGGACTCGTCGTCCAGCCGTACCTGGCTGAAGAGGCCGTTGGAGATCCCGCCGGGCGGCAGGGTGGCGAAGTTGTGCGTCACCTTCGTCCGGTGGAGGCTGACCTCGCCGCCGTCGGTGTTGTAGATGCCGCCGCCGCTGCCGACCGGGCCGACGGCCCGGTTGCCGGTCACCTCGCTGTCGCGCAGCGTGGTGACGCTGTCCTCGTTGTAGAGGCCGGCGCCGAAGAAACCGGCCGTGTTGTCCTTGATCCTGCTGTTCTCGATCGTTGCGACGCTGTCGAAGGCCACGGCCAGGCCGCCACCCACGCCAGCGGTGCTGTTCTTGACCACCGAGGCGTCCTTGAGGGTGAGCTGGCTGTCGGCCACCGCGACGCCACCACCGGCGAGGACCGCTGTGTTGTCACTGACCGTCGTCTCGTGCAATGTCGTGGTGCCCTCGACATCCAGGACGCCGCCGCCGAAGCCGAGCGTCTCGTTGTCGGAGACCTCGCTCTTGTAGACCCAGACCGAGCCGCCGTCGACATCCTCGGTGAAGATGTCGGCAGCGCCGTTGGAGATGCCGCCGCCGCCGACGATCCCGGTGTTGTCCTTGATCTTCGACTCGTCGACCTGGAGTACGCCGGCGTTGAAGACACCGCCACCGAAGAAGAACGCCGTGTTGTGCGCAACCGTCGTCTTGCTGAGCCTGGTGCTGCCGAAGTTGGCCAACCCGCCGCCGTTGCCGCCGGACTGGTTGTAGAGCAACTCGCTGTCCAGGATCTCCGCGCGACCACCGGGCTGCACCAGCACCCCGGCGCCGTCGGTGAACCCAGGCTGCTCAACCAGCGGCACGACCGCCGTACCGGCACCCGCCGGCTTCGCCGCCGCGGCTACCGGCTTGGCCGGGGCGGCCTTGGTTGCTGCCGCGGCCGGCTTGGCGGCTGCCTTCGCGGTGGCCTTCGCAGGCGCTGCCTTTGCGGTGGCCTTGGCAGGCGCTGCCTTCGCGGCCGGCTTGGCAGCGGTTGCTGCCGGCTTCGCTGCCGCTGCTGCCGCTGGCTTGGCGGTGGGCGCGGCAGTCGCCGACTTCGCGGCGGGCGTCGCCGCTGCCGGTGGTGTGGCCTTGGTCGAGCGGACCTGGGCCGAGTACGGCGCCCAGACCGTCGCCGGGTCGGCGGCTATCGCTGACTGAAGGGTCTGGCCACCCCTGATGCTCAGGCCCTTGAGAGTGAGGTGCCCGCCAGCCCCGACGTTGAGAATGCGGAAGTAGTCGGCAGTGGCTTCGCGGCCGATGGTGGTGTGCTCGCCCTTGAGGGTGATGCGCTCGGTGATCACCGGGAGGCCGTTGCCGTCCTGGTTGCGAGTCAGGGTGTAGGTGCAGCCCCTGGCCAGCTCCAGCACGCCGCCGTCATCGTTGTTGGCGAACGTGATCGCCTGGATCAGCTTGTCGGAGTCGCACGGGACCTGCCTGGTGCGGTCCTTCTCGTCGTGCTTGCCGTCCTCGCGGTCCTTGTCATCCTTGCCGGACCGGTCGTCGAAGCCGCTCCACTCGTCGCCGCCCCACTCGTCGTCCTGACCGCCGTCGTCCTTGGCGCCGCCCTTGTTCGCGCCGCCGTCGTCGCTGACGTTCTGCCGGTTGGTCGATGGCTGAGCGTCCGACACCTGGTCGGACTTGGGCTTGTCGTCCCGAGCGGCGACGCCGCCGAGGGCCGCCAGGCCGACCACGCCGGTCAGCCCGGCTACGCCGGCGACCCAGAGCGCCCGCCTTCGCCGTGTTGGCGGAGCTGTCGAGGCCCCGCCGTCGGTACTCGTTACGTCGTTGGACATCAGAGCCTTCCGCCCTTTCCTGCTACCAGACGGGATCGCACCGCCCGAGGCGCCACGACCAGCTACAAATGGGTTGTAGCCTCTGATCCTCACCGTATGAGAACCATCTTCGCGATGCGGACGTATCCGAGATAACCACGCATTCAGCGCACGTCAGGTGAGGGCGGCCAACCGGTCCGGGCCGGCGGAAAGGACCCGAGCAGCACAAACACCGGCGGACGACGCACAGCCTCGGTTTCGCTGAAAACGCGGCATCCGAGCGAGCGGGACAGCGCGACTTCACGGAAACCGAGTTGATCACGGCAAAAGCCCCTGGCCGCCGGCCCTCAGCGAGGGGCGGGCGGGCCAGGGGCGGAGCGTGACCCGCCAGCGCCCCTAGGCGAGGGCACTGGCGGGTCAGCCTGGTCTAGCGGGTCAGGCGGGTAGGCGGGTCAGCTGGGCAGGCGGGGGCCGGCTTCGCGCTGCTCGGCCAGCCAGGTCTCCACCTCGTCGGAGGTGCGGGGCAGCCCGGCCGACAGGTTGACCGCGCCGGTCGCGGTGACCAGCACGTCGTCCTCGATCCGGATGCCCACACCCCGCAACTCGGCGGGGACCAGCTCGTCCTCCGGCTGGAAGTACAGACCGGGCTCGACGGTGAGCACGTAGCCCTCGCCGAGCGCGCCGTCGCGGTACGTCTCCTTGCGGGCGTTGGAGCAGTCGTGCACGTCGATGCCGAGCATGTGGCCGAAGCCGTGCAGCGTCCACCGCCGGTAGACGGTCGACTTCTCGTCCATCGCCTCGTCCACGCTCACCGGCAGCAGGCCCAGGTCGGACAGGCCCTCGGCCAGGACCCGCATGCAGGTCAGGTGGACGTCCTTGAACTTCACGCCGGGGCGGATGGCCTCGATGCCGGCCTGCTGCGAGGCGTACACGATGTCGTAGACCTGGCGTTGCAGGGCGGTGAACCGACCGTTCACCGGAAGCACCCGGGTGACGTCGGCGGTGTAGAGGTTGCGACCCTCGACGCCCATGTCCATCAGCAGCAGGTCACCCGGCCGGGTGGCGCCGTGGTTGTGGACCCAGTGCAGGATCGTGGCGTGTTCGCCGGCGCCGACGATCGAGCTGTACCCGACGTCGTTGCCGTCGTGGCGGGCCCGCAGCGCGAAGACACCTTCCAGGAGCCGCTCGGAGACCGCCCGGTCGGCCGGCAGGATCCGGGCGACGTCCTCGAAGCCGCGTACGGTGGCGTCGATCGCGTCCTGGAGTTGGCCGATCTCCCACTCGTCCTTGACCAGCTTCATCTCCGATATGGCGATGGCCAGCTCGCGGTCCCGGGCGGGCTGGCCGTCGGTGCGGGGCCCGTCGTAGGGGCGGACGGCCGCGTCCACCTGGGCGTCGAAACCGCGCAACACCCGGGTACGCCCCGGAGCCAGGTCGGCGAGCGTCGCCTCCAGGCCGGTCAGGTCGGCGGTCGGCAGGCCCACCTCGGTCGACTTCTCGCTGAGGGTGTGCCGCCGGCCCACCCACAGCTCGCCGTTGCGGCTGCGGAAGAACTCGTCGGTCTCCCGGGAGGACCGGGGCCGCATGTACAGCGTCGCGTCGTGCCCCGAGCCGTTCGGGCGCAGCACCAGGACGCTGTCGGCGTCGTGGTCGCCGGTCAGGTAGGCGAAGTCGCTGCCCGGCCGGAACGGATAGTCGGTGTCGTTGGCCCGGACCTTCTCGGTGCCGGTGGGGATCACCAGCGTCTCGCCGGGGAACGCCGCCGAGAGGGCCGCCCGCCGCTTGGCGTAGTTGGGCGTCTCCGGGCGGGGCGTCACGGGAAGCGCGGTGTCGCTCCAGCCCTGCCGCATGAAGGACAGGAACGCCTCCGGGAAGTCCGGATCGTGCGATTCCGTACCGTCCGTCGGCGTACCGTCGGTCTGTCCCTCGGTCATTGCGCCGCTCCCTCCGCTTCGTTGCTGGTCCCGACGGTACCGCGCGTCCGGTTGGCGGTGACGCCCCCTCGGAGTCGGGTGGATCGACGGACGGCTGCAAGGGCCGACAGCGCGCGTGGAAAGATGGCCACCATGTGCGGACTTCTGGCCTTCTTCAGCGCGAACGGCAACGCCGCAGCGCATCGCGACCACATCGCCGGAGCGTTGGAATGCCTGCACCACCGCGGCCCCGACGAGACAGGGGTCGAGGTGGTCGGCGACGCCTCCGGCCGGTACGCGGACGGCGTGTTCGCCCACAAGCGGCTGGCCATCATCGACGTCGCGTCGAGCCACGAGCCACTGCCCTACGCGAACGGCCGTTACCTGCTGACCTTCAACGGCGAGATCTACAACTACATCGAGCTGCGCGAGGAGTTGATCAGAAACTTCGGTGCCCAGTTCGCCACCGCCGGTGACGGCGAGGTGATCGTCGCGGGCTACCACTTCTGGGGTGAGCAGGTACTCACCCGGCTGCGGGGCATGTTCGCCTTCGTCATCTGGGACCGGCAGGAACGGCGGGCGTTCGGTGCCCGCGACTACTTCGGCATCAAGCCGATGCACTACCTGGAGACCGCCGACGGCCTCTACCTGGCTTCGGAGAAGAAGGCGCTGCTGCCGTTCGCGCACAGCAACTACCAGGGCGACGCGGGCGTCGACACGGCGAACCTGAGCCACTATCTGACCCTGCAGTACGTCCCCGAGCCCGGCACCCTGCACAAGGGCATCAGCCGGATCGGCTCCGGGGAGTACCTGAACTGGACCCCGGGCGGCCGGATCGACGTACGCCGGTGGTACCGGCCGGTGTTCCGGCCGGCGCCGGTCGACGACGAGCAGAGGCTCTACCACGAGATCCGCGAGACGCTGCGGGAGAGCGTGCGCATGCACATGCGCTCCGACGTGCCGGTCGGCTCGTTCCTGTCCAGTGGCATCGACTCCACAGCGGTGGTGGCGCTGGCGCGGGAGTTCAACCCGAACATCCTGACCTTCACCGTCGGCTACGACGTGCCGGGTTACTCGGAGATCGACGTCGCCCAGGATTCGGCCCGGCACCTCGACGTCACCACGATCCCCACCAAGATCGGTCCGCAGGACATGATCGACGCGCTGCCGAAGATCGTCTGGCACCTTGACGACCCGGTGGCCGACCCGGCGCTGGTACCGCTCTACTTCGTGGCGAAGAAGGCCGCCGAGCACGTCACCGTGGTGCTCTCCGGTGAGGGCGCGGACGAGTTCTTCGGCGGTTACACGATCTATCGGGAGCCGCTGTCGCTGGGCAGCGTCAACGGTCTGCCCGGCGGTGTGCAGAAGGGGCTGCGCGCGGTCTCCAAGGCGATTCCGCAGGGGGTCAAGGGCAAGAGCTTCCTGGAGCGCGGCACCACCCCGATCGAGGAGCGTTACTACGGCAACGCCCGGATGTTCACCGAGGAGGAGAAGCAGCACCTGATGCGCCGCTACGACGCCTCGGTGCGCTACACGGACGTCACCGCCCCGATCTACGCCGAGTGCACCGAGCTGGACGACGTCACCAAGATGCAGTACGTCGACCTCTACACCTGGCTGCGCGGCGACATCCTGGTCAAGGCCGACCGGATCTCGATGTCGCACTCGCTGGAGGTGCGGGTGCCGTTCCTCGACCGTGAGGTGTTCGACGTCGCGGCGAAGATCCCGGTGGACCTGAAGCTGCCGCCGCGCTCCGACGCCACCAAGTACGCGATGCGTCAGGCGTTGCAGGGTGTCGTACCGCCAGCCATCGTCAACCGCAAGAAGTTGGGCTTCCCGACCCCCACCCGGGTCTGGCTGCGCGGCGAGATGTACGAGTGGGCCCGGCACGTGCTGAGCACCTCGGGCGCGGGTGACCTGCTGGACCTGTCGTACGCGCTGCGGCTGCTCGACGAGCACAAGCGGGAGGAGGCCGACCACTCCCGCAAGGTGTGGACGGTGCTGATCTTCTGCATCTGGCACGCGATCTTCGTGGCCAAGACCCTCGACCCGGGTATCCAGCGCAACCAGTCCGCCCTGCTCACGAAGCCGGTGGTCGGTTCCATGGTCCGCTGACCCGGCCCGACGTCTCCCACATCGATCAAGAGGTTTGCGTCACCCGAGTTGCTCCAGGTGACGCAAACCTCTTGATCATCTAGCCGGGGTTGGGCCTCAGCGGGCGGCGCAACTCACCGTGGGGACGCCGTTGGTGCCTGTGGAGCTGGCCAGGAAACCGAACGTCGCGGTCCCCGACGGCGCGATGGTGCCGTTGTAGGCCACGTTCGTCGCCGTCACGGACGAGCCGGACGACGTCTGTGTCGCGCCCCAGATCTGGCTGATCGCCTGCCCGTTGGGCCAGGTCCAGCTTGCGGTCCAGCCGGACAACGCCGAACTGCCGTTGTTCGTGATCGTGACATCGCCCTGGAAGCCACCCTGCCAGGAACCCGACACCTTGTAGCTGGCCGTGCAGGCGCCACCGGCCGGCGGCGGCGGGGTGGTGGTCGGCGGCGGGTCGGTCGGACCCGGCGTCGGCGTGGTCGGCGTGGGGGTCGGCGACGTCGTGCCACCCCGGATGCCGGTCACCTGGCCGTTGCCACCGTCGAAGACCACGTCGGAGCAGCCGAAGAAGTTCTCCTGTGAGTCCGCGCGGACCCAGCGGGAGTAGATGATGTGCTGGCCGCTCTTGCCCGAGGGCAGGTTGCCGCTGAAGTAGTAGTGCCCGTCGTTGCTGCCGACCGAGCCGCGCTGCGGCGGGTTGGTCACCGTCAGGAACGGCTCCTCCAGGTCACTCCAGGCCAGGGCCCGGGTCGGGCTCCAACTGTTCTTCGTCACGTAGAAGTAGAACGTGCCCGGGTGGTGCGCCCAGTTGCTGTACTTGAAGTCCAACCGTGCCCCGGCGGTCAGGTGGGTCAGCGGCCAGTCGGTGCGGGGCAGGTCGTAGCCGCGGAAACCGGTGGCCCCGCCGCTGCACAGTTGCCCGTCCGGGATGAAGCCGGTGGTCCGGCCGCCAGCGTCCGAGCGCAGCACGCTGAACCAGTTGTAGAGGGAGTTCGTCCCGCTCTGGGCCACGGCGGCGGAGCACGCGGGGTTGGTCGGCCTGATCTCACCGGTCGTACTGAGGCCGTCCTGCCAGCACAGGTAGGTGCGGCTGCCGGGCGTCATCGCCGCGCCGTGCGCGGCGGCCGGCTGTGGAGTGGATGCCAGGGCGACAGCGCCGAGCGCGAGGGTCATGGCCGCGGTGAGCAAGGCGGCCATACGGGAACGGTTCACAGGTTCTCCTGACTCGCGAGGGGCGCTGGCTGAGCCGCCCCGCCGCAATCGGGTGGGATGTGGCGTGATCGCCCCGCTGTCGTGAGCGGTGCGACGAGCACGGCGACGTGCCTTGGCGGAAAACAGCCAGTGGACGTGCGCCGTCGACGGTCCTGTCCTGGACCGGTGCCCTCGCGTCTAACCAACCCGGCAACCGGCGGCGCCGCAGCCCTCGCACCGCCCGGTACGCGTCATCCCACCACGCCGCGGCAACCGAGCGCAATAGTCATTCCTCGATGTATGAGAAGACCCGCCGGTGGTCGTCGGACGTCATATCCTGCGTACGGGGAGCGGGAACGGGGGAGGCGGCCGCCGGTGCCGGACGTGTTCGACGAGGTGCACCGCCGGTGCCGCAACGGCGAGGCGGTCGCGCTGGCCACCGTGGTGGCCACCTGGCACTCCGCCCCGCAGCCACCCGGCGCCGCCATGGTGGTCGCAACCGACGGCACGGTCATCGGCAGCGTCTCCGGCGGCTGCGTCGAGGCCGATCTCTACGAACGGGCCCGCCGTGTGCTGGACACCGGCCAACCCGAGCTGTGCCGTTATGGGATCAGCGACGACGACGCGTACACAGTGGGCCTGACCTGCGGCGGCATTCTCGACGTGTTCGTGGAGCGCGTCGACGCGAGCGCCCTGCCGGCGCTGGACGCGGTCGCCGCAGCCCGTAGCGGCGGCCACCCGGCGGCGATCGTCACCTGCGTGGCCGCCGACGCAGGTGACGATCCACCCGCCGACGCCCTCAGTTCACCGACCGACCCGGCCCGGCGGCTCGGTCGGCGGCTCGTGCTGACCGGCCAGCGGTCCGTCGGCTCGCTCGGTGACGACCGGCTCGACGACGCGGCCAGCGCCGACGCCCTCGGGCTGCTCGCCGCCGGGCACAGCGGCATGCTCCGCTACGGGTACCACGGGCAGCGCCGAGGCAGCGGCGTCAGCCTCTTCGTGACCGCGTACGCCACCCCACCCCGGATGATCGTCTTCGGTGCGATCGACTTCGCCGCCGCGGTGGCCCGGATCGGCGCGTTCCTCGGCTACCGGGTCACCGTCTGCGACGCCCGGCCGGTCTTCGCCACCGCGCGGCGCTTTCCCGAGGCGGACGAGGTGGTGGTGCAGTGGCCGCACCGCTACCTGCGTACCGAGTTGGCGGCCGATCGGCTCGACGAGCGGACGGTGGTGTGCGTCCTCACCCACGACCCCAGGTTCGACGTGCCGTTGCTGGAGTTGGCGCTGCGCCACCCGCTGGCGTACGTGGGCGCGATGGGCTCACGACGTACCCACGACGAGCGACACAAGCTGTTGAGCGAGGCGGGGCTCAGCCCGGCGCAGCTCGCCCGGCTCGCCTCCCCGATCGGGTTGGATCTCGGTGGTCGTACCCCCGAGGAGACCGCTGTGAGTGTGGCCGCGCAGATCGTCGCGGCCCGGTGGGGCGGCACCGGTCGCCCCCTCGCGGTACTCGACGGGCCGATCCACCGGCCGGGGTAGCGCGCCCGTCGGTGCGTGGCCTTCGGCGCCCATCGGGCCGTGCGCTGTGCCAGCCTGGTGCCACGAAGATCGGCTCGGCGATCGGCGGCCGGTGGCGACGACGAGAGGATCGGCATGGGATACGCGGTGGTGCTCGGTGAGGCGCTCGTCGACCTGCTCGACAGCGAACTCGACGGGGAGCGGGTCTATCGGCAGGCCATCGGCGGCGGGCCGCTGAACGTCGCCGTCGGGGTGGCCCGCCTCGGCGGCGCGGCACAGTTCGTCGGCTCCCTCGGTGACGACGCGCTGGGCGGTCGGATCCGCGCTTTCCTCACCGCGGCCGACGTCGGGGTGGCCGGTGCGATCACGGTCCCGGCGCCGACCACGCTCGCAGTGGTCACGTACGCCGGGCCGGAGCCGGACTTCCGTTTCTACGGCGAGCCGGCCTCCTACGCACTGCTCGGTCCCGACGATCTGGACCTGGCGTTGCTGGAGGGCGCCGACGTGCTCTACTGCGGCTCGATCGTGCTGCTCCGACCCGACACGCTCGCCGCCGCCCGCCGTGCCTGGTCGCTCGCCGCCGGCCTGCGGGTCTTCGACCCGAACGTACGTCCCCGGCTGCTGAACGGGCCGGGCGCACTGGAAGGGCTGCGCGAGGTGGTGGCCGAGTTCGCTGCCGGCGCGCACCTGGTCAAGCTGAGCGCCGCCGACGCGGTACTGCTCTATCCCGGTGAGCCGGTCGAGGGTGTCGCGGCGTACCTGCGTGAGTTGGGGGCGGCCACGGTGGTCGTGACGCTCGGCGCGGCCGGTGCGGTGCTGGCTACCGCCGACGCCGACCCGGTGCGGGTACCGGC
Source organism: Micromonospora sp. NPDC050795 (assembly GCF_044456785.1). NCBI lineage: Bacteria > Bacillati > Actinomycetota > Actinomycetes > Micromonosporales > Micromonosporaceae > Micromonospora > Micromonospora sp. NPDC050795. The sequence goes on along the minus strand of NZ_JBITGE010000029.1, from coordinate 78,070 downwards.
CCCCAAGGTCAAGGCGATCGACGCCACCGGCGCGGGTGACTCGGTGATGGCCGCGCTGATCGCCGACCTGCTCGTCGACGGCGAGCCGGACAGCCCGTCGGGCTGGACCGAGCGGGTGGCCTTCGCGCTACGGGTGGCCGGCCTGGTCTGCGAATCCCCGGGCGGCGCCACCGCCATGCCCACCCGCACCGCAGTAAAAAACCGCTTCAACCCCTAACCCCACCCCCACCCCCCACCCCCACCCCCCGCCCCGCGCCCCGCCCTTCCCCCGGCGTCGATCTTGCAGTTTCTGTCGACGTTTTGTCAGCTATGCCCTGCTTTCGCCCCGCAGCAAGTGCAAGATCGCGCGTTCGGGCGAGGGCGGGAGCGTGGGGGGCGTGGGGGCGTGGGGGCGTGGGGGCGTGGGGGCGCGGGGGGCGTGTGGGGGTGTGGGAGGGTTGACCTCGGGGATTTGTGAACGTTAACGTCGATGACGCAACCGTCAGCTCTACGGTGGCAACCGGCAGGTGTGGACCGCCGACGTGCCGGGCAGCAACCACCGGTACGTCGCCCTGTTCAACAGGGACAGCAGTGCGGCGCAGGTGTCGGTGAACCTCGCCGACCTCGGGATCGGGTCGGCCGCCGTGACCGACCTGTGGTCCGGGGCGTCCCTCGGCACGGCGACCGGGACGCTCACCCGGTCGCTCCCGGCCCACGGTGCCGGGCTGTACCGGCTCGCCCCGGACACCACGGTGCCGGTGCCGAGCGCGTACACCCTCACCGCGCGGCACAGCGGCAAGCTGCTGGACGTGAGCAACAGCGCGACCACCGACGGTGCCGACGTGGTGCAGTGGGCCGCCAACGGTCAGCCCAACCAGCGGTGGCGGTTCCAGGACGCGGGTGGGGGTTACCAGACGGTGGTCAGCGCGCACAGCGGAAAGTGCCTCGACGTGTACGGCGGCGCGGGCGCCACCGCCGACGGGGTACGGGTCACCCAGTGGACCTGCAACGGCGGCACCAACCAGCAGTGGCGGGTGCAGGACCTCGGCACGGGTTACGTGCAGCTCGTCGCCCGGCACAGCGGCAAGTGCCTCGACGTGCTCAACTCCGCCACCACCGACGGTGCCCGCGCGGTGCAGTGGACGTGTGGCACCGGCACCAACCAGCAGTGGCGACGCACCTCGGTGTAGGCCGTCAGGCCGTGCCGTTCAGTTCCAGGTAGCCGCGGTGGGCGGCGACCAGGGCCGGGCGGGCCCCGAAAGGGGCCTCGGCGGCCACCCGCTCCGGCGGGGCGCTGCCGGTGTGCGCGGCCCGGATCAGCCAGGCCAGCTTCGCCAGCTCCGCGTGCTGGGCCCGGACGAAGTCGACGTCGACCGGGTCGCCGTGGCCCGGGATCACCACGGTGCGCGCGGTGGTGAGTCGCAGGAGGTCCGCGACCGCGTCCGGCCACCGCAACGGGTACGAGTCCTCGAAGGCGGGCGGGCCGCTCTGCTCCACCAGGTCCCCGGCCACCAGCACGTCGGCGTCCGGCACGTGCACCACCAGGTCGGCCTCGGTGTGCCCCCGCCCGGGGTGGCGCAGCAGCACCTGTCGACCGCCCAGGTCGAGGACCGTCTCGACGTGCACGGTGTGCGTGGGAGCGAGCAGCGGGGTGTCGGCCAGCTCGGCGGCGAGCGCCGGGTGCTCCGTGCGCACCTCCTCGTACGCCTCCCGGCGCAGCCGCTCCGGCTCCTCGCGCAGGGCGGCGGCGGCCAGTTCGTGCGCGTACACCGGGCGGGGTGGGTCGCCGGCCAGGACGGCGTTGCCGAAGCAGTGGTCGTAGTGGTGGTGGGTGTTGACGAGCGTCAGCGGACGGTCGGTGACCGCCCGGACGGCCGCGGCCAGCTCGGTGGCCTGGGCGGCCGACGAGAGCGTGTCCACCAGGAGCGCCTGGTCGTCGCCGACGACCAGTGTGACGTTGACCCGCAGCAGCGGTTCGGCCAGCACGTGCACCCGGTCGGCGACCTCGGCGAAAGCGGCGTTCACGACGCCCGCCCGGCCCGTTCGACGAAGCGTCCCCGGTCGACCAGGATCCGGTCCACCCGGCCCCGGGCCACCGTCTGGTCGCCGTCGCTGACCGTGACCTCGAACGACAGCCGGCGACCGTCGACGGTCGCCAGCAGCGCCTGCGCGCGGACCGTCCGGCCGACCACTGTCGGCGCCAGGTGCTCCAACTCGACCCGGGTGCCCACTGTCGTGGAACCGGGCGGCATCCCGGTCGCCGTCGCCGCGACGGTGGCCGCCTCGGCCAGCGCCAGCACCCGGGGGGTGCCCAGCACCGGTACGTCCCCGGAACCGACCGCCTGGGCGGTGTCCGCGTCGGTGACGGTCAACTCGACCTGGGCGGTCAGACCCGGCGCGAAGGCCGGCTCGGGCTGCTCCTGCATGGTCGTCAGCCTAGGTGCTCGCTGGACCCGTCGAGCACGCGCCCGACGATCCCGACGCGACCACCCCGGACGCCCAACGGGTGGTCCCCGTCGGTCGATGCCGTACCCGTCGTTAACCTTGACCCCGATGGCCGTCGCGACTGACCCCCAGCCCCCCGCCCGGACCGACCCGCCCGCGTCCCCGGACGGGGGTCGTCGGCGCGTCGTCGCCATGACCGTCTGGGCGGTCGCCTTCGTCGCCGCGTGGCTGGCCATCGGGCTGCCCACCGACCCGGCGTACGCCTTCGTCTGGATCTGGCTGGCGACCATCGCCTGGAACAGCGATCGGCCGTGGCGTAGCCACCTGCGCTTCGCCCGGGACTGGGTGCCGGTGGTGCTGCTGTTCGTGATCTACAACCTCTCGCGCGGGTTCGCCGACAACGGGGCCACGCCGCACGCGATGGAGTTGATCGTCGCCGACCGGTTCATGTTCGGCTGGGCCACCGGCGGTGAGGTGCCCACCGTCTGGTTGCAGCAGCACCTCTACCACCCGCAGGTGCACTGGTGGGATGTAGCGGCGAGCTGGGTGTACTTCTCCCACTTCGTGGTGGCGCTGGCCGCCGCCGCGGTGCTCTGGCTGCGCGACCGGCACCGCTGGGCCGCGTACATGCGGCGGTGGGGTTTCCTCTGCGCGGCCGGCCTGGTCACCTACTTCATCTACCCGGCGGCCCCGCCCTGGTGGGCGGCGCAGAACGGCCTGCTCACCGAGGTCGCCCGGATCTCCACCCGGGGTTGGAAGGCGTTCGGCATGCACGGCGCCGGAAACGTCCTCAACGCCGGCCAGATCGCCTCCAACCCGGTCGCCGCGATGCCGTCGCTGCACACCGCCTGGGCGTTGTTCGTGGTGCTGTTCTTCCTGACCGCCACCCGTCGTCGCTGGTGGCCGCTGCTGCTCGCGTACCCGCTGGCGATGACCTTCACCCTGGTCTACTCGGGTGAGCACTACGTGATCGACGTGCTGGTCGGCTGGGCCTACGTGGGGCTGACCTTCCTGGTGGTCGGTCTGGCGGAGCGCGGCTGGGCGGCGTGGCGTGTCCGCCACCCGAAGGCCGGAACGCAACCGCCCCCCGACTCCCCGCACAATGAGCCTGAGCCCCCAACCCCACGCGCCCCGGAAACCACCACCACCACCCCCCCGGTCCCCGCCGACCACTGACCCACCCCACCCCACCCACCCCACCCCACCCACCCCACCCCACCCACCCCACCCACCCCACTCTCGGCCCGTTGATCATGAAGTTATTGCCCTCCCGCGCGGCGTGTCGGGGTAACAACTTCATGATCACCGCGGAGAAAGGCGGGGCACGGAGGGCCGGGAGGGGTGGGGGTGGGGGTCAGGGTTGGGGGGTGGTGCGGGCCTGGTGGGCTCTTGTCGACAGGTCGGCTGCCAGGGTCCAGGCTTCGGCCAGGTCGCGGTCCTGGGCGGTGGCGCCGGAGCCGCCCGCGGTGTCCGCGTGCACGGTGGCCAACCCGAGACGGCGTTGGATGGGCCCCTGGACCACTCGCACGCTCTGGATCCGGGCGTACGGCACGATCACCAGTTGCCGGGTGAGCCGCCCCGACCGAGTGGCGAACACCCGCTCGAACAGCCCCGCGCCGAACGCGGCACGGCCCAGCGGGTGCAGCCAACGGGTCCGGCGCGGCGGCGGGCTCAGCGTGAGAGCGTCGAGGCGTACCCCGGGAAGCACCTCGGCGACGATCATCGTCGCCGTCGGCAGGTCGCCGACCGGCAGCAGCCGGTCGGGCCGGTTACGGTCGTCGGCCTCCGCGACGGAGTAACCGGCCACCTCCAGCCGCAGCCGCAGCCAGCCCTTCACCCGCCACAACAGCGGCCAGGTGGCCCGCACGGTCTGCACCCGCTCCAGCGGCACGGTCTGCGCCCGTGTCTCCAGCAGGCCGTTGTGCACCCGCAGCGTGCCGCCGTCGCGGGCCAGCCGGAAGTTCCAGTCGTCGAGGACACGGCGGATCGGTTGCAGCAGCACACCCGCCATCGCGGTCAGGGTGCTCGCCACCGCGACGAACGACCACGAACCGGCGGTGAGGAACTGCACCACGACGAAGGCCACACCGAACGGGAGCAGGAACGCCTGCGGAGTGAGCAGTTGGCTGATCAGCAGGTTCTGGTTGCTCACCGCGTGCAGTGGCCGGCCCGGTACGGCCGCCGGTGGCGCCGTCGCACCCGGCGCCACCGGGGCCGCCGCGTAGCCGGGTACGGGCTGCTGCGCCACCCGCCCGGCCAGCACCAGCAGACGTTCGCGCAGCAGGGCCGCGTCGCCCACCCCGAGGTACGCCAGTGGCGCCTCGGTCTTGCCGCCGCCGACCACCTCCAGGCGCAGCTCGGCCAGGCCGGTGAGCTGGGCGAGCAGCGGTCGGACCACCTCGACGGCCTGCAACCGTTCCAACGGGATGGCCCGGGTACGCCGCCAGAGCAGCCCCTCGTACACCCGAAGTTCCCGGCCGACGACGTGGTAGCCGGTGTTGTACCAGCTGATGACCGACAGCACTGTCGCGCCGAGCGCCAGCACCGCCACCATGGCGGCGAACCAGCCGAAGCCCACCCGCGACAGCGTCGACCAGGACAGCCCGGCGATCACCACGACCAGGGACTTGGCGCCGTGCAGCACCGGGCTGAGCGGGTGCAGTCGTTGCCGGGGTTCGCCCTCGCCGCCCACCGGTGGTGCCGGCCACGGCGCGGGAGACCCGGGCGGCACCGGCCCATCAGGTGCCGCGCCAGGCGGCACCCGTCCAGGCGGTGTCAGGCCATCAGGAGCCGGGCCAGCGGGCAGCAGCGGCCCCGGGGGTGTCGGGCCGGTGGGCGGCACGGTGCTCGGTTCGGCGGGCCCGTCGCTCATCGGAGCGGCCCTCGGTGCGGTCGGCGGCTGCCCGCCCGGGTGCTCACAGCCCCTCCGCCCGATCCTCGCCGAGCGCGGTGAGCCGATCGCGCAGCCGGGAGGCCTCCGCCGGGCGCAGCCCGGGCACCCGGGCGTCGCTCGCCGCCGCCGCCGTGTGCAGCTGCACGGTGGCCAGGTCGAAGGCGCGCTCCAACGGCCCGGCGCTCACGTCGACGAACTGCATCCGCGAGTACGGCACGATGGAGAGTCGGCGCACCAGCAGCCCGTGCCGGACCAGCAGGTCGTTCTCCCGCTCGGCGTACCCCCAGGCCCGGACCGCGCGGACGATCGCGACGGCCCGCCACGCGCCGAGCACCAGCACGACGGCCACGGCGAGCCCGAACAACCAGTGGCCGCTGAACGCCCAGGCGACCCCGGTCACCGCCAGCCCGATGGCGACCACGATCGCCAGCCGGATCAGCTCCACCCAGATCAGGTCGGTGGAGATCGGCTGCCAGTTGACAGTGTCCGGCCAGGGCTCCAGCGGACCCCGGCCACCCGGCACGGCCGTCATCAGCGCGCCGGGGTCGGGCGGCAGGAGGCCGGGAGGCGGCAGGTCGGGTGGGCGCTGGTCGGCGGCCGGTGCCGGCCGGTGACCGGGTGGCAGCGCACCCGGTGGCAGCGGGGCGGGCGTCGAGACATCCGGCGCGGTGGGCTCCGGGCCGAGGGTGCCGGGTGCGGGGAACGCGCCGGGCGGCGGGTCGACGCCGGGTGGTGCGGTGGCCGGGGTGGGCGGCCAGGACGGGGAGGTGGGGCCGGGGGAAGCCGGAGGGTCGCCGCTCACACGTCGAGCGTAGGCGATCCGGGCACCGGAGTGACGGCACGCAGGAAGCCTCGAGCGTCGAGGAAGTCGCCGAGGCTGCCCCGGTGCCCGGCGCAGGCCAACCAGGTCTTGCGCCGATCGGCGTCGTGCAGGCGGGGATTGTTCCACTCCAGCGCCCAGATGGCGACGGACCGGCAGCCCCGGGCCGAACAGATCAGGGCCTCGTCGGCGGGGGAGGGGGTGCTCATCCCGGCCAGTCTAGGGCGGCGGGACGGAGAGCTTGAGCGCCGGGCGACCACGGGGGGAGCCGCCCGGCGACGGGGTGAATCGTACACGCGGCAGGCCGGTATGTGCACACCCGAGATGTGTGATTCGGCTGCCGGGGACGGCGCGCCCAAAATCGGCTTCTCCCCACCTCGACACTCAGCAAGGCGTGCGAGTCTTGATACCGCACGAGCCGCGACGACCGACAAACGCTGTGGAGGACCGGTGGCCCAGCCGACCATGCCCGACGCCCCGACGCCGAACGGAGCGGCACCTGCCCCGGTGACCACACCAGCGCAGGACGCCACCCTGCTGGAGAAGGGCCTGTTCGAGATCAAACGTGTGATCGTCGGGCAGGACCGGATGGTGGAGCGGATGTTCGTCGCGCTGCTCGCCCGAGGTCACTGCCTGCTCGAAGGCGTCCCCGGGGTGGCCAAGACCCTGGCGGTGGAGACCCTTGCCAAGGTCGTCGGTGGGTCTTTCGCCCGGGTCCAGTTCACCCCGGATCTGGTGCCCGCCGACATCATGGGCACCCGGATCTACCGGCAGTCGAGCGAGAAGTTCGACGTCGAGTTGGGGCCGGTCTTCGTCAATTTCCTGCTCGCTGACGAGATCAACCGTGCGCCGGCGAAGGTGCAGTCCGCGCTGCTGGAGGTGATGAGCGAGCGGCAGGTGTCCATCGGTGGGGAGAGCCACCGGGTTCCCGACCCGTTCCTGGTGATGGCCACCCAGAACCCGATCGAGCAGGAGGGCGTCTACCCGCTCCCGGAGGCGCAGCGGGACCGGTTCCTCATGAAGATCGTGGTGGGCTACCCGACCGACGCGGAGGAACGGGAGATCGTCTACCGGATGGGTGTGGCCGCGCCCGAGCCGACCGTGGTGTTCGACACCCCGGAGCTGATCGCCCTGCAACGTAAGGCGGACCAGGTCTTCGTCCACAATGCCCTGGTCGACTACGCGGTCCGGTTGGTGCTGGCCACCCGGGCCCCGGCCGAGCACGGCATGCCCGACGTCGCGCAACTGATCCAGTACGGGGCCAGCCCGCGTGCCTCGCTGGGTCTGGTCCGGGCCACCCGTGCCCTGGCGTTGCTGCGCGGGCGTGACTACGCGCTGCCGCAGGACGTTCAGGACATCGCGCCGGACATCCTGCGGCACCGGTTGGTGCTCAGCTACGACGCGCTCGCCGACGACGTACCCGCCGACCACATCGTGCAGCGGGTGATGTCGACGATCCCGCTTCCGGCGGTCGCTCCCCGGCAGCAGGCCACCCTGCCGTCGATCGCGCCGCCGCCGGGCGCTGGCTGGCCCGGGCAGCGCCCGTGACCTCACCCACCCCTCGTCCGGCCCCCCTGGCCGACCGTAGCGAAGCCGTGCTGTCCCGGCTTCAGCTGCTCGTCACCCGCAAGCTCGACGGTCTGCTCCAGGGCGACTACGCCGGCCTGCTGCCCGGACCGGGCAGTGAGGCGGGTGAGTCCCGGGAGTACCGCCCCGGCGACGACGTACGCCGGATGGACTGGCCGGTCACGGCCCGGACCACCACACCGCACGTGCGGCGTACGGTGGCCGACCGGGAACTGGAGACCTGGCTCGCGCTGGACCTCTCCGCCAGCCTGGACTTCGGGACCGGGCAGTGGCTCAAACGGGAGGTGGTGGTGGCCGCCGCGGCTGCCATCACCCACCTGACCGTGCGCGGAGGTAACCGCATCGGCGCCGTGATCGGCACCGGTGGCGGGGTGTCCGCCCCGGCCCGACGCTGGCGGGGCGGACCACCGCCGGCCGGGCCCGGGGTGCTCACCCGGCTGCCGGCCCGTTCCGGGCGCAAGGAGGCGCAGGGCCTGCTGCGTGCCGTCGCCGGCACCGCCATCCAGCCGGGCCGTGGTGACCTGGGTGCCCTGATCGAGATGCTCAACCGTCCGCCCCGCCGTCGCGGGGTGGCCGTGGTGGTCTCGGACTTCCTCGCGCCGGCCGAGCAGTGGGCGCGGCCGATGCGCAAGCTGCGCGTCCGCCACGACGTGCTGGCGATCGAGGTGGTCGACCCGCGTGAGCTGGAGTTGCCCGACGTTGGCGTGTTGCCGGTGGTCGACCCGGAGAGCGGCGAGCTGCACGAGGTGCAGACCGCCGACCCGCGGCTGCGGCAGCGCTACGCCGAGGCCGCCACCGCCCAACGGGCCACGATCGCCGCCGCCTTGCGCGGCGCCGGCGCGGCCCACCTGCGTCTGCGTACCGACCGAGACTGGCTGCTGGACATGGTGCGATTCGTGGCCGCGCAGCGGCACGCGCGTACCCGGGGGACGACACGATGATCCGTTTTCTGCAACCGTGGTGGCTGCTGGCCGTGCTGCCGGTCTTCGCCCTCGCCGCGTTCTACGTCTGGCGGCAGTTGCACCGCCGGGCGTACGCGATGCGGTTCACCAATGTGGACCTGCTGCGTACCGTCGCGCCGAAGGGCCTGGGCTGGCGTCGGCACGTCCCGGCGACCGCCTTCCTGCTCTGCCTGCTGGTGCTGGCCACCGCGCTGGCCCGTCCCGCTGTGGACACCAAGGAGCCGCTGGAGCGGGCCACGGTGATGCTCGCCATCGACGTGTCGTTGTCGATGCAGGCCGACGACGTGGCGCCGAACCGGCTGGAGGCGGCCCAGGAAGCGGCCAAGCAGTTCGTCAGTGAGCTGCCGGAGAGCTACAACCTGGGCCTCGTGTCGTTCGCCAAGGCGGCCAACGTGCTGGTGCCGCCGGGCAAGGACCGGGACGCGGTGACCAGCGCCATCGACGGGCTGGTGCTGGCCGAGGCGACCGCGACCGGTGAGGCGGTGTTCACCTGCCTGGAGGCGATCCGGTCGGTGCCGGCCGACGGCGCGGCGGGTATTCCGCCGGCCCGGATCGTGCTGCTCTCCGACGGTTTCCGGACCTCCGGTCGGGCGGTGGAGGAGGCGGCGGCGGCCGCGCAGGCCGCTAACGTTCCGGTCTCCACCATCGCCTTCGGCACCGACACCGGCCAGGTCGACATCGGCGGGCAGTTGCAGCGGGTGCCGGTGGACCGGATGGCCCTCGCCGAGCTGGCCGAGACCACCGAGGGTTACTTCTACGAGGCGGCCTCGGTGAGCGAGTTGAAGCAGGTCTATCAGGACATGGGCAGCTCGATCGGGTTCCGCACCGAGCCGCGTGAGGTGACCCAGTGGTACGCCGGGGTGGCGTTGCTGCTGGCGCTCTGCGCGGGCGCGTTCAGTCTGCTGTGGTCGTCCCGGATGCTGTGAACGGCTGCGCCGGCGGCGGTCGACGATCGCCGCCGGCACCAGCACCAGGCAGCGCGAGCTGCCGGCCCGGAACGGTCAGTGACCGCCACCGGCGAGCACGAAGACGATGGCCACCCAGACGGCGGCGAGGGTGAAGCCCAGCGGGGCGACGTAGCGGCTCATGACGGCTCCGGGTGGCGGCTGGACGGTCCGCGTGCGGGGGCGGACCGCAGGGGGTGGGGACGCGCACACGAAGTCGTGACCGGGCGGCTCCCGGCGACCGCCCGAGGATCGGGCGGTGCGGCACACTCACCTCGGCAGTTGCCGACGTGGTGGGGAGCGGAGCGGGGTCAGCTCACCAGACTGAGTCGTGGCTCAGCGGGACTGACCATCGGCCCGGCCACGACTGGGAGGATCGCTATCTCGCACAGCGATCACCTCCTGCAAGTCGGGCGGGCCGGAACGTCGATGATCGTACACCTGCGGTGCCGACGGGACGCACTCGGCCGACCGGTCGGCAGCCCCTCCACCGCCCGGTTGGCGACGCCACCCGCCACCAGCGCGTACGCCTCGCTGAAACGGCCTCGGCTGACCCGCCCGCACCACGGTGAGCAGCACCACGGCGAGCAACGGCAGCCAGCAGCAGCGCGCCAGCACCCACCCCGGGCTGTCCGGGGCGGTGTGCAGGCCGGGCAGGGCCAGCCCGCCGCGGGCGGTGAGCGCGGTCACCGCCACCAGTACCGGCTGGTGCCACAGGTAGATCCGGACGGCGGACCGGTTCACCTCGGTCACCGCCCGGCCCGGCAGCGGTCGGGTCAGCAGCCGGTGCAGTGCCGGCCGGGCGAGCAGCCCCAGCCCGACCTGGGTCACCGCCAACGCCACGGCCAGCAACGACGGCGGGTTCAGGTTGGACACCCCGGCTCCGGGTACGCCGACCGCGCTCACCGGGTAGCCCAGCGCCACCAGCGCCGCCAGCGCGACCGCCCCACCGGCCGCCAACGTGCCGCCCGCCCGCCGGCCGTCCAGCCGCCCGTCGGCGTGTGCGGTCGTTCGGGCCGGGCGTCCGGGCCGAGCACTGTCTGCCACAGGGCCCGCAGGGCCACCGCGATCGGATGCCGGTTCACCACCGGGAGGCTACGGGCCGACGCCGTCACGAGGCGTGCCACCAGGGGTTGATCCCGGTGTCGTACCCCAGTGTGACGCGACTCCCGTTAGCGCTTACCTGCCGGTAACGCCTAGGCTCCGACGCGTCCGTGCTGACCATCGCAAGGGGGAACAGTGGCTCGCACCGTGCTGGTGACCGGGGGTAACCGGGGGATCGGCCTGGCCATCGCGCAGGCCTTCGCCAAGCAGGGCGACCGGGTGGCGGTCACCCACCGCAGCGGCGAGGCGCCTGAAGGGCTGTTCGGCGTTCGCGCCGACGTCACCGACGCCGCCTCGATCGACGCCGCTTTCGCCGCCGTCGAGGCCGAGCTGGGGCCGGTCGAGGTGCTGGTCGCCAACGCCGGCATGACCGCCGACACGCTGCTGCTGCGGATGACCGAGGAGCAGTTCACCGACGTGGTGGACACCAACCTCACCGGCGCGTTCCGGGTCGCGAAGCGGGCCTCCGGCAAGATGCTCCGCGCCAAGTGGGGTCGCATGATCTTCATCTCCTCGGTGGTCGGCCTCGCCGGCGGCGCCGGGCAGGTCAATTACGCCGCCAGCAAGGCCGGCCTCGTCGGCGTCGCCCGCTCGATCACCCGGGAGCTGAGCAGCCGCAACATCACCGCGAACGTGGTGGCGCCCGGCTTCATCGACACCGACATGACCGCCGGCCTCACCGACGACCGCAAAGCGGAGATCCTCAAGTCCATCCCGGCAGGCCGCATGGCCAGCCCGGACGAGGTCGCCGACGTGGTCACCTGGCTGGCGTCCGACAGCGCCGGGTACGTCTCCGGCGCCGTCATCCCGGTCGACGGCGGCCTCGGCATGGGCCACTAACCCTTTGACTACTACGGAGGAAATCAGCGATGTCCGGACTGCTCGCCGGTAAGCGGCTGCTCGTCACCGGTGTCATCACCGACGCCTCGATCGCCTTCTCGGTGGCGAAGCTCGCTCAGGAAAACGGCGCGCAGGTCGTCCTCACCGGCTTCGGCCGGATGTCCCTGGTCGAGCGGATCGCCAAGCGGCTGCCCGAGCCCGCGCCGGTCATCGAGGTGGACGTCACCAACACCGAACACCTGGCCAGCCTCGCCGACCGGGTCCGCGAGCACGTCGACGGCCTCGACGGTGTCGTGCACTCGATCGGCTTCGCCCCGCAGAGCTGCCTGGGCGGCGGCTTCCTCGACGCGCCCTGGGAGGACGTGGCGACCGCCCTGCACGTCTCCACCTTCTCGTACAAGTCCCTCGCCATGGCGGCGCTGCCGCTGATGTCGCCCGGCAGCGCGGTGGTCGGCCTGACCTTCGACGCGACGAAGGCGTGGCCGGTCTACGACTGGATGGGCGTGGCCAAGGCCGGCCTGGAGTCCGCCTCCCGCTACCTGGCGCTGCACCTGGGCAAGCAGGGCATCCGCAGCAACCTGGTAGCCGCCGGGCCGCTGCGTACCATCGCCGCGAAGTCGATCCCCGGCTTCGACCAGTTCGAGGGCGCCTGGGTCGAGCGTGCCCCGCTGGGCTGGGACCTCAACGACCAGGAGCCCGCCGCGAAGGCCTGCCTGGCGCTGCTCTCCGACTGGTTCCCGGCCACCACCGGCGAGATCGTCCACGTCGACGGCGGCTACCACGCCATCGGTTCCTGACGCTCCCCGCGACGCCCCCTGGTCGCCGTCCGCGTGATCCACGCGTCCGGACCAGGGGGCGTCGCCGGGGCGTTCCGGCCGAGGGGCAAGAATGACCCCATGTCGTACGACGCGGTGGTGCTGGTGTCCTTCGGCGGGCCCGAGCGGCCCGAGGACGTGATGCCGTTCCTGCAGAACGTGACCCGGGGCCGGGGTGTGCCTCCTGAGCGGCTGGCCGAGGTCGCCGAGCACTACCAGCACTTCGGTGGGGTGTCCCCGATCAACCAGCAGTGCCGGGACCTCCTGGCCGCCGTCCGCGCCGACTTCGCCGCGCACGGTGTCGACCTGCCCATCTACTGGGGCAACCGCAACTGGGACCCGATGCTCGCCGACACCGTGACCCGGATGCGCGACGACGGGGTCACCCGGGCGTTGGCCTTCGTCACCAGCGCGTACGGCGGCTACTCCTCCTGCCGGCAGTACCAGGAGGACATCGCCGCCGCGCGTGCCGCCGTCGGCTCGGATGCCCCGGTGATCGAGAAGCTGCGTCAGTTCTGGGACCATCCCGGCTTCGTCGAGCCGCACGTCGACGCGGTCCGGGCGGCGTTGAGCCAGCTCGACCCGGCGTTGCGGGACACCACCCGGCTGGTCTTCACCGCCCACTCCATCCCCAACTCGATGGCGGCCAACGCCGGCCCGCACGGCGGCCGGTACGAGGCGCAGCTGCACGAGACCGCCCGGCTCGTCGCCGCGGCCGCCGCCCCCGACCTGGCGTACGACCTGGTCTGGCAGAGCCGCTCCGGCCCGCCGCAGGTTCCGTGGCTGGAACCGGACATCAACGACCACCTGGCCGCCCTCGCGCAGGGCGGCACCACCGGTGTGGTGGTCAGCCCGATCGGGTTCGTCTCCGATCACCTGGAGGTCGTGTGGGACCTGGACACCGAAGCGCTGGAGACGGCGAAGCAGCTCGGCCTGGACTTCGTCCGGGCCGGTACGCCGGGCACCGACCCGCGTTTCGTGACCATGGTGCGTGAGCTGGTCACCGAGCGGACCGACCCGGACGGCGCGCAGCTGCGCCGCCGCCTGGGCCAGCTGCCCATGTGGGACACCTGCCCCACCGTCTGTTGCGTGCCGACCCGTCGCCCCTGACCTCTGAGGATCATCATGCATGACCGTAAGCCCGTGCAGAGTTGGCTGACCGACATGGACGGCGTGCTGGTGCACGAGGGCCAGCCGGTGCCCGGCGCGCCGGAGTTCATCAACCGGATGCGCGCCTCCGGCAAGCCGTTCCTGGTGCTGACCAACAACTCGATCTACACCCCGCGGGACCTGACGGCCCGGCTCAGCCGGATGGGGCTGGACGTGCCGGAGGAGTCGATCTGGTCCTCCGCCCTGGCCACCGGCCAGTTCCTCGCCGACCAGCGCCCGGGTGGCACCGCGTACGTCATCGGTGAGGCCGGGCTGACCACGGCCCTGCACGCCGTGGGCTACGTGCTGACCGACTTCGCCCCCGACTACGTGGTGCTCGGCGAGACCCGCACCTACAGCTTCGAGGCGATCACCAAGGCCGTCCGCCTGATCAACGACGGCGCCCGGTTCATCTGCACCAACCCCGACGTGACCGGCCCGTCCGTGGAGGGCGCGCTACCCGCCGCCGGCTCGGTCGCCGCCATGATCTCCAAGGCGACCGGGGTCGAGCCGTACTTCGTCGGCAAGCCCAACCCGATGATGATGCGCTCGGCGCTCAACACCATCAACGCCCACTCGGAGAGCACCGCGATGATCGGTGACCGGATGGACACCGACATCCTGTGCGGCCTGGAGGCGGGGCTGGAGACCATCCTGGTGCTCACCGGGATCAGCAGCCGCACCGAGGCGGAGCGTTACCCGTACCGCCCGTCGCGGATCATCAACTCGGTCGCGGACCTGCTCGACGAGATCTGACCTGCCCCGGTCGCCCCTCGCCGCCGCTGTCTCGTGCCAGCGTCGGTCAGGGGCGCAGGGGGGCGTTGCAGGCGGCCACCAGCGCCTGCCGGCAGGCTGCGGTCAGGGGGCGGAGTGCCGCGTCCCGTTGCTGCGCCTCGTAGTTGTTGATGGCGCCGCCCGGGGCGGCGTGCCCGGCCAACGCCAGCACCCGGTCGAGCACCGCGGCCCGGGCGAAGAGCCGGCGGGCTCGCGGGTCGAAGCCCGGGGGGAGATCGGTGGTGCCGTCCGGGCGGCGGAGCGCGGCCAGCGCGCCAGCCAGCTCGGGCCGCCACTGGGCGACGTCGAGGCGGGTCAGCACGGCTGTCGTCTCGGCCAGCGCGGCGGCCAACTCGGCCTCCGCCTCGGCGGCGCCAGGCAACGAGAGTGACGCGGCGGGGGCGTTGGCCGGCAGCGGGTAGACCCGCCAGAGCACGGTCTCGAAACAGTCTCCCGAGCCGGAGGTGTGCAGCCGCACCTGGGGGATCAACCCCAGCTCGCCGGCGACCACCGCCTCACCCGTGACCAGCGCCGCACCGGCGAAGTCGCCGGGGCCGGGCAGACCCCTCGGGTCGCCCGGCGCGGGCAGCACCAGGCGGATCTCGTCCGGGGAGAGCTTGGCCAGGGTGGGCAGCGCGGCACCCAGCGGAACGTCGGTCCAGGTGCCCGGGGCGTCCGCAACGAGGTGTTCCTCGTCGCCGGCGATGGCGTCGGCGACCTCGTCGAAGGGCACCAACCCGGCGCGCCACGCGCGCACCCAGGCAACGAACCGGCTGGACCGGCGTGGCGCGAGTGTGACCGCGCCCGTTGCGGGGGTGGACATGCCGAAAGGGTACGTGGTCACGACCGGCCCTGTCTCGGCTGCCGCTCCGGTCGCCCGGCCTGCCCCCAACTGCCCTGTTCGCCCCGATCCCCGTTCCGGCCCGCCCCTGTCTCCGCGCCCCGGGTCGCGTCGATCATGCAGCGGTGGTGGGTGACAGGCACCTGTTGTGACCGTTTCGTGGAGCACCACAACTGCATGATCGACAGCGGTGGGTGGCGGCTGACGTGGAGGCGTTGGGGGTCGGGTGGGCGGGGCGGTGTGTCGGGGGTGGGGTGGGAGCGGGCTGGGTCTAGCGTGATCGACATGGCGGGGCGATACGGCGAGGACGTGTTGGCGGGCGACTGGCGACGGCGCAAGATCACCCCCGAGGTGGACGCCGAACCGGATCTCGTGGTCGAGGATGCCGACTCCGGGTTCTGTGGAGCGGTGGTGGGCTTCGAGGCCGGCGCGGTGGTGTTGGAGGACCGGCACGGTAGACGGCGCAACTTCCCGCTGCTGCCGGCGGCGTTCCTGCTCGACGGCCGCCCGGTGACGCTGCGCCGCCCGACCCGGGCGACGGTGCCGACGGCCCGCCGCCGGACCGCGTCCGGCTCGGTCGCCGTGGATAACGTGCAGGCCCAGGTGGCGAAGGCCAGCCGGATCTGGGTGGAGGGCATCCACGACGCCGCGCTGGTCGAGCGGATCTGGGGTGACGACCTACGGATCGAGGGCGTGGTGGTCGAGCCGTTGGACGGCATCGACGCCCTCGACGCCGAGGTACGCGACTTCGGCCCCGGCCCGACCCGACGGCTCGGCGTGCTCGTCGACCACCTGGTGCCGGGCAGCAAGGAGAGCCGGATCGTCGCCCGGGTGAACTCGCCGCACGTGCTGGTGACCGGGCATCCCTACGTGGACGTGTGGCAGGCGGTCAAGCCTGCCGCGTTGGGCATCGCGGCCTGGCCGGTGGTGCCGCCGGGGCGGCCGTGGAAGGAGGGGGTCTGCGCGGCCCTCGGGGTGGCCGAGCCGGCCGACATGTGGCGGCACATCCTGTCCCGGGTGAACAGCTTCGCCGACGTGGAGACCCCCCTGATCAACGCCATGGAACGGCTCATCGACTTCGTCACCGAGCCGGCCTGACCGCCCGACTCCCGACTCCCGGCGGCCGGCGGCCGGTCAGGGAACCTCGTCCGGGCTGCGCGTGAAGACGAACGTGGCGATGTCGACCGCCAGTGCCCGTCCGTTGTCGTCGCGCAGCACCGACAGGATTTCGCCGTTCTCCGGGCCGGAACGTCCCCGCCAGCGGTCCGTCCCCTCGGCGGTGAACCGGCTCACCCGCTCACCGCGTACGTGGGCCACCAGGTCACCCGCGTCCCAGCTCAGGTCCAGCGAGGTGCCCATCCACCACCAGCGACCGGTCAGCTCGGCCGACCCCGCATCGGGGGCGGCGGTGGCCGGTCGCCACGGCTGCGGGAGCACCGGCTCGGCGTCCAGCACCATGGTCAGCAGTTGACGGCCGAGCCCGGTGATCGGGAAGCCGTACGAGTTGGCGAAGCCGACCACGGCGGTGCGGCTGGGTCGGTGCACCATGAGGGCGGCCACGTACCCGGGCATCGAGCCGCCATGCCCGACGTACACCCGCTCGCCGTCGCGGTAGAGCTCCAGGCCCAGGCCGTGCCCGCCGGTCCAGGAGTCGAGGTCGCTGATCACCACGGGGGCGCACATCTCGGTCAGCGTCTCGGCGGCCAGCACCGACGGGTCGGGGTCGGCCAGGAACGCGGCCCAGCGGCCGAGGTCCTCGATCGTCGACCAGAGCTGTCCGGCGGGGGCCATGGCGCCGGTGTCGGTACGGGGTTCCTCGCGCAGGGTGCCGTGCCAGGGATGGACGACGTAGCCGGGGGCGTACGGCTCGGTGGCCGCGTAGGTGGTGCGGCGCAGGCCCAGCGGGGTGAGGATCCGTTCGTCGAGCAGGTCGGCCCAGGGTTTCCCGGTGAGCCGTTCGAGCAACCCGCCGAGCAACCCGTACGCCAGGTTGGAGTAGTGGTACGCGCGGTGCGGCGGGTAAGCGATCTTGCCGGCGTCGACCTCGGCGAGCAGGGTGGTGAGATCGACGCCCGCCGCCCGCTCCCACCAGTCGCCCTCGGGTTCGCGTTGCATGCCGCTGGCATGGCCGAGCAGTTGGCGCACCGTGAGCGCGCCCACACCGGTGCCGGGCAGGTGCTGCTCCAGCCGGTCGTCCAGAGCCAGTCGGCCGGCGTCGCGCACCTGCATGATCAGGGTGGCGGTCATCGTCTTGCTGATCGAGCCCACCCGGTACTGCAGGTCGACGTCCGGGCGGGGGTGTTCGCCGGCGACGGCCACATGCGCCAGCGTGCCGTCGCGGACCACGCCCAGCACCAGCGACGGGGTGTGACCGTCGGCCTGTGCCTGGGCGACCCGGGTGTCGATCTGTCGGGCGGTCTCGGGTAGCAGGGTCAACGGGATCTCCTCGGGTCGGGCCGCCGATTCGTGGTGTTTTGACGGGCCGGAAAAGGGTCCCGCCGAGCCTACTGATCTTCGCGGGGAGGCCGCGCGTGCATTTGCGTGTCACGATCGGGGGGTGGACGCCGTGGTGTGGATCGTTTTGGGTGTGCTGCTGGCCGTCGCCGAGATCTTCACGACGACGCTATTTCTGATCATGTTCGGGGCCGGCGCGTTCGCTGCCGCCGGCGCGGCCGCCCTGGGCGCGCCGGTCGCCGTGCAGGCGCTGGTCTTCGCTGTGGTGTCGGCCTTGAGCCTGGTGGTGGTCCGACCGGTCATCCGGCGGCACAGCCGCTCCGCGCTGGAGAGTGGCGAGCAGCCGTTCGGCGTGGAGGCGATCGAGGGCTCCACGGCGTTGGTGCTGGAACGGGTGGACGCCGAGCAGGGTCTCGTCAAGATCGACGGTGAGTTGTGGAGCGCCCGGTCGTACGACACGACACAGGTCTACGACCCCGGTCAACGGGTTCGGGTGATAAAGGTCCGGGGCGCTACCGCCCTGGTGTGGCAGGACGATGTTTCTTCCGCCGGCGAGCTGCCGGAATCGAGAGGGTGAACGGGATGACCTTAATCGGGGTGGTGGTGATCGCGGTGGCGTTGATCGCCGTGATAACGCTGGCCAAGGCGGTGCGGATCGTGCCGCAGCAACGCCAGGACGTGGTGGAACGGCTCGGCAAGTACAAGCGCACCCTCAGCCCCGGCCTCAACCTGCTGGTGCCGTTCATCGACGCGGTCCGTACCAAGGTCGACATGCGGGAGCAGGTGGTCAGCTTCCCGCCGCAGCCGGTGATCACCTCGGACAACCTGGTGGTCTCGATCGACACGGTTCTCTACTTCAAGGTGGTCGACTCGGTTCGGGCGACCTACGAGATTTCCAGCTTCCTTCAGGCCATCGAGCAGTTGACCGTCACCACGCTGCGTAACGTGATCGGTTCGCTCGATCTGGAGCGGGCGCTCACCAGCCGGGACGAGATCAACAGGCACCTCTCGGGTGTGCTGGACGAGACCACCGGCCGCTGGGGCATCAAGGTGACCCGGGTCGAGATCAAGGCGATCGAGCCGCCGGCCAGCATCCGCGACTCGATGGAGAAGCAGATGCGCGCCGAGCGGGACCGCCGTGCGGCGATCCTGACCGCCGAGGGGCACAAGCAGTCGGTGATCCTCACCGCCGAGGGTGACAAGCAGTCGGCGGTGCTGCGGGCCGACGGTGACCGGCAGGCCCGCATCCTGCAGGCCGAGGGTCAGGCGAAGGCGATCCGTACGGTCTTCGACGCGATCCACCAGGCCAACCCGAGCCAGAAGGTGCTGGCCTACCAGTACCTCCAGGCTCTTCCGCAGATCGCTCAGGGCAGCGCCAACAAGGTCTGGATCGTCCCGGCCGAGCTGACCAAGGCCCTGGAGGGCATGGGTGGCGCGCTCGGTGGGCTGAGCCAGATGGTGGGGGATCTGCCCGCGCCGGAGGCCGCGGACCAGGCGAGCCAGGTCGAGCGAGAGGCCGCGGAGGCGGCGCAGGCGGCGGCGGACGCCGCCCAGCAGATCCACGACGAGGTACGCGTCGCCGAGGCGCAGGCCACCGGCGGCAAGGGGCGGCAGGGGCTGCCCGCACCGGAGCCGGTGTCGCCGACCAGCCTCGTCGAGGACCCGGCCGACCAGCGCGAGCGCGGCTGATCCGGTACGCCGGCCGCCCGGTCGGCTAAATACGAGAAAGACTCATGGGGCGCTCCGACGCCTGCCACGATCGGTCCTAGGACGGGTGGTGACCAGGCAATCGGGGCGCCCCGGCGCGTCGGTGCACCGCTCGACGACGAGCGAGGTGACGCATGAAGGATCCGGCGAAGCGGATGTGGTCCTCGGCCCCGGTGCCCGGCGCGCACGACCCGGTCGCCCCGCTGGGCTCCCGACGCAACGGTGGCGGGTTCGGCGTACTGCCCTTCGTCGGCGAGCCGACCCCGGGCGCCCCCGCCACGAACGCCAGTTGGGCCTGGTCGGTGCGCCGGTTCGCACGGGCGGCGGTCTGGCTGCTGCCCGCGTACGCCATCCTCTACGGCGCGGTGGCGATGGCCAGCGACGGAGGGGTGGGCAACGACCCCTATCCGGCCGACGGCCGGGCGGTCTACCTGATCGGCTGGGTGGCCGCGGTCTGGCTCGGCCTGCTCGCGCTGCTGGCCCTCACCGGGCTGCTGGCCGCGACCCGCAGCCGCCGGGTGGCCGCCGCCGGGTTGCTGGTCAGCATCGCCGGCACCGTGCTGATGCTGCCGTTCGCCGGGTTCGAGGAGCAGACGCCGGTCTTCGGCGCCACCGCGCGGTCGCTGGTCCTGCTCGGCGCGACGTTCTACAGCGCGGGCTGGTTCCTCACCGGGTGGGCGGTGGCCCGCTCGGGCACCTTCAGCCTCGGCGACGGCGTCATGCTGATCATCGCCGCGCCGCTGCTCGGCCTCGGCGGTGCCCTGATCGGCTCGTTGCAGACCTTCGGCGCGATCTTCGTGCTGATCGCCGGCATCGGCATCGGCTACCGCTCCGGTCGCCTGATGCCCCGCGAAACCGCCAGAGACGCCGCCTCCGCCAGCCTGAGCACCCCAAACCCCTAACCCCCCGCTGCCCCCGGGTCCCGCCTCCCGCCCGCCGCCTCCCGCCTCCCGCCTCCCGCCTCCCGCCCGTTGATCATGAAGTTGTTGCGCTCGCCCTCGGCGTGTCCTGGCAATAACTTCATGGTCAACGAGAGTCGGCCGCCCGGCCCGCGCCCGCGCCCGGCCCTCGGCCCTTCTCGGTGATCATGGGGTTGGCGGGTGCATCGATCATCGATTCACCCGCCAACCTCATGATCACTAGGGCGGGGGTGGGGGTGGGGGCGGGGGCAGGGGATTGGCTGGTGGGGGGCCGTGAAGTTGCTGACAATCCGGCTGTGGGGGTGGTCGGTTGGCGGCTTTCGTGGCAATCCTGGGGAGCATGGCCGCCCCTCGCTCGCCGCTGTCGCGGCTGTTCACCGTGCTGCTCGCCGGCGTGTTGGCCGGGCTCGTCCTGGCAGTCGCCGCACTGCCGGGCAACCTGCTGCTCGGGCTCACCGCACGCTCCGCGCTCGGGTCGTACGCCGCGTTGCCGGCCTCGCTGAAGACCCCGGCCACGCCGCAGCGTTCGTACCTCTACGCCAACGACGGCAAGACGCTGATCACCACGTTCTACGACGTGAACCGCACCGACGTACCCCTGTCGGAGATCGCTCCGGTCATGCGGCAGGCGATCGTGGCGGCCGAGGACCGGCGCTTCTACGACCATGGTGGTGCGGACCTGCGCGGCCTGGCCCGGGCGCTGGTGGCCAACGTCAAGGGTGGCGGCACCGAGCAGGGCGGCTCGACGCTGACCATGCAGTACGTCCGTAACGTGCTCAAGACAGACCCCACCCGCACCGCCGAGGAGCGCGCCGCCGCCACCGATCCCACAGTGGGCCGCAAGATCCAGGAGATCCGGTACGCGAGCGCGCTGGACAAGAACCTCGGCAAGGACGAGATTCTCGACCGGTACCTGAACATCGCCTACTTCGGCTCCGGCGCGTACGGGATCGCGGCGGCCAGCCAGCGGTACTTCGGCAAGCCTCCGGCCCAGTTGACCCTCGCCGAGTCGGCCCTGTTGGCCGGTCTGGTGCAGTCCCCGGACGCGTACAGCCCGATCAGCGGCGACAAGGACGAGGCGCTGACCCGCCGGTCGTACGTGCTCGACTCGATGGTCGCCACCAACACGATCACCGCAGCACAGGCCGCCCAGGCCAAGGCCGAGCCCCTCGCTCTGCACCCCACCGCCCAGCCCAACGGCTGCACCGCCGTCTCCCAGGGCCACGACGACTGGGGCTACTTCTGCGACTACCTGCGCCAGTGGTGGCTGACCCAGCCGGCCTTCGGGGCGACCGTCGCGGAGCGCGAGCAGGCACTGCGTTCGGGCGGCTACACCGTGGTCACCTCGCTGGACCCGAAGATCCAGGCCACCGCGCAACAGCAGGCCACAAAGGTCTACGGGTACGACAACAAGCGCGCCCTGCCGATCGCGGCGGTCCAGCCCGGTACCGGGCGGGTGTTGGCGATGGCGGTCAACAGGCACTACAGCCTCGCCGACAACCCGGCCGGGCAGGCGAACTACCCGAACACCGTCAACCCGTTGATCTCCGGCGGAGCCAGCGTCGACGGATACCAGGCGGGTTCCACGTTCAAGATGTTCACCATGCTCGCCGCGCTGGAGTCGGGCCGTACCCTCTCCACCGGTTTCGACGCGCCCGCCAAGCTGCCCACCCGGTACCCCGCCGAAGGGCCGGGCAGCTGTGACGGTCACTGGTGCCCGGCGAACGCCAACCCGGACTGGATGGACGGGTACCGGATGATGTGGGACGGCTTCGGTCGCTCGGTGAACACCTACTTCGTCTGGCTGGCCGAGCAGGTCGGCCAGGACAAGGTGGTCCAGATGGCGCAGCGGCTCGGCATCACGTTCCGCGCCGACTCGGACGCGGCCTTCGCCAAGAACAACGCCGCGAACTGGGGCTCGTTCACTCTGGGAGTGGCGGCCACCACCCCGCTCGACCTGGCCAACGCGTACGCGACGGTGGCCGCCGAGGGCACCTACTGCACGCCGGTGCCGGTGGTCTCGGTGACCGGCGCGGACGGCACGAAGGTGCCGGTGGGGCAGCCGTCCTGCAAGCGGGTACTCGACGCGGACGTCGCCCGTGCCGCTACCGACGCGGCGCGCTGCCCGGTGGGTCAGCAGTCGGCGTTCGGGCAGTGCAACGGCGGCACCGCCACCGGTGTGAACGACATCCTCGACGGCCGACCGGTGGCTGGTAAGACGGGTAGCTCGGAGCAGAACTCCACCGAGACGTTCGTCGGCTTCACCCCGCAGGTCGCGGTCGCCGGTATCGCCGCGAACCCGGACGACCCGGCCGACTCGGTGGGGTCAGCGGTGCAGACCAAGGTGATCGACGCGGTGGCCCGGGTCATCGCCACCGCCGTGAAGGGCCAACCGGAGAAGGCGTTCGTCGCACCGAGCCATGAGCTGGCCGGCGACCCGCACCGCCCGGTCGAGCGCCCAGCGGTCCCGAACCGTCGAGAGGACCCCACCACCGAGGACCCCCGCTCAGCCCTCCAGCGCTGGCTGGACCGCCGAGGCTGACCACCGCCCCGCCCCGCCCCCGCCCCGCCCCAGCCCGACTCCCGCGATCTTGCACTTTCGGTTGCCGGAATAGCCCATTCGCCCGGTTTTGTCGGCGCAGAAAGTGCAAGATCGCGGGAGTCAGGCCGGGGGTTAGCGGTCTCGGCGGCGGGGGCGGTAGCTGGCCAGGGTGGCGGGGAGGCCGCGGCGGATGATTCCGGCCCAGTCGGTGTCGCCGCGTAGCACCGCCGCGGCGGTCTTGCGGGCCTGCTCGACGGTGAAGTGCGGTGGCAGCATCAGCTCCGCCGGGTCGACCAGGGCGTTGATCACCACTGGCCGGTCGGCGGTGAGCGCCCGGTCCCAGACGTCGCGCACCTGATCCGGTGAGTCGATCAACTCGCCGTGCAGCCCGAGCACCTCCGCCCACTGGTGGTAGGCGATGTCCGGCAACTGCTGGCTGTCCGGGAACATCGGCGTCCCCTCGGTGGAGCGCTGTTCCCAGCTGACGAACGCCAGATCCCGGTTGTTGAGCACCAGCACCACGAAGCGCGGGTCGGCCCAGCTGCGCCAGTACTTCGCCACGGTGATCAGCTCGTTGACGCCGTTCATCTGCATGGCGCCGTCACCGATCAGCGCGACCAGCGGCCGGTCCGGGTGGGCGAACTTGGCGCTCAGCGCGTACGGCATGGCGCCGCCCATGGACAGCAGCGTGCCGGAGAGGCTGGCCAGCATGCCGGGGCGTACCTGGATGTGTCGGGCGTACCAGGCGGTGGTGGTGCCGCAGTCGACGGCGAGCAGCACGTCGTCGGGCAGCCGTTCGTTCAGGGTGTGGAAGAGCAACTGCGGGTTGACCGGGTCGGCGGCCTGTTCGGCCAGGTCGTGTTGCACCCGACGCCACGCCGAGGTGGCCTCGGTGACCTCCGCCCGCCAGGCGGTCGGTCCGGGGCCGGGGCCCAGCTCGTTCAGCAAGGCCCGCAGCGTGGGGCGGGCGTCGCCGGTCAGGTTCACCTCCGTCGGGTAGCGCAGCCCGAGCTGGGTGCCGTCCAGGTCGATCTGGACCGCGCGGGCCTGCCCGGGTTGCGGGTAGAACTCCGAGTACGGCATGTTGCTGCCCACGATCAGCAGCCGGTCGCAGCCGCTCATCAGCTGCCAGCTCGGTCGGGTGCCGAGCAGCCCGATCGCGCCGGTCACCCACGGCTCGCGGTGGTCGACGGCGGTGAAGCCGAGCAGTGCGGTGGCCACTCCGGCCCCGAGTCGATCGGCGATCTCGCGGACCTCGTCGCGTGCGCCGAGGGCACCCTGGCCGACCAGCATGGCCACCCGCTGCCCGCCGCGCAGGACCTCGGCCGCCCGGCGTACGTCCGCCTCCGGTGGCATTGTGGGCGTTGTGCTCGGCGCGTTGCTGGTCTGGTAGTAGCCGTGCGCGTGGGGCGGGTTCGGGACAGCCGGCTCGTCCTGGATGTCGAGGGGCAGGATCAGTGCGGTGACGGTACGCCGGGCCAGCGCCGTGCGGCACGCCCGGTCGACGAGGTGGCGTACCTGTGCGGGGTTGTCGAGCTGGGCCAGGAACGCTGCCGCCACGTCCTTGTAGAGGGCGAGCAGGTCGACCTCCTGGTAGTAGCCGCCGCCCTCGGCGGTGGTCGCGGTGTGCCCGACCAGAGCGATCACCGGTTGGTGGTCGAGCTTCGCGTCGTACAGGCCGTTGAGCAGGTGGATGGCGCCCGGCCCGCTGGTGACCAGCGCGCAGCCCAGTGGGCCGCCGCCGTACTTGACGTGTGCGGAGGCGGCGAAGCCGGCGGTCTCCTCGTGGCGGACCTGGATGAACTGGGCTCGTCCATTCGTGCGTTGCAGCGCGGAGGTGAGGCCGTTGATGCCGTCGCCCGGGTAGCCGAAGTAGCGGTGCACGCCCCAGCTGAACAGTCGCGACACGATGTGGTCCGCGACGGTCGGACGCCGGGGCAGGGTGCCCACTTCGCCCGGGGTGGTGTCGTCTGCGCTCACCTGGCTGGTCCTTCCCGTCACGTCCGTTGTCTGCCGGTCATTCCCCTTCTTCTTCGGACAAAACACCTCGTCGGGCGGGCCTCGGAGCGCGCTGCTCCGCGTCCGGCAGAATCGTCGGGTGCCCGTCCACCAGATCACCGACCCCGACGACGACCGGATCGCCGACTACCGGGCGCTCACCGACGTCGAGCTGCGCACCCGTTGGGAACCACCGCACGGCCTGTTCATCGCCGAGGGGGAGCTGGTGCTGCGCCGGGCGCTGCGCGCGGGCTACCCGGCCCGGTCGTACCTGGTCGACGCCAAGCGGGCCGACCAGCTGGCCGACCTGGACACCGGCGACGCCCCGGTCTACGCCGCGACCCAGGACGTGCTGCAACGGGCCACCGGTTTCCACGTACACCGGGGGGTGTTGGCGTCGTTCCACCGCCGGCCGCTGCCGACGGCGGCCGAGGTGCTCGCCACCGCGCGCCGGGTCGTCGTCCTGGAGGACGTGAACAACCACACCAACCTGGGCGCGATCTTCCGGGGGGCCGCCGCGCTCGGTGTCGACGCGGTGCTGTTGTCGCCGACCTGCGCCGACCCGCTCTACCGGCGCAGCGTCCGGGTCAGCATGGGTGAGGTCTTCGCCATGCCGTACGCGAAACTCGACCGCTGGCCCGCGGGCCTGGATCAGGTGCGGGAGGCCGGCTTCACGGTGCTCGCGATGACGCCCGCGCCGGACGCCGTACCGATGCAGCGGTTGACCCCGGCGCAGCGTGAGCGGGCGGCGTTGCTGCTCGGCGCCGAGGGGCCGGGCCTCACCGCTGCGGCGCAGGCCGCCAGTGACGTGCGGGTGGTCCTTCCGATGCGGCGCGGCGTGGACTCGTTGAACGTCGCCGCCGCGGCGGCGGTCGCATTCTGGGAGCTGGGGCGCGACGACGCGCCGGTCGACGGCGGGTAGACCGCATCGGCTTGCATGGCCATGCGTTCTATTGCATAATTTTCCCCGTGTCCAAGGTTCTCACCTCCCTGCCCACCGGCGAACGTGTCGGCATCGCCTTCTCCGGCGGCCTCGACACCTCGGTCGCGGTCGCGTGGATGCGCGACAAGGGCGCCATTCCCTGCGCCTACACCGCCGACATCGGCCAGTACGACGAGCCCGACATCGCCTCGGTGCCCGGTCGTGCGCTCAGCTACGGCGCCGAGCTCGGCCGCCTGGTCGACTGCCGCGCCGCCCTGGTCGAGGAGGGCCTCGCCGCGTTGACCTGCGGCGCCTTCCACATCCGCACCGGCGGTCGGGCCTACTTCAACACCACCCCGCTGGGTCGCGCCGTGACCGGCACCCTGCTGGTGCGGGCGATGGTCGCCGACGACGTGCAGATCTGGGGCGACGGCTCGACCTTCAAGGGCAACGACATCGAGCGGTTCTACCGGTACGGCCTGCTGGCCAACCCGATGCTGCGCATCTACAAGCCGTGGCTCGACACCGCCTTCGTCACCGAGCTGGGTGGGCGTAAGGAGATGTCCGAGTGGCTGCTGGAGCGCGGCCTGCCCTACCGCGACAGCACCGAGAAGGCGTACTCGACCGACGCCAACATCTGGGGCGCCACGCACGAGGCGAAGACCCTGGAGCACCTCGACACCGGCATCGAGACGGTCAACCCGATCATGGGCGTCCGGTTTTGGGACCCGTCGGTGGAGATCCCGACCGAGGACGTCACAGTCGGTTTCGACCAGGGTCGCCCGGTCACGATCAACGGCAAGGAGTTCGGCAGCGCCGTCGACCTGGTGCTGGAGGCCAACGCCATCGGCGGCCGGCACGGCCTCGGCATGTCCGACCAGATCGAGAACCGGATCATCGAGGCCAAGAGCCGAGGCATCTACGAGGCGCCCGGGATGGCGCTGCTGCACTACGCGTACGAGCGGCTGGTGAACGCCATCCACAACGAGGACACCCTGGCGAACTACCACAACGAGGGTCGCCGCCTCGGTCGGCTGATGTACGAGGGCCGCTGGCTGGACCCGCAGGCGCTGATGCTCCGCGAGTCGTTGCAGCGGTGGGTCGGCACGGCGGTCACCGGCGAGGTGACGTTGCGGCTGCGCCGGGGCGAGGACTACTCGATCCTGGACACCACCGGCCCGTCGTTCAGCTACCACCCCGACAAGCTGTCCATGGAGCGCACCGAGGACTCGGCGTTCGGCCCGTCGGACCGGATCGGCCAGCTCACGATGCGCAACCTGGACATCGCCGACTCGCGGTCGAAGCTGGAGCAGTACGCCTCCCTCGGGCTGGTCGGCGGCGGGAACCCGCAGCGGATGATCGGGGCCGCGCAGGCCGCCTCCACCGGGCTGATCGGGGCGATGCCCGAGGGCGGCGCGGAAGCCATCGCGTCCCGGGGTGTCGCCTCGGCGGAGGACGCGGCCCTCGACCGCGCCGCGATGGAGTTCGGCGTCGACTGACCCCTCGCGCCGGTGGCAAGTCGAGTTCCGGCGTCACGGACGGTAGCGTGTCGGCCGTGTTCCCTACCGTCCGTGAGGTCCTCGCCCTGGGCCCGGTCCGCCACGGCGCGCCACGCGTCGTCGCCGGCGACGAGGGGCTGGACCGACCCGTCCGCTGGGTGCACGTCGCCGAGGTGCCGGACATCGCCACCCTGCTCGGCGGTGGCGAGCTGGTGCTCACCACTGGCATCGGTCTGCCCGGGGACGACGCCGGGTTGCGCGCGTTCATCGGCGATCTCGCCGACGTCGGGGTCTCCGGGCTCGTCGTCGAGCTGGGCCGCCGGTACGTCAGCGGTGTGCCCCGGGTGATGGCCGCCGCCGCCGAGCGGCGCGGGCTGCCCCTGGTGGAACTGCGCCGGGCCACCCCGTTCGTCCGGATCACCGAGGCGGTGCACGCGCTGATCGTCGACGCGCAGCTCACCGAGCTGCGCGCCACCGAGGAGATCCACCAGCGGTTCAACGACCTGTCCGTGGAGGGCGCCGACGCCGCCGAGGTGATCCGACAGGCCGCCGAGCTGTCCGGCTGCCCGGTGGTGCTGGAGAACCTGTCCCGGCAGGTGCTCGGGTACGACCCGGCGGGGGAGAGCGCAGAGCTGCTGCTGGACGGCTGGGAGCAGCACTCCCGGCGGATCCGCCCGGCCGGGCGGACCGCGTACGACCCGGACAGCGGCTGGCTGGTGACCACCGTCGGCGCCCGGGGGCAGGACTGGGGTCGGCTGCTGCTGCGCTGGCCGGCCAGCGGCGACGTGCCCAGCGCCCAGGCCGTCGAACCGAGCGCGGGCTCGCCCACCCGGCTCACCATCCTGATCGAGCGGGCCGCGTCCACCCTCGCGCTGGGGCGGCTGATCCGCCGCGACGCCGAGGGCCTGGAACGGCAGATCCACCGCACCCTGCTCACCGCGCTGCTCGACCACTCCCGCCCGGTGGACGAGGTGGGACTGCGAGCCAAGGCGCTCGGTGTGGTGCTCGACCGGAGGCACCTGGTCGGCGTGATGGTGCGGCACCGCGCCGACGACCCCGCCGGGGAGGTCGGCCCCGAGGCCGGCCAGGCCCGGCTGCGTGATCTCTCCGAGGCCGTCGGCCAGGCCCTGCGGGAGGCGAAGCTGACCGCGCTGACCAGCGCCGTCGACGACAACTCGGTGGGCGCTCTCCTGGCCCTGACCGACCCGGCCGCCGAGGACCGCGCGCTGTCCGCGTTCGCCAACGCCCTTCGTCAGGTACGCCTCGACGCCGGCGCCGGCCGGACGGGACCCGTCGTCGACGCGTCCCGCTCCTCCTCCGGCGCGGAGCCGTTCCGGGCGGCTCCCGGTGTCGAGGCCGCCCGGATGGGTGTCGAGGGGGCCCGGGGTGCTGGCCCGGGTGCCGTGATCGTGGCCGCCGGATCCGGGGTGAGCACCCTGCGGGAGGCCCGCCGGTCGCTCGTGGAGGCACGGCAGATCGCCGAGGCGGCCCGACGGGACCGGCGTGACCTGCCGATCTTCCGGCTCCCGCACGTCGGGCTGGCCGGTCTGCTGCACCTGCTGCGCGACGAGCCCCGCCTGCAGACGTTCGTGGAACGCGAACTCGGCGCGCTGCTGGAGTACGACGCCCGGCACCCGAGGGAGCGGCTGCTGGACACCCTGCGCGCCTACCTGGAGCAGGGGCGCAACAAGTCCGCAGCCGCTGCCGCCGCCCACCTGTCCCGACCGGCCTTCTACGAACGCCTGGCCCGGATCGCCCGCATCCTCGACGTCGACCTCGACTCGGTGGAGGCCGCCCTCTCCCTACACGTGGCCCTGCTAGCCCTGGACGCAGTCCGAACCCCGTAACCCCCCACCCCACCCCACCCTCCGCGCCGGCCGTCCCCCGCCGCCCCCCGTTGATCATGAAGTTATTGCCACGACACGCCGATGAGGATGGCAATAACTTCATGATCACCGGAGCGGGAGCCTGGGGGCGGGAGCCCGGGGATCGGGTTGGGGGATGGGGTTAGGTTGCTGGGGCGTTTAGGGCTTTTGCGTAGGTTGGGGGGATGTGGTTGGGGCCGCCGGGGGTGAAGACGTCCGAGTGGGCCACCGAGGACCAGGCTGTCTCCGGGACGGCGTCGACCAGGGCCTGGATCACCGGGGCGTCGCGCCACTGGTCCTGCTCGGCGAGCAGGCCGAGGGCCACCACCGACTCCTCGACCTCGCCCACGCACTCGAACGGCTTGTGCCCGTCCACGCCCAGCAACTCGCGGTAGCCGGGGATCTGCGACTCGTCGGCCAGCAGGTCGCCGCCGAAGATGTGGGTGACCCGCTCCCGCGGCATGAACGGCGCCATGGCCAGGAAGACGAAGCGACACTTCGGGCAGTCCCGGCACCAGCGCTCACTCGCGTCGCGCAGCTTGAACGCCTGGTTGCAGCTGGTCACCACGTCGTCGTACCGGGTGAACTCGGCGAACAGCCGGGCGATGTGCAGCTCGGACAGCGAACGCAGCAGGGAGAAGTACGGGTCGGTCAGGCCGGCGTGCTCGGCCAGCGACGCCCGCAGCAGCCCTTCGGCCTCGACGCCCTTGGACCACTGGTGGTTGATCTCGTGGCCGTTCCAGACCAGGTTCGGGTCGGACGCCGAACGCTCGTTGGACATCACCACCGGGCCCAGCCCGTGCAGGACGGCGGTGGCCACGGCGATCAGGGAGTTGATGGCGGTGACCGGGATGTGCCCGTTCAGCGCGCCGGCGGCGTTCAGGTCGAACAGCACCGGGTCGATGCGCCGCCGGGCAGCCAGCGGAACCAGCCCGGACGCCTCGTTGACGGCGACGATCACGTGGTTCGGGTTGACCGAGAACGGCACCGGGTCCAGTTCGGCGCGGCGCAGCGCCTCCAGGCTGACGATCGAGTCCTTACCGCCGCCGACCGCGGAGAGCGGGCGACGGTCCGAGTCGTCGTACACCCGGGCCGGCGTCACCACACCGGTCGGCACCTCGGGGCGCAGGTCGAGCACGTGCGGCAGTTGGTTGCGGTACGCGTATTCTGCGAGGCCCCTGGTGTAGACGGCCGTGACGTAGTCGACGGTGGCCGCGCCCAGCGGCGTCGGCAGCACGAGCCGGGGCGGCGCGGCGGCCTTGTAGTAGCTGACCCCGGCGACGAGGTGGAGCACCTCCAGCACCCGGTTGAGGGTCGCCACCGTCTCGTCGGAGGGCGGTTCCGCCGGCAGCGGGAGCGTGATCACCTCGGTGAACCGCTGCTCGCCGGCCGGGCCGGTCAGGGCGTAGTCGAACAACACCTCGCCGGTGGCGAAGTCGATCGAGTAGGACGGGAAGGTGAAGGCGTCCATCCGCCGGAGCTGCTCGTTGGGCACACGCCATACTAGGCCCTGGTTCGTCCGGCCGTGTCCGGACCGGGCCCGCCCTGCCGCCGCCGTGACCCCCGAGGAGACACCAGTGCGCCTGTCTGACCTGCGCGGACGTACCGTCGCCGTCTGGGGCACCGGTCGGGAGGGCCGGGCCGCTGTGACAGCGATCGCCGCCCACGGCCCAGCCGACCTGGTCGCCGTGGACGACAGCGCGAACTTCCTGTCGCTGCCGTGGGAAGGCCCGCTGGCCGAGGCGGCGCCACTGGTGACCGGCGAGGCGGGCTTCGAACGGTTGGCCGCCGCGGACGTGGTGGTGCGGTCCCCGGGCGTGCCCCAGACCCACCCGTGGCTGGTCGAGCTGCGCCGGCGCGGGGTCATGGTGACCCAGGGCACCGCGTTGTGGATGGCCGACCACGCCGCGCGCACGGTCGGGGTCACCGGCAGCAAGGGCAAGAGCACCACCTCCAGCCTGATCAGTCACCTGCTCACCGCGATGGGGCGGCCGAACGTCTTCGGCGGCAACATCGGGGTGCCGACCCTGGACCTGCCGGAGGCGGAGCTGTACGTGCTGGAGTTGTCCAGCTACCAGTGCAGCGACCTCACCGACTCGCCACGGGTCGCGGTGGTCACGGCGCTCTTCCCCGAGCACCTGGACGCGCACGGTGGGGAGCGGGAGTACTACCGGGACAAGCTCAACCTGCTCGCCCACGACCCGCAGACGATCGTGGTCAACGGTGGCGACCCCCGGCTGGCCGCGGAGCTGGGTGAGCTGCCGGCGGTCCGCGCCGGTAGCCCCGACACCACCCACGTCGCCCCCGGCCTCGACGGTACGCAGTGGTTCCACTTCGGTGACCAGCCGCTGTTCCCGCGCGCGGTGCTGCCGCTGGTCGGCCGGCACAACGAGGGCAACCTCTGTGTCGCGCTCGCCGTCCTCGATGCCCTCGGCGTGGACGTGGTGGCCGGCAAGGACCACCTCGCCGTCGCGGTCGCCGAGTTCCAGGGGCTGGCCCACCGGCTCACCGAGATCACCGACCCGTCCGGGCTGACGTTCGTCGACGACACTCTCGCCACCAGCCCGTACGCGGCGATGCACGCCATCGACGCGTACGACGGGCGGCCGTTGACGGTGATCGTCGGGGGCAACGACCGGGGTCTGGACTACACGCCGCTGGCCGAGCACCTGGCCGAGCGGGAGCTGACCGTGATCGGAATTCCGGACAGCGGCACCCGGATCGTCGAGGTGCTCGCCGGCCTGCCGAAGGTGCGTACCGAACTGGTCGACGACCTGGTGGACGCGGTCCGGCTGTCCCGCGAGGTGACCCCGGCCGGCGGGGTGGTTCTGCTCTCGCCGGCCGCGCCCAGCTACGGCCGGTTCCGCAACTTCGAGCACCGCTCCGAGGTCTTCGCCCAGGCCGTCGCCGACACCGCCCGCTGAACTCAGCCCTCAACGCACCAGGTCGTGCAGGGCGCGCATCGAGCGGATCGCCGACCGGATCTCCTGAAGGTAGCGCCCCGGCGTGAGCGTCTGCTCGGGCAGCACCGCCAGGTCGGCGAGCGTCGGGTCCACCCCGACCGTGTCGATGGCGCATCCGTACGGCACGGCCAGGGTGCGCAGCGCGTCGCAGTGTTGGAACGGCACGTAGATCGGCGCGGTGACCATCAGGACCTCGTCGTCCGGCGCGAGCCGGACGTGGCCGGCCCAGAACCGCTGGGTGTCGGCGGTGTGGGCCCGCCGCTGGTCCGGTTCGCTGGACGGCGCGGCCAGTACCCGGATCGGCGGCAGCCCGTCCGGTCGGTAGGTCCGCGAGGACCAGGAGTGGTGCGGGTGGCCGGCGTCGACGCCGTCCTGCTCGGCCGGGGTGGTCACCTCGAACACCCGGCGGACGGCTGTGTCCAGCACGTCCACCTCGGTCTCGTCGGCCGGCAGGCCCGCCTCGGCGAGTGTGCGGCGTTCCCAGTCCGACAGCGGCCGGAAGCTGCCCAGGACGGCGACCTCGCCGCTCACCGGTAGGCCGGCGCGCAGCAGGTGCGCGGCGTAGCCGACGCGGCGTACGCAGGCGTGCGCCAGGCCGCCGAGCACCACCAGGTGGGCGTACGCCGATCGGGCCGGTGGCACTGGGTGGATCAGCCGGAGTGTGGCAGCCGCGTCCAGCACGAGGGTCGCGGTGGCCGGGGCGAGGTCGGGCTCCCGGGCGTCGGGCCGTTCCCGGCCGCCGCGGAAGTCCCAGTGACGGGCGGAGAAGTCGTCGAGGTAGCGGAGCACGTCGGTGAGGTCGCCGTCGGGCCAGGTGCCGCCGAAGTGGGCGACCAGGCCGCGGATCGGGGTGGAGCAGACCCAGGCCCGGATGTCCGCCGTGATCCGTTCGTCGTCCGTTCCGGTCGACGGTGGCCCGTCCGCTCTGTGCACCTGCCGGATGCTACCGGCCCGCCGCGTCAGAGCTGCTGGTTGTGGTTGCTGCCTACGCTGGCGGGAGCCGCTGATGGGGGAATCTCGATGTCTCGCCCGCCGAGGGCATTCCGGCCGGCGACCGAGCCACCACACCTACCGGCCGGCCAAGGTGCGGATCGAGTGGGGTGATCCCGCGATTGCTGTGCAAATCAGCCGTCAAGGTCGACCATTGCTGTGGAAACCGTTGACGTGCTGTCAGGTCGGGACGTCCATGCGCTACAGGCTGACAGTTGTTCGCGTCGGCCGGCGGTGGGAGCGTGCGGTATCCACGAACGCCGCTGAAGGGTTGCCACGATGACCGACGACCTGCTGGCCCGGCACCGGGCAGTGCTCCCGTCCTGGATGCCGTTGTACTACGCCGAGCCGATCGAGTTGGTCTCCGGCTCGGGCCGCCGGGTCACCGACGCGCAGGGGCGCAGCTACCTGGACTTCTTCGGCGGCGTGTTGACCAACATGATCGGGTACGACATCCCGGAGATCCGGGAGGCCGTGGAGCGGCAGCTCGCCACCGGCATCGTGCACACCTCGACGCTCTACCTGATCCGTCAACAGGTGGAGCTGGCCGAGAAGATCGCCCAGCGTTCCGGCATCCCGGACGCCCGGGTGTTCTTCACGAACTCCGGCACCGAGGCGAACGAGGCGGCGCTGCTGGTGGCCACCAACCACCGCCGCTCGCACCAGATCCTGGCCGTGCGCAACAGTTACCACGGCCGGTCGTTCGCGGCGATGGGCGTCACCGGCAACCGCACCTGGTCGGCCAGCGGCCTCAACCCGCTCCAGGTGGCCTGGCTGCACTCCGGTGACCGGGTGCGGGGTCTGCTGGCCCGGCTCAGCGCCGACGAGCAGGTCGACGCGGCGGTGGAGGACCTGCGCGAGGTGTTGGCCACCCAGACCGCTGGCGACGTGGCCGCGCTGATCGCCGAGCCGATCCAGGGCGTGGGCGGTTTCGTGCACCCGCCGGACGGGCTCTTCGCCGGCTGGAAGAAGGTCCTCGACGAGCACGGCATCCTGTTCATCGCCGACGAGGTGCAGACCGGCTGGGGGCGTACCGGGGAGCACTTCTGGGGTTACCAGGCGCACGGCGTCACCCCCGACCTGCTCACCTTCGCCAAGGGCATCGGTAACGGGTTCGCCCTGGCCGGGGTGGTCGGTCGGGCCGACGTGCTCCAGGCGGTGCCGGCCATCAGCTTCTCCACCTTCGGCGGCAACCCGATCTCCACGGCGGCCGGCAACGCGGTGCTCGACTACCTGATCGCGCACGACCTCCAGGCGAACGCGGCCCGCGTCGGCGCGATCCTCGCCGACGGCCTGCGGTCCGCCGTGGGCGGGCTCGACTGCGTCGCCGAGGTACGCGGAAAGGGGCTGATGCTCGGCGTCGAGTTCGTCCGGCCGGGCGGCAGTGAGCCGGATCCGGCGCTGACCAACCGGGTCTTCGAAGCCGCCCGGGACGGTGGCCTGCTGACCGGCAAGGGCGGCCTCCACGGCAACGTGCTGCGGATGGGGCCACCGTTGACGCTGACCGAGGAGGAGGCCCGTGAGGGCCTGGCGATCCTCGTCGACGCGATCCGAACGGCTGCGGGGGTGGCGGCATGAGCATCGGTCACTTCATCGACGGCAAGCGGGTCGACGGCACGTCGCAGCGGCGCGGCGACGTGTTCGACCCGGCGACCGGTCGGCGTACCGCCGAGGTCGAGCTGGCCTCGACCGCGGACGTCGACGTGGCGGTGCAGGCTGCCGCCCGCGCGGCGCGGGCCTGGCGGGACGCGTCACTGGCCCGGCGGTCGGCGGTGCTGTTCGCCTTCCGGGAGTTGGTGCACGCCCGGCGGGACCGGCTCGCCGAGGTGATCACCGCCGAGCACGGCAAGGTGCTCGCCGACGCCGCCGGCGAGGTGCAGCGCGGCCTGGAGGTCATCGAGTACGCGTGCGGCCTGCCGTCGGCGTTGCGCGGCGCGTTCAGCGAGAACGTGTCCACCGAGGTCGACTCGTACACCATCCGGCAGCCGCTCGGCGTGGTCGCGGTGATCTCGCCGTTCAACTTCCCGGTGATGGTGCCGCTGTGGTTCGTGCCGGTGGCAGTGGCCTGCGGCAACGCGGTGGTGCTCAAGCCGAGCGAGAAGGACCCGAGCGCGGCGCTGCTGCTGGCCGAATGGTTCGCCGAGGCGGGCCTGCCCGACGGGGTGCTCAACGTGGTCAACGGTGACAAGGAGGCGGTCGACGCGTTGCTGGAGCACCCGGAGGTGCGGGCCGTGTCGTTCGTCGGCTCCACGCCGATCGCCCGGTACGTCTACCAGCGTGGCACGGCCGCCGGCAAGCGGGTGCAGGCGCTCGGTGGGGCGAAGAACCACATGGTGGTGCTCCCGGACGCCGATCTGGACCTGGCGGCCGACGCGGCGGTCAACGCCGGGTTCGGCTCGGCGGGGGAGCGTTGCATGGCCATCTCGGTGCTGGTGGCGGTGGAGCCGGTGGCGGACGCGCTGGTCGAGCGGATCGCCGCGCGGGTGACCGGTCTGCGCACCGGCGACGGCCGACGGGGCTGCGACATGGGCCCACTGGTGACCGCCGCGCACGCGGCGAAGGTGCGCTCCTACGTGGACGCCGGTGTCGCCGCCGGCGCGGTGCCGGTGGTGGACGGGCGGGACGTGACGCCGGACGGCGACCCGGACGGTTTCTGGCTCGGCCCGACGTTGTTCGACCGGGTGACCCCGGACATGTCGATCTACACCGACGAGATCTTCGGGCCGGTGCTGAGCGTGGTCCGGGTCGACTCGTACGACGAGGCGGTGGACCTGGTCAACGCCAGCCCGTACGGCAACGGCACGGCGATCTTCACCAACGACGGCGGGGCGGCCCGGCGCTACCAGCACGAGGTGGAGGTGGGCATGGTCGGGATCAACGTGCCCATCCCGGTGCCGATGGCGTACCACTCGTTCGGCGGCTGGAAGTCGTCGCTCTTCGGCGACCTGCACGCGCACGGCGAGGACGGGGTGCGGTTCTTCACCCGGGGCAAGGTCGTCACCAGCCGCTGGTTGGATCCGCGACACGGCGGGGTCAACCTCGGGTTCCCCACCCAGACCTGAGCAGTCGCAGCACGCCCGCCCCGGCCAGGTACGCCACCAGTGCCGGGACGGGTGTGCCGAGCGGCTCCGGGGCGCGGGCGGCCGTCGCACTGTTGAGCAGCAGCGCCGCCACCACGGCGGCGTAGGCGGCCACCGTCGAGGCCGTTCGGGCTGGCGTGCCTCGACCGGTCCGACGCCCGGCGCGGTGCCGGCCGCTGCGCGCCTCCACCCCGGCCGAAGATGGCGACGAGCAGCAGCAGGATCAGACCGAGCTGGCCGGCGGCGACGGCCAGCAGCGCGAGGCTGGGCGGCGCGGCGTTGTCCAGGCTCTCGCCGGGCACGTGCAGCATGGCCACCGGCCACGGGCCGGGCCCGGTGAGCAGCAGTGCCGTGGCCAGGCCGCCGGCCAGGAACACCAGTCCGGCCCGCCGCGAGGTGGGCAGTCGTCGCCAGCGGCGTACCCCCGGATGGTCGTGGGCCGACGGCCCGGCGGCGGGCGTCGGGCCGGCTTGCGAGGCGGTCGCGGCGGTGTCGCCCGACGGCCCGGCGGCGGGCGGCGGCGTCTGCCGGGTGTCGTGCCAGGCGAAGCCGAGCTGGTGGACGGCCAGCCAGCCGAAGAGGTAGGTGCCGTAGCTCAGCGCCTCCGGCCCGGTGAGCCGGCCGAGGTCGCCGAGGCCGACCAGGGCGACAAGTGCCAGCGGGACGGTCAGGCCGAAGCGGCGGTGCAGCGCGTACATCGAGTGCCCGGTGACCTGCCCGGCGGCGTCGCGCCCGATCGACGTGACGCCCCAGTGTCCGAAAACGACCATGGTGATGGCGAGTGCGCGGAGCAGGTCGACATATCGCTCCCGCCCAGCCGGGGTGTGCTCGGCCAGCCGGCGCAGGCGGCGCATCGCCTCAGGCTAGGCGACCTGATGACGGCTGGTGGTGATAACGGTTCGACCTTCAGGACTTGAAGTCCGAGCCCGGCTGTCGTAGAAATTCTTCAGCAACGGAGCATTAACTGAAGAGAACTACCGCCCCTCGCGCGGTGGACGCCTCCCCCACAAGACCGGCGATCCGCCCGACCCGACCCGAGGAGAACCCATGAACAGGCGCGACATCCTGCGGCGCAGCGCCGCCGCCGGCCTCCTGGCCACCCCCGCCGCCGGTCTGCTGTCCGGCTGCGCCACCAGCGGTGGCGGTGACAAGAACGATGCCGAGACCTACCAGGGCACCAAGAGCGCCGAGAACCCGCTCGGCGTGAAGGAGGACGCCCCACTCGAGGTGGTGATCTTCGGCGGCGGGTTCGGTGAGGAGTACGCCAAGGCCCACGAGGCCATGTACACCGAGAAGTACCCGAAGGCGAAGATCAAGCACTCCTCCACCCAGGAGATCAGCAAGACCCTCCAGCCGCGCTTCGTCGACGGCACCCCGCCCGACGTGGTCAACAACTCCGGCTCCAGCCAGATCGACTTCAACGGCCTGGTCAGCCAGAACGCCCTCGCCGGCCTCGACGAACTGCTGGCCGCCCCGAGCCTCGACATCCCCGGCAAGACGGTCAAGGACACCCTGCTGCCCGGCGCGGTCGAGGTCGGCTCCTACGACGGCAAGTTCCTGGTGCTCAGCTACACCTACACCGCCTACGGCATCTGGCACTCCGCCAAGCTCTTCGCCGACCGCGGCTGGTCGTACGCGAAGACCTGGGACGAGCACATCGCGCTCTGCAAGCAGATCAAGGCCGCCGGCATCGCCCCCTGGACGTACGCCGGCCTGCACCCGCGCTACATGAGCTGGCCGCTGATCTCCACGGCGATCAAGTTCGGCGGCCCGTCGGTGGCGACCGCCATCGACAACCTGGAGCCGAACGCCTGGAAGTCCGACTCGATGCGCGCCGCCGCCGACGCCTGGCACCAGATCGTCAAGGACAAGTACATCCTGGACGGCTCGCCCGGCCTGGACCACAAGCAGTCGCAGACCGCCTGGTGTCAGGGCAAGGCCGCCTTCATCTCCTGCGGATCCTGGCTGGAGAGCGAGCAGAAGGACGTCACCCCGCCCGGCTTCACCATGACCATCGCGCCGACGCCGAGCCTGGGCAGCGGCGACAAGCTGCCGTTCGAGGCGATCCGGGGAACCGCCGGGGAACCGTTCATGGTGCCCGCCAAGGCCCGCAACGTCGCCGGCGGCCTGGAGTACTTCCGGACCATGCTCTCCAAGAGGGGCGCCCAGGACTTCACGAAGAAGGTCGCCAGCCTCACCGTGGTCGCCGGTGCGACCGAGGGCGTCGAGCTGCCGTACGGGCTGAGCACCGTGGTGAAGGCCCTCGACGCGTCCGGCGCCAACGGCTTCAACTGGGTCTACAACAGCTTCTACCGGAAGTTGGAACGCAACCTCGTCGACGCCGCGTGCGGCGAGTTCTTCAGCGGCCGGATCGGCCCCGCCGAGTTCCTCGAACAGTGCCAGAAGGGCGCCGACTCGATCGCCCAGGACAGCTCCATCAAGAAGTACAAGCGAGCGGCCTGACCGCCCGGCCGGTGGGGGAGAGGTCCGCCCCCACCGGCCGTACCCAATCGGAGAGGTCCCTCTCGTGAAACATGGCAAGTGGCCGCTGATCGTCACGTTCCTGGTGCCACCGGTGCTGCTGTACGTGTTCTTCGTCGTCTCGCCGTACCTTCAGGCGTTCCAGATCTCCACCACCGACTGGCTCGGCTACTCGGCCGACGCCAACCCCGTCGGTCTGGCCAACTTCAAGACCCTCTGGCACGACGACTACGTGTGGAACGCGCTGAAGAACAACGCGATCCTGCTGGGGCTGGTGCCGGTGCTCACCATCGTGCTCGGGCTGTTCTTCGCCACCATGCTCGCCATGGGCGGGCGCAAGGGCAGTGCCGGCGTCACCGGCGTACGCGGCGGCGCGCTCTACCGCACCGTCTACTTCTTCCCGCAGGTGCTCTCCGTGGTGATCATCGCGTTGCTGTGGAAGGAGGTGTACCACCCCAACAAGGGGCTCCTCACCACCGCTCTGCACGGCCTCGGCCTGCCCGCGCCGACCTGGCTCGGCGACCCGGCGACCGCCTTCTGGTGTGTGCTGGCGGTGATGGTCTGGAGCAACGTCGGCTTCTACGTCGTGCTGTTCGGCGCGGCGATGTCGGCAGTGCCGAAGGAGATCTACGAGGCCGTCCTGCTCGACGGCGCGTCCCGGTTCACCACCCTGCGCCGGGTCACCCTGCCGCTGCTCTGGGACACCGTCCAGGTCGCCTGGGTCTACCTGGCCATCTTCGCCCTGGATGGGTTCATCCTCGTCCAGCTGATGACCAACGGCGGGCCGAACTTCTCCACCGACGTGATCGGCGTACGCATGTACGACACCGCCTTCGGCAGCGAGACCAAGTTCGGCTACGCCTCGGCGATCGGCGTGGTGATGTTCTTCCTGACCCTCTCGGTGGCGGTGCTGTCGCTGCGGGTCGGCCGGCGCGAACGGATCGAGTACTCGTGACCACTCTGGATCAGCCCACCGCGACCGCCCCGACCCCGGTCACCAGCGGGGACCGCCCGGTACGCCGGGAACTCGGCGTGGCCAACGCCCTCTCGCACGGCTTCCTGCTGCTCTGGGGCCTGCTCACCGTGCTGCCACTGCTGTGGATGTTCATCAGCTCGTTCAAGACCAACGGTGAGATCCTCGCCGACCCGTGGGGGCTGCCCGGGGCGCTGCACCTGGACAACTGGGTGCGGGCCTGGACCGGCGCGCACATCGGCCGGTACTTCCTCAACAGCCTGGTGGTGGTGGCCGGCTCGGTCAGCCTCACCATGCTGATGGGCGCCACCGCCGCGTACGTCTTCGCCCGGTACGAGTTCCGCGGTCGCCAGGTCGTCTACTACCTGTTCGTCGGCGGCCTGATGTTCCCGGTGTTCCTCGCCCTGGTACCGCTCTTCTTCGTGGTCCGTAACGCCGGCCTCTTCAACACCTGGCTCGGGCTGATCCTCGTGTACGCGGCCTACTCGCTGCCGTTCACCGTGTTCTTCCTGACCGCGTTCTTCCGGACCCTGCCCACCTCGGTGGCGGAAGCCGCACTGGTCGACGGCTGCGGTCACTTCCGGCTCTTCTTCCGGGTGATGCTGCCCATGGCACGTCCGGGACTGATCAGTGTGGCGATCTTCAACTTCCTCAGCCACTGGAACCAGTTCCTGCTACCGCAGGTGCTGTTGCAGGGCGACGAGTCCAAGTGGATGCTGGCGCAGGGGCTCTTCGCGCTGTCGGTCAGCCAGGGGTACGCCGGCGACTACGCCCGGCTCTTCGCCGGGCTGAGTATCGCGGTGCTCCCGGTGCTCGCGGTCTACGTGGCCTTCCAGCGGCAGGTGCAGGCGGGCCTCACCG
This sequence comes from Micromonospora sp. NPDC050795, assembly GCF_044456785.1. NCBI lineage: Bacteria > Bacillati > Actinomycetota > Actinomycetes > Micromonosporales > Micromonosporaceae > Micromonospora > Micromonospora sp. NPDC050795. The sequence continues at coordinate 37,662 of NZ_JBITGE010000029.1, read as the reverse complement.
CAGGGCAGCTCAAGTAGAACCACCTAGCCATCACTGACCGATATCGATCACCCCACCCGCAGGCCGACACGACCTTCCACCCGACCAGTACCCCGACTCGCTCACCGACCGGCCCCACCCCATCCCGGGCCGGCCCCATCCCGACCGGCCCCACCCCATCCCATCCCGGGCCGGCCCGGCCCCAAGATCCGCGCAACTCCGGTGAAATTGCTGCCTCACGCCGTGCCGAGGCAGCAGTTTCACCGAAAGTGCGCGGATCTTGGCCATGTCGCGACGGGCCGCAGCGGTTCAGGTGCGTTGGAGCGCGGTGCGGCGGGTGTAGGGCCGCAGCCAGCCCCTTGATCGTGCTCGATCCAGGATGTAGTCCCCTCCCGGCGGGATGAGGCCACTAGATCCTGGATCGAGCACGATCTTGACTCCGCGCTCAGCGCGGGCGGGTGGGGCTCCCCGCACGGTGTGGGGCGCCGGGCACCGCGGTGTGGGGCGCGAGGTGTCGTGCCGGCGCAGGCTATGTGCCGCGCGCCGTTGGCTTCAGGGGTTGGGGAAGAGGCGGGCGTGCAGGGCGGCCGGGTCGGTCACCTCGGGTAGGCCACGGGCGGCGAGCCAGGCCGCGGCGGCGGCCCCGTCTCCGGCGGTGCGCAGTGGCGCGTCCGGCCAGTGTCGCGCGATCTCGGTCCGGACGGCGGCGGCGAGCGGGGTGTCCGCGGTGAGCAGGCCGCCGCCGAGCACGATCGGTGTCACAGCCCCGGCGGGGCGGATGCGGCTCACGCTCTCGGTGAGGTGCGCGGCGGCGTCGGTGATCAGTTCGGTGGCGACCGGGTCGCCGTGGGTGGCGGCGTCGACGACCAGCGGCGCGAGCCGGGCCAGTTCGACGGGGGGTCGACGGGTCACCGTCTGGATGGTGGCGTCGACGGTGTCCCGGGGGCGGGCGGCGATGTCGGCGCTGCCCAGAATCTCGGTGAGCACGGTCGTGGTCAGCGCGCCCAGCGCACTGCCGGCGTCGAGGTCGGCGAGCAGCCGGCGGACGGCTTCCCGACCGAGCCAGAAGCCCGACCCGGCGTCGCCGAGCAGCCAGCCGTGGCCGTCGGCGATCCGGTCGAGCCGCAGCTCGTGGACATGGGCGGTGATCGCGCCGGTGCCGGCGATGAGGATGGTTCCGTGCGGGGCGGCGGTGCCGGAGGCGTACGCGACCAGGGCATCGCCGTGGACCTCGTACGGGCAGCGCAGGCCGGCGTCGTGCCAGGCCTGGTCGAAGGCGGCCCGCCCGGCCGGGTCGGCGAGCAGTCGGCCGGCTCCGGCGAGCCCGATGGTGCCGGCGGCGGCCCGCGTCGGGTCGATGTCGGCGAGCGCTTCGCGGAGCGCGGTCAGCAGTTCGGCGGCGGCGCGCTCGGCGCCGTGACTGGTGGGGTTGCCGCCGCCGGCGCGGCCGGTGCCGACGCGTCGCCCGGTCAGGGTGAGGACGGTCGCCCGGGTGGACGTACCGCCGATATCGAGACCCACCACGACGGTGTCGGACATCGGCACGAGTCTCCTTGCGCGGAACGGCGATCTGGCTTGTTCATGCTGGTCGGCGGGGTCGTGCGGGGCAAGTTGTGGCGAGCGTGGGGGGCTGTGCGGGAGGTAACAGTTTGAAAACTTCGCCCACAGTCTTGACACAGAGGGTCGTTCAGTAAGAACTTTTACCACTAACAGTTAACAGTCTTTTCGGAAAGCAGGGGCGTCTCATGGTTGATCACGAGGTGGACACCGCCGCGGGGACCGCGGTGGTCGACGCCGACGTGATCGAGCGACGGACCTCGGCCTCCGACGGGGTGTTGGCCCGGGTCCGCAACGGGCTCGGCGAGTTGACCGGGGCCCTGCGCCGGGTCGCCGAGCACGTGCTCAGCGACCCGGAGGCCGCCGCCCGCTCGACGATCGTCGAACTGGCCGAGCGCAGTGGCACCTCACCGGCGACCATCACCCGGTTCTGCCGGGCGATGGGCTTCGAGGGGTACGCCGACCTGCGACTGGGCATCGCCTCCGAGACCGGCCGGGCCCGCTCTGCCGGTTGGACAGTCGACATCGGACGCGAGATCCAGCCGAGCGACCCGCTCGCCCGGGTGCTCGACCAGATCATGGCCGCCGACACGCGGGCCATGCACGACACCGCCACCCTGCTCGACCTCAGCGAGGTGGAGCGCGCCGCGGTGGCGATCGCCGGCGCCAGCAGGGTGAACATCTTCGGTGCCAGCGGCAGCGCCCTGGTCGGTGAGGAGATGCAGTTCAGCCTGCACCGCATCGGTGTGGCGGCGTGGGCCTGGAACGACGTGCACGAGGGGCTGGCCAGCGCCGCGTTGCTGCGATCGGGGGACGTGGCGCTCGGCATCTCGCACACCGGGCAGACCCGGGAGACGATCGAGATGCTCGCCGAGGCGGGCAGCCGGGGCGCCACCACGCTCGCGCTCACCGGCTTCCCTCGCTCCCCGTTGGCCGAGCTGGCCGACATCGTCCTGCTCACGGCCAGCCAGGCGACCACCTTTCGGCCGGACGCGCTCTCCGCCCGGCATCCCCAACTGGTGGTGCTCGACCTGCTCTACATCGCCGTCGCCCAACGCACGCACGACCGCGCGCACGCGGCCTTCCGGCGGACAGCGCAGGCCGTCGACGGGCACAAGGCAGCGAAGGGAGCCCTCTCATGATCAGCGCCCAGGGGTACGCGGACGCCGTCCGCCCGGTGCTCGACCGGCTGCTCGACTCGGAGGCGGACGGGATCACCCGGGCCGCCGACCTGATCGCCGACAGCCTGCGCGACGGCGGGGTGCTCCAGGCGTTCGGCGCGGGGCACTCGGAGGCGTTCGCCGCCGAGCTGGTCGCCCGGGCCGGCGGGTTGGTCCCCACCAACCGGCTCTCGGTACGGGACCTGGTGATGCACGGTGACGCCCCGCGTGACGTGCTCGCCGACCCCAAGCTGGAACGTGATCCCTCCATCGCCCACCAGATCTACGCGCTCGCGGCACCCCAGCCGCGCGACGTGTTCGTGGTGGCGTCCCAGTCCGGCATCAACGGCTCGGTCGTCGAGCTGGCGGCGCTGGTCACCGAGCGCGGTCACCCGTTGATCGCGGTCACCTCGGTCGAGCACACCGCGCGGGTGGCGCCACGGCACCCGTCCGGGCACCGGCTCGCCGACCTCGCCGACGTCGTGCTGGATAACGGCGCGCCGTACGGCGATGCACTGCTGCCGCTCGAGGGCGGCGGCGCGGTCTGTGCGGTCTCCTCGGTCACCACGGCGCTGCTGGCGCAGTTGCTGACCGCGGAGGTCGTACGACGGTTCCACCAGGCCGGAGAGGTGCCCCCTATCTACCTCTCCGCCAACGTCCCCGGCGGGGACGAGCACAACCTCGCCCTCGAGTCGCGGTACGCCGGACGTCTCCGGCGTACCGCATGACCCGAATTTCACAAGGAGAGACGACGATGTCGATTACCCCCGAACACCCGGCCGCACTCGACCGTCGCACGGTCCTGCGTCGCGCCGCCGCCGTGGGCATGCTCGCCACTCCGGCCATCGGCCTGCTCGGCGCCTGCGCCACCAGCGGCAGTGACGGTGACAACGAGCAGGTCGCCGGCGGCACCAAGAGCGAGGCGAACCCGCTGGGCGTCAAGGAGGACGCCGCGATCGAGGTGGTCATCTTCAACGGTGGCTACGGCGAGAAGTACGCCACCGACGTGCACGAGCCGCTGTACAAGAAGGCGTTCCCCAAGGCCGAGGTCAAGCACCAGGCCACCCAGGCAGTCTCCACTGTGCTCCAGCCGCGGTTCGCCTCCGGCAACCCGCCGGAGTTCGTGAACAACTCGGGCGAGAAGCTGATGGACTTCGGTGCGCTCGTGGCCGACGGTCAGCTCCAGGACCTCACCGAGCTGTGGGACGCGCCGTCGGTCGACGACCCGTCCAAGAAGGTCCGCGACACGGTGGTGCCGGGCACCATCGAGGCCGGTTCGTTCAACGGCAAGCCGTTCGTCCTGTACTACGTCTCCACGGTCTTCGGCATCTGGTACTCGGCCAAGCTGTTCAAGGACAATGGCTGGGCCCCGGCGAAGACGTGGGACGAGTTCATGACCCTGCTCACCAACATCAAGGCCAAGGGCATCACCCCGTACGGCTACGCCGGTGCGAACGCGGCCTACTACCAGTGGAACGTGATCCTCACCCAGGCCGCCAAGATCGGCGGCACGGACGTGCTGAAGAACATCGACAACCTGGAGGACGGCGCCTGGAAGCAGGACGCCGTGAAGCAGGCGGCCGCGGCGTGGGCCGAGGTCGGGGCGAAGTTCAGCGACAAGAGCTTCGAGGGCCTCAAGCACACCGACGTGCAGCTGCGGCAGAACCAGTACAAGGTGGCCCTGTACCCCAGCGGTGACTGGCTGGAGGGCGAGCAGAAGAAGGACACCCCGGCCGGCTTCGACTACCAGCTCATGCCGGTGCCGAGCCTGTCCGCCTCGGACAAGCTGCCGGCCACCGCGCTGCGCGCCACCGCCGGTGAGGGCTACTTCGTCTCGGCCAAGAGCAAGAACCCCAAGGGTGGCCTGGAGTACATGCGTCAGATGCTGTCGAAGGCGGGCGCGAAGGGCTTCACCGAGGTGGTCAAGGCCCCGACCGTGGTCACCGCCGGCTCGGAGGGCTTCGCCTTCCCGCCCGGTGTGGCCAGCTCGCAGGCCGCGCTCAAGGCGGCCGGTCAGGACGTGTTCAACCTGTACTTCGACGGCTGGTACAAGGAGCTCGACACGGAGGCGCGTACCGCCACCAACGAGCTGATGTTCGGCCGGATCAACGCCGACGCCTTCGTGGAGCGGATCCAGAAGCGCGCCGACGCTATCAAGAAGGACAGCTCCGTCACCAAGTTCAAGCGCTGATCGATCGGAGCTAGGGTCATGCGGCACGGCAAGTATCCATTCGTGATCGGGTTCCTGTTCGCCCCGGTCGCGCTGTACGTGACATTCGTGATCTGGCCGTACGCTCAGGCGTTCCAGATCTCGATGACCAACTGGCGGGGGCTGTCCGCCCCGCAGTGGGTGGGCTTCGACAACTACCAGAGGTTGCTCGACGATGGGGCCTTCTGGAAGGCGGTCCAGCACCACGGCGTACTGCTGCTTGCCCTGCCGCTGATCACCATTGCCATCGCGTTGTTCTTCTCCTTCCTGCTCAACGTGGGCGGCAAGAGCAGCGGTGGTCAACGCCAGGGGGTCTGGGGGGCGAAGTTCTACCGGGTGGTGTTCTTCTTCCCCCAGGTCCTGGCGGTGGCCATCATCGCGGTGTTGTTCCAGATGGTGTACCGGCCCAACGAGTCCGGCCTGATCAACGGCGTGTTGATGAAGTTCGGCATCGAGCCGATCCTCTTCCTGGTCAAGCCGAGCCTGGCGCTCTGGTCGATCCTTGCGGTGCTGGTCTGGCAGGCGGTCGGCTTTTACGTGGTGCTCTTCTCGGCGGGGATGGCCTCCATCCCCGGTGAGATCTACGAGGCCGCCGAGATGGACGGGGCGACGAGGGTGACGCTGTTCTTCCGGGTCACCCTGCCGCTGCTGTGGGACACGCTCCAGGTGGCCTGGGTGTACCTCGGGATCGCGGCGTTCGACGCGTTCGCCATCGTGGCGGTGCTCTCGGTGGACGGTGGCGGCCCGGACGGCGCCACCACCGTGCTGGCCATGGAGATCTACCGCAACGCGTTCGTCTACTCGAAGTACGGCTACGCCTCGGCGATGGGCGTGGCGTTGTTCTTCCTCACCCTCACGTTCGCGGCGCTGACGCTGCGGCTCACCAAGCGGGAAAGCGTGGAGTACTGATGAATCCGCAGTCGACGCTGCCGCCGACCCCGGCCGCGCTGCCGCCGAAGACCGGTGACCCGTCCGCCCCCGCCGGGCCGGGCCGCAAGGACCCTCGCTCGGAGGTACGGCTCTTCGCCGGCCTGGGGCACGTCGCGCTCGCCGTGTGGGCGGTGATCGTCATCGTGCCGATCCTCTGGACCTTCCTGGCCGCGTTCAAGAACACCAGTGAGATCTTCAGCAGCCCGTGGACGCTGCCGGCCGAGCTGCGGTGGGAGAACTTCGGGCGGGCCTGGACCAAGGCACACGTCGGCCGTTACTTCATCAACAGCGTGATCGTGGTGTCGTGCAGCACGTTCCTCACCATGCTGCTCGGCTCGATGGCCGCGTACGTGCTGGCCCGTTACAAGTTCTGGGGCAACCGGGCTATCTACTACCTGTTCGTCTCCGGGTTGGCCTTCCCGGTCTTCCTGGCCCTGGTGCCGCTCTTCTTCGTGGTGAAGAACCTCGGTCTGCTCGACACCCACACCGGCGTGATCCTGGTCTACTCGGCGTACTCGTTGCCGTTCACCGTGTTCTTCCTGGCCGCGTTCTTCAAGACGCTGCCGTCGTCGGTGGCCGAGGCGGGGATGATCGACGGCTGCTCGCACACCCGGCTGTTCTTCCAGGTGATGATGCCGATGGCGAAGCCGGGCCTGATCAGCGTGGCGATCTTCAACATCATCGGCCAGTGGGCGCAGTACCAGCTTCCGTTGGTGCTGCTCTCCAACGCCAAGGACAAGTGGGTGCTCACCCAGGGCATCGCCGACATCTCGGTGAACGCCGGGTACGAGGCGGACTGGTCCGGGCTGTTCGCCGCGCTGACCATCGCCATCCTCCCGATGATCATCGTGTACGCGGTCTTCCAGCGTCAGATCCAGGCCGGCCTCACCTCCGGAGCGGTGAAGTAGGACGCCTCACCGCTCGTCGACGCGGGTGTGCCAGGAGCGCCACAGCGCCGCGTACGCCCCGCCGGCAGCGACCAGCTCGTCGTGGCTGCCGATCTCGGTGATCCGACCGTCGGCGAGCACGGCGACCCGGTCGGCGTCGTGCGCGGTGTTGAGCCGGTGCGCGATCGCGATGACGGTCCGCCCGACCAGCACGGCGGCCAGCGCGCGTTCGGTCCGGCGGGCGGTGGACGGGTCGAGCGCGGCGGTCGCCTCGTCCAGGATCAGCGTGTGCGGGTCGGCGAGCACCAACCGGGCCAGCGCGAGCTGTTGGGCCTCGGCCGCACCGAGTTGACGGGCCCCGTCGCCGAGCTGGGTGTCCAGGTCGTCGGGGAGCTCGGCGAACCACTCGGCGCCCACCGTGAGCAGCGCGGCGCGCATCTCTTCGTCGGTGGCGTCGGGCGCGGCGAAGGAGAGGTTGTCGCGTACCGAGCCGATGAAGACGTGGTGCTCCTGGGTGACCAGGGCGATCCGGCGGCGTCGCTCGGCCGGGTCGAGGTCGGTGATCGGGCAGCCGCCGATGGTGACGACGCCGTGGCGTGGCGCGTCGATCCCGGCCAGCAGCCGGGCCAGGGTGGACTTGCCGGCACCGGACGGGCCGACGACGGCCAGCCGCTCACCGGGCTGCACCTCCAGGTCGATGCCGTGCAGCACGTCCGGCCCGTCGGAGTAGGAGAACCGGGCGTCACTGACGACCAGCCGCTCACCCCGTGACGAGGCGTTCGTGCCGGGTGCTTCCGGTGCGACCATGCCCACGCCGAGCAGTCGCGCGTACGACGCGAAGCCGCGTTGCGCCTGCTCGGTCCACTGCAACAGCCGGTCCAACGGGTCGATCGCCTGTTGCAGGTAGAGCGCGGCGGCGACCACCGCGCCGAGCGACACCATGTCCCGGGAGAGCAGATAGCCCCCGACGAGCAGGACCATGGCGACCGGCAGCGGATAGCTGGCCTCGACGATCGAGAAGAACACGGTACGCAGCGCGAGGGTCGCCCGACGGGCCCGCCACACCGCTGTGACGCGGGTGGTGCCGTGCCGGATCCGGTCGTCGGCCAGCCGCAGCGCCTCCACGGTGCGCGCGCCCTCGGCGGTGGTGGTCAGCGTCTCGGTCAGCTCGGCCGCCGCCGCGCCCTCGGTGAGGTACGCGGAGCTGGCCCGGCGCAGGTACCAGCGGGTCACTGCCACGATCGACGGGAGCCCGGCCAGCGCGGCCAACCCGAGCAGCGGGTGCAGCAGGAAGACGGCCCCGAACAGCAACGTCAACTGGACCGTGGCGATGACCATGGTGGGCACCACGTCCCGGACGGTGGTGCCGACCGTCGACACGTCGACCGAGCTGCGGGTGGCCAGGTCCCCGGAGCCGGCACGCTCGACGACCGAGACGGGCAGCCCGAGAGTCCGGGAGACGAACTCCTCGCGCAGCTCGGCGACGGCCCGTTCGCCGAAGCGGTGGCCGGCGTACTGGGCGTACCGGGAGAGCAGGGCGCTGACCGCGACGCAGCCGGCGATGGCCAGTGCCAACCGGTCCACGGTCGCCACTCCCGCGCCCGCCGTGACCCGGTCGACGATGGTGCCCAACAGCCACGGCGGGGCGAGCCCGGCGACCGCCGCGGCGCTGTGCAGCGCCAGCACGACCCCGACGGCGCGCCGGTGCCGGCTGATCATGTTCCGCAGGGCGCGGCGTACGGTGCCACGGTCCGCGACCGGCAGCCGGGTCACCGGTACGCCTCCTCGCTGCCGCGGGCCACCAGATGCCGGTAGGCCGGGTCGTCGTCGAGCAGGTCGGCGTGGCTGCCGGTGGCCGTGACCCGGCCGGCGTTCAGAAGCGCGACCACGTCGGCCCGCCCGAGCAGCAGCGGCGACGTGGCGATCACCACTGTGGTCCGCCCGGCCCGCGCGGCCCGCAGCCGCTCGGCGATCCGCGCCTCGGTGTGCGCGTCCACCGCCGACGTCGGGTCGACGAGGATCAGCACCTCCGGTTCGCTGCTCAACGCCCGGGCCAGGCGCAGCCCTTGGCGTTGACCGCCGGAGAGCGTCCGGCCTCGGGCGTCGATCGGGGTGTCCAGCCCGGCGGGCAGGGCGTCGACGACGTCCTGCGCCGACGCGGTCCGCAGGGCCGCGCCGATCCGTTCGTCATCGTCGTCGACCCCGGCTCGCAGGATGTCGCGCAGGGTGCCGGCGAAGAGGTAGGAGTCGTGGTCGGCGACGAGGATCCGCGCGCGGACCTCGTCCAGGGCGACCTCGCGCAGCGGTGCGCCGCCCCAGGTGACGTCGCTGGCCACGTACCGGCCGAGCCGGTCGGCCAACGCCACGGCCGCCGCCGGGTCGTCCACCGCCACCCCGGTCAGGTGGCCGGCGCGCACGGTCAGGCCGGTCACCGGGTCGTGCAGGTCGGCCGGGTCGTCCGGCCCGGCCAGGTCGTCCGGCCGGCGTGCCTCGGGCACGGCCCCCGGCCACCGGCGGCCCGGGCCACCGACGTCGTCCGGTGTCACGTTGAGCAGGTCGGCGATCCGCCGGGCGGCGACCCGGCCGCGAATGAGCTGGTAACTGCCCTCCAGCAGAAACCAGACCGGCACGATCAGGGTCGCCACGTAGCCGTAGACGGCGACCAACTCGCCGATCGTGACGTCGCCGGTCACCGCCATCCGGGCCGTCAGCCACACCACCGCCGCCAGGAACAACCCGGGGATCGCGACCGTCGCCGCGTCGATCCAGCTGTTGACCGCGCCGACCCGGTAGCCCTCGGCGCGCAGCTCCTGGGACCGGGCCGCGTACCGCCGGGCGAACAGGTCCCGGCCGCCCACCCCGGCGAGCACCCGCAGCCCGGCGACGATGTCACCGGACCGGGCGGTGAGCGCGCCCTGTTGCCGGCGGTAGACCGATTCGACCTGCTCCAGGCGGCGCAGCAGGGGCCCCACGATCAGACCGACCACCGGCACCCCCACCAGCACGCAGAGCGCGAGCATCGGGGAAACCGACCAGAGCACCACGGCGATCACCCCGTACGCGATGACAGCGCCGACGCCGGGCCCGGTCAGCGTCAGCACCTGCGCCGTCCAGTCGATGTCGGAGCCGCCGATGGTGGACACCTCGCCCGCTCCGACCCGCCGGGGCAGCACCGCGCCGATGCGGGACAGGTGGCGCAGCAGAACCTCCGCCGAGCGGGCCTTGGCGTCCTCCCGGATGAAGGTCATCGTGCGGTGGCGCATGATGCCCAGGTAGGACAGGGCCACGCCCGCGACGACGATCGCCGCTACCCAGAGCGCCAGGGCCTGGGTGTCGCGTTCGCGCAGCCCGTCGTCGACGGCGCGGGCGATCAGGTAGGGCCGGGCCGAGAGCCCGATCATCCAGGCCGTGCCGATCAGGCTGCCGCGCAGCACCCGCCAGGGTTGGCAGCGGACGAGCCACCAGAGGTAGCGCATCGGACCACGGGCGTCCGGGGTGCCCGGATCGGGATGCGGGATCTGCGGAGGCACCCGATCACGCTACCGACCGGCCCCGACAGCCCACCGGCCCGACGACGGTGAGGTGCGCCTCCGTTCCTGTCGGACGGGAGAGGCAGAATCACGTTCGTGCTGGTGGCGGTGGTGTCCGACGAGCGGGGTGGGGGAGTGCTGTGCCCGCTGGACGCCTCCGGCCGGCCGGCCGGCCGACCCGAGGTCGTCACCGATCTGGTCGCCGCGGTCGCCGGCCGCGAGGCCGCCGAGCACCCGCGCTGGGTCTGGTCGACCGCTGCGGCGCTCTACCCGACGCTGCTGCGCGCCGGCGTCCGGGTCGATCGGTGTCACGACGTGGAGTTGACCGAGGCGTTGCTGCTCGGGCACGTGGGCCGTTGGGGTGAGCCCCGCTCGCTGGCCGCCGCCTGGGCCCGGCTGACCGGCGCGGCGGTGCCGCCCGACCCGCCTCCGCGCGCCGCGGCGCCACCCGGGCACGGGCAGGGCGCGCTCTTCGACACCCTGCCCGGTCCGCCGGGCCCGGGCATCGAGGCACTGACCCAGGTGTACGCCGACCAGCTCACCCGCGTCGCCGCGACCGAGCACCCCGGCCGGTTCCGGTTGCTGGTGGCCGCGGAGTCGGCCGGCGCGCTGATCGCGGCGGAGATGGGTGTCGCCGGGCTGCCCTGGCGGGCCGACGTGCACAACGAGATCCTGCACGAGCTGCTCGGCGAGGCGTCCCCGGTCGGTGGTCCGCCACGCCGACTCGCCGAGCTGGCCGCCCGGATCGCCGACGCGCTCGGCGTACGCGGCCTGCACACCGACTCCCCGGCGGAGCTGCTGAAGGCGTTCGCCCGGGCCGGGGTGGACCTGCCCAACACCCGGGCCTGGGTGCTGCGCGGGGTGGACCATCCGGCGGTGCCGCTGGTGCTGGAATACAAGGAGCTGTACCGGATCTGGACGGCGCACGGCTGGTCCTGGCTCGATCAGTGGGCCCGGGGAGGCCGGTTCCAACCGGAGTACGTGCCGGCTGGTGTCGTCTCCGGCCGGTGGGCCACCCGGGGTGGTGGCGCGTTGCAGATTCCCAAGGTGATCCGACGGGCGGTGGTGGCCGATCCGGGCTGGCGGTTGGTGGTCGCCGACGCCGGCCAGTTGGAGCCCCGGGTGCTGGCCGCGGTCTCCGGCGACGCGCGGTTGGCGGCGGCGGGCGGTGCCGGCGACCTCTACGCGGCCCTGGCCCGGGACTCGTTCGGCGGTGACCGGGCCAAGGCCAAGGTGGCCCTGCTCGGCGCGATGTACGGGCAGACCGGCGGGGCCGCGGTGCCCGCGTTGGCGGTGCTGAAGCGCAGTTACCCGACCGCGTTCGGTTACGTCGAGGCCGCGGCGCGTACCGGTGAGACGGGTGGGCTGGTGCGGTCGTGGCTGGGGCGGACGTGTCCGCCCGGCTCGGTCGGGTTCGGTGATCCCGACGACGAGCCCGCCGACCCGGAGCGGGCGGGTGATCCGCACAGTCCGCGGGCGCGTGCCGCCCGGTCCCGGGGGCGCTTCACCCGCAACTTCGTCATCCAGGCCACGGCGGCGGAGTGGGCCTCCACGTTGCTGGCCACGCTGCGGACGGAGCTCTCCGGCACCGACGCCGAGCTGGTCTTCTTCCAGCACGACGAGGTGGTTGTGCACGCGCCGGCCGATCAGGCGGACGCGGTCGCCGAGGCCGTCAACCGGTCGGGCGAGCGAGCCTCCGCGCTGCTCTTCGGTGCGACGCCGGTCCGGTTCCCACTGGACCTGTCCATCGTCGACTGCTACGCCGACGCGGCCTGACCCGCGCTCGCCCCATGATCAAGTGATCGGAAGTAGGTTCCCGGAGCCTTCCCGACCTACTTTCCATAACTTGATCAACGGCTCGCGTCAGGGGTGGCGGCGGTGCCGAGCGGCTGCGGTCCGGTGTATAACGGTTGTGCTATTTCTCCTTTTCGCCCCGCCACCCCTCGCTGGCGCTCCTCGTTGCAGTGTCCGTAGGAGGGGGCGGATCGGTCGCGGTCGCTCCCATGCTTGAGGGGGCGCAGCTGAACGGGATCGCAGGAATGATCATCGCCGCAGGCGGGGGACGACGGATCGGAGGTCCCGAGGCGCTGCTGCACCAGGGCGACAAGCCGCTGGTGAATCAGATGATCGACACGATGACCGAGGCGGGCTGCGAGCAGATCGTGGTCGTCCTGGGCGCTGCCGCCGAGCAGGTCCAGGAAACCGCCGACCTGGGCAAGGCGACCGTTGTGATCAACAAGGCGTGGGGCACCGGGGTCGGCTCGTCCATCCGGGCCGGCCTGGCCGCCATGGACGACGAGGGGATCGAGGCGGTGGTGGTGGTGCCGGTCGACATGCCGGGCCTGACCGCCGAGGCGGTCAGCCGGGTGGCCGCGCTGCCGTACCCGGACGTGCTGGTCTGCGCCACCTACGACGGGCTGCGTGGCTACCCGATGCTGTTCGGCCGCCGGCACTGGCCCGGCATCGCGACCCTGGCCAGCGCCGACGTCGGCGCCCGGCCGTACCTGTTGGCGCACAAGGACCAGATCGTCGACATCGCCTGCGACTCGGTGGCCGACGGCAGCCGGGTCGACACTCCGGAGCTGATGGAGATGTACGGGCTCACCGTCCCGCCGCAGCGCGTCGGGGTCTAGGCGCGCGCCGATCTTGCAGTTTCTGTCGCCGATACGCGTGGGATGCCCGGCATGTCGGTGCAGAAAGTGCAAGATCGCGTAAGGGTGGGCGGGTTGCCGGGCAGCCTCCGTGCGGGGCTGCCCGGCGGTGCCTACTCCGCCGCCTGGTCCAGCTCGCCGGTGGCGGCGAGACGCTGGTACCAGTGGGCGCTGTCCTTCCAGGTGCGTACCTGGGTGTCGTAGTCGACCCGGATGATGCCGAAGCGACGGTCGTAGCCGTAGCCCCACTCGAAGTTGTCCAGCAACGACCAGACGAAGTAGCCACGCACGTCCGCGCCCTGCGCGCGGGCGTCGGCCATCGCGCCGATGTGCCGACGCAGGTAGTCGATCCGCCGGTCGTCGTGGATCCGCCCGTCGGCCGACACCACATCGTCGAACGCCGCGCCGTTCTCGGTGATCATCATGGGCTGGTTGGGGTACTCGCGCTGAAGGCGCAGCAGCAGCTCGGTCAGCGCCGCCGGGTCGATGTTCCAACCCATCGCCGTGTACGGGCCGGGCTGCGGCAGGAAGTCGACGTTCTCCGCGGCGACCCACGGCGTCGAGGTCGACGCGCCGTGCCCGTCGGCGTCGGAGCGGGCCGACACCCCATCCCACGCCCGGACCAGGGTGCTGGAGTAGTAGTTGACCCCGAGCACGTCCAGCGGCACCGCGATCAGCTTCTCGTCGCCCTCGCGCACGAACGACCAGTCGGTGACGGAGGCGGTGTCGGCCAGCAGGTCGGCCGGGTACTCCCCGTCCAACATCGGGCCGAGGAACGCCCGGTTCGCCAACGCGTCGATCCGCCGGACCGCGTCCTGGTCGGCGGCCGAGTCCGACGCACCCCGAATGACGTGCAGGTTCAGGGTCACCGACAGCTCGGCGGAGGGGGCCAGCTCCCGGACCACCCGACCGGCCAGGCCGTGCGCGAGGTTGAGGTGGTGCACCGCGGCCAGCGCCGCCGCCGGCTCGGTCCGACCCGGCGCGTGCACGCCGGAGGCGTAGCCCAGGTACGCGGAGCACCACGGCTCGTTGAGCGTCGTCCAGGTGTGCACCCGGTCGCCCAGCGCACCGACGATGCCCGCCGCGTACTCCTGGAAGCGCAACGCGGTCTCCCGCGCCGCCCACCCGCCGGCGTCCTCCAACTCCTGCGGCAGGTCCCAGTGGTACATGGTGGCGACCGGGCGGACGCCCCGCTCCAGCAGCCCGTCCACCAGCCGCGAGTAGAAGTCGATGCCGGCCTGGTTGAACCGGCCCGAGCCGCCCGGCTGCACCCGGGGCCAGGAGATGGAGAACCGGTACGCACCGAGCCCCAGGTCGGCGATGTGCCCGAGGTCGTCGGCCCACCGGTGGTAGTGGTCGGCGGCCACGTCACCGGTGTCACCGTTGAGGGTCCGACCCGGTGTGTGGCTGTAGGTGTCCCAGATGGACGCACCGCGCCCGTCCTCGGTCGCCGCGCCCTCGATCTGGTACGCGGCCGTCGCCGAGCCCCAGACGAAGCTCTCCGGGAAGTGGTGTTGCGTCATCGTTCCGTCCCCTGGATCTCGCAGATGTAGCCCGTCGAGGTGCCGGCCACCAGTTCGGCGCTGACCGTCCCACCCTCGTAGCGCACGTCGAACTCGGCGCCCGGCCCGTTGCCGGGTGACGGTACCCGTACCCGGGTCCGTTGCCCCTCGGCCGGTGCGTACATCCGCAGCCGCACATCGTCGGCCCACTCGTAGTCCGGTCGGTCGGTACGCGAGCCGAACGGGATGACCGCGCCCGGTCGGGCCAGCACCGGCAGGCTGTCGAAGCAGTGCTTCTCGGTCAGCCAGGCCGGGCCGGTGACCTGCGCGCCAGTGATCAGGTGCGTCCAGGTGCCGGCGGGTACGTAGTAGGTGACGTCGCCGTCGGCGCTGAGCACCGGGGCGACCAGCACGTCCGGGCCGAGCATGTACTGCCGGTCCAGGTGCGTCGTCGCCGGGTCGTCCGGGAACTCCAGGAACATCGGCCGCATCACCGGCGTCCCGTCGCGGTGCGCCTCCTGGGCGGCAGCCGCCAGGTACGGCATCAGGCCGAGCTTGAGGTGGGTGAAGTGCCGCAGCACGTCCACGGCCTCCTCGTCGTACGCCCACGGCACCCGGTACGAGCCGGACCCGTGCAGCCGGGAATGAGAGGAGAGCAGCCCGAAGGCGACCCACCGCTTGAACACCGCCGGGTCGGGAGTGCCCTCGAAGCCGCCGATGTCGTGGCTCCAGTAGCCGAAGCCGGAGGCTGCCAGGGACAACCCGCCGCGCAGCGACTCGGCCATCGCGACGAACGTCGACTCGCAGTCGCCGCCCCAGTGCACGGGGAACTGCTGCCCGCCGGCGGTGGCCGAGCGGGCGAACAGCACCGCCTCGCCCTCGCCGCGTTCGGTCTCCAGCAGCTCGAAGACGGCCTTGTTGTAGAGGTACGAGTAGTAGTTGTGCATCCGCTGCGGGTCCGAGCCGTCGTGCCACACCACGTCGGTCGGGATGCGCTCACCGAAGTCGGTCTTGAAGCAGTCGACGCCCATGTCCAGCAGGGCCTTGAGTTTGCCGGTGAACCAGCGGACCGCGTCCGGGTTGGTGAAGTCGACGAGCGCCATGCCGGCCTGCCACTTGTCCCACTGCCAGACCGAACCGTCCGGGTTGCGGACCAGGTAACCGGCCTCGCGGCCCTCCTCGAAGAGGTACGAGCGCTGCGCGATGTACGGGTTGATCCAGACGCACACCTTCAGGTCGCGCTCGTGCAGCCGGCGCAGCATCCCCTCCGGGTCTCCGAAGGTCGCCGGGTCCCAGATGAAGTCGACCCAGTGGAACTGACGCATCCAGAAACAGTCGAAGTGGAACACCGACAGCGGCAGCCCCCGCTCGGCCATCCCGTCGACGAACTCGGTCACCGTCTTCTCGTCGTAGGAGGTGGTGAACGAGGTGGACAACCAGAGGCCGTACGACCAAGCGGGGATGCGGGCCGGACGACCGGTGAGGGCGGTGTAGCGGCGCAGCACGTCCTTCGGGTGGGGTCCGTCGATGACGTAGTAGGTGAGCGACTGGCCCTCGACGCTGAACTGGGTCTGAGCGACGACCTCGGAGCCGACCTCGAACGACACGTGCTCCGGGTGGTCGACGAAGACCCCGTAGCCGGCGCTGCTCAGGTAGAACGGCACGTTCTTGTACGCCTGCTCGCTGGCGGTGCCGCCGTCGGCGTTCCAGATGTCGACGGTCTGCCCGTTCTTCACGAACGGGCCGAAGCGCTCGCCCAACCCGTACACCGTCTCGCCGACACCGAGGGCGAGCCGTTCGTGTACGTGCCGGCGGCCCTCGGCGTCGCTGACGACGCCGATGCTGCGGGCGGTGGACGCGGTGACCAGCCGGTCGCCGTGCAGGAAGTCGACCCGCCACCCGTCGATGAGCGCGACCCGCGCGGTCAGCTCGCCGGTGGTCAGTGTCGCGCTGAGCCCGGTGACGTCGACGGTGACCGGGTGCGTGTCGTCGGTGCTCAGCCCGAAGTGCGGCTCGCGGGGGAGCCCTCCGGTGTGGTGGGCGATGGTCACGCCGATGACACCGGGGGCGGGGGAGAAGAACCGGACGGTGACCAGGGGGCGGTTGAGGGTGTCGCCGCGGCCGGTGATCTGACCGGTCGGTGCGAAGACGGTGAAGCCACGCTCGTCCGGCTCGACCGACTCCACGACGCCGGGGCGCAGGACGCTGACGCCGGGGCGCAGCTGCCAGTACCCGTCGGTGAACTTCACTTCTCGGCTCCTGCCGTGATGCCGCGCGCCAGAGTGCGCTGGAAGATGAAAAAGAAGACGATGGCCGGCACCAGGCTGATCAGCGCGCCGGCGTTGGTGGTCGGGGCGTCCATCAGCCGGTCACCCTGCAACGACGCGAGCGCGACCGGAATGGTCTGCGTCTGGTTGTCGATCAGCATGACCAGCGGGATGAGGAACTCGTTCCACGTCCAGATGAAGAAGAAGATGAGCAGCACCGCGAGGGTGGGCCGCAGGTTGGGGAAGACCACCCGCCACAGCACCGTCCACTTGCCGGCGCCGTCCAGCGCGGCGGCCTCCAGCAGCGAGCGCGGGAACGTGCCCATCACCGAGGCGAGCAGGTACGTGCCGAACGCGCTCTGGATCACGGTGAAGATGATGATCACCGAGAGCTGGGTGTTGTAGAGGCCGACCTGCTTCGCCACGTAGTACAGCGGGTAGATCAGCGCCTCCTGCGGCAGCATGTTGGCCAGCAGGAAGAGACCCACGATCCACAGCGGTCCCCGGACCCGGCCGATGCCCAGCGCGTACGCGTTGAGCAGTGACACGGCGACGCCGAGCACTGCCACGGAGCCGGCGATGACCGCCGAGTTCCAGAACTTCAGCGGGAAGTTGACCTCGGTCCAGTACGTGCGCAGACCCTTGGTGTAGAACTCCGTCGGCCAGCTCAGCGGGCCGCCCGACGAGTAGTCCCCGGGCGACTTGAATGCGTTGAGCAGCATGAACGCGAACGGCACCAGCATGACGAGCGCGCCGAGGGTGACCAGGGCGAGCACCACCCAGCGGCTGACGCCACGGTGGTGTCGATCGCGTACGGGCCGGGCCGGCGTCACCGGCGCGGGGCTCGGTGTGAGCGTGACGGCCATCAGAACCCCCGGTCCCGGCGCTCGCTGCGGGCCTGCATCCAGATGAAGACCCCGGCCACCACCACGATGATCAAAGTCAGCACCGTGGAGATCGCGGAGCCGTAGCCGACCTGCAGCTTCTTGAAGAACGTGTAGTAGGCGAAGTAGCTCGGCACGTTCGTCGCGTTGTCCGGACCACCCCGGGTCAGCGCGAAGATCGGCCCGAACACCTTCAACGCGGCGATGGTGCAGGTCAGGGCCACCACGAAGGTCTCCGGCCGGATCTGCGGAAAAGTGATCGCCCGGAACCGGTGCAGCCAGTTCGCGCCGTCGACCTCGGCCGCCTCGTACAGCTCGGGGTCGACCCGCTGCAACGCCGCCATGAAGACGACCACCGGGTAGCCGATCTGCACCCAGATCATCACGGCCATCACGGCCGGCAGTGCGGTGCCCGGGTCGCCGAGCCAGTCATGGCGTAACGCGCCGAGACCGACCACGTCGAGAAGGCTGTTGAACGCGCCGCCGGGGCGCAGGATCCAGCCCCAGACGATGCCGGCCACCACGACGGGCAGCACCTGCGGGAGGTAGAACGCGGCCCGCAGCGCGGCGGCCGTGCGGGGCTTGAACCGGCGGCCGACGACGTCGAAGAGCACCGCGGCGAGCAGCAGCCCCAGCACCGTGGGCACCACCACCATCGCGACGAGCATCCAGACGGTGTTGCGGAACGACGCCCAGAACACGTCGTCCTGCAGCAACTGCCGGTAGTTGTCCAAGCCGACCCACCGGGGGTCGCCGATGCCGGACCACTTGGTCAGCGACAGGTAGAGGGTGCCGACCAGGGGCGCGCCGATGACCAGCAGAAAGAGCACCGCTCCGGGGAGCAGGTAGAGCCAGTACGCCGCGTCGCGGCCGCGGCGTCTGCGGCTGAGGGCGGGCGGGGTGGGGGTCGCGGCCGGCGGTGTGGCGGCGACCGTCTCGGAGACTGCCATGGAAGATCCTTCCCGGCGGGGCGGGCGGGCGCGCGCCGGTCGTGCCGGTCGCGCCCGCCGCTCGCCGTGTCACTTGCCGGTGATCTCCTTGACGCCATCGGCGTACGGCTTGGCGATCGTGTCGAGAACCTGGTCGGGCGACTTCGAGCCGTTGATCAGACCCTGGAAGCCGGAGACCAGCACGTCGTAGTAGCCGGGGACCGGCCAGTCCGGGTAGAAGGCGAGCCCGTCCTGCTTGCTGACCGTGTTGAAGTCCTCGATCAGCTTGCGGTCCTTCGGGTCGCTGATCTTCGACGCGTCAGCGGCGACCGGAACACCACCGTTGTTACCGATCAGGTCCTGGATCTCCGGACGCAGGGTGATGTCGATGAAGTCGTACGCCAGGCTCTTGGCCTTGCTGTTCTCCGGGACGACCCAGAGGTTGCCGGAGGAGCCGGCCTGCAGGGTGTTGCCGGGGAAGAGGAAGGTGTCCCAGTTGGCCTTCATCTCGGTCTTGAACCGGCCGTACCACCAGCTACCCGAGACGATCATCGGAACCTTGCCGCCGATGAAGGCGGTGCCCATGTCCTCGGCCTTGAGGCTGGCCGAGTTCTTCGCGACGTAACCCTTCTGCACCCACTGGGCGAAGGTGTCCGCGCCGTACTTGAGCGGGTCGGCCTTGAAGTCGACCGGGTTCTTGTAGAGCTGGTAGTTGTCGACGAACTGCCGGTCGCCCTTGGAGAGGGCGAGCTGGTAGAACAGCTGCCCGGCCGGGTACTCGGCACCGGCCATCCCCAGCGGGGTGATGCCCTTGCCGACGAAGGTGTCCATCGCGGCGGTCATCTCGGCCATCGTGGTGGGAACCTTGACGCCGTTGCTCTGGAACAGGTCCTTGTTGTAGTAGACGGTGACGTACTCGCCGTAGTTCGGCACACCGAACCACTTGCCGGAGCCCATCACGCCCTTGTCGCTGTACCGGGCGGTGGTCTGCAGGCTGGGGCTGAGCTTGCCGGCCCAGCCGCGCTTGTCGGCCTCGCTGCTCAGGTCGGCCAGCAGGCCCTGGGAGGAGAGCAGCCCTGCGGTCGCGTTGCCCTTGTTGTACTCCATGATGTCCGGGCCCTCGGACGAGTTGATGATCATGCCGGCGTTCTGCTGGATCTGCTCGAACGCCTTGCGCTCGAAGCGCACCTCCACGCCCGGGTGCTCGGACTTGAAGATCTCGATCGCCCGGTCCCAGCCGACCCCCATGGCGCTGTTCTCGCTCTCGTAGTGCCAGAGCTTGAGGGTCTTGGCGTCACTGTCGTCCCCGCTGTCACCACCGCCGCACGCGGCCACGGTGGTCGTCGCCATCGCCGCCAGGGCGATCGCGGCGACGAGCCGGTGGAATCGCTGCATTAGCATCCTCCTCGTTGAGTATCTAGCCGGTACTTCACGGGGCCCGTCGTCGCGTTGCAGCGCGGCGGCGGGCCATTTACAGATCGGCCCCCATGGGCTGGTGGCGTCGGGGCGCAGCGGTCGACCCACGGACCTCCAACGCGCACGGCAGCAGTTGCTGGTGACGAAGGTCAGCGGGGCCATCCAGCTGGCGCGTCAGCGCCTCGATCGCGATCCGGCCGAGCGCCGAACCGGGTGACGTCATCGCGGTCAGCGCCGGGGTGGCCAGCTCGGCGACCTGCGGCGAGGTGACCATCGAGACGACGGAGACGTCGTCGGGCACTGACAACCCGCGGCCGGTCAGCTCGCCGAGAATGCCGAAGATCGCCGTCTCGTTCATCGCCAACACCGCCGTCAGCTCCGGGGCCCGCGCGAACGCGGCGGCCAGGGCGGCCCGCCCGCCGGAGGCGCTGTCCTCGGCCGCGATCATCACCGGCTCCAGGCCGTGCCCGGTCATCGCCGCGGTGAAGGCGTCACGGGTACGCAACGCCGGCCCGTAACCGCTGGCCAACGTGGCGGCCGAGTGGTTGACGTAGACGATGCGCCGATGCCCGAGGCCGACCAGGTGCGCGACAGCCTCCCGAACGGTCTGGTCGAAGTCGATGTCGACGTAGGAGAGCGTGCTGGTGTCGCCCGTGCGGCCGATCAGCACCAGCGGCACCCCCGCCTCCTGGAGCACAGTGACCCGCTCGTCAGCCAGCTGGACCTCCATCAGCACGACCCCGTCGAGCATCCGCTGACTGGCCAGCCGACGCAGGTCGTCGAGGTTGCCCCCACCGACCGGCGAGAGCACCAGGTGGTAGCCGGCGACGCTGGCCGCGGCGGCGGCACCGGTGACGAACGCGGTCTCGGTGGCACCGAGGCCACGCTCGTCCATCGGCATCAGCAGGCCGAGGATCCGGCTGCGGCGACTGGCCAGCCCACGGGCCATCGCGTTGGGCTGGTAGTCGAGCTGCGCCATCGCGGCGAGCACCTTGTCACGGGTGGCCTGCGAGATCGGCCGGGTGCCGGTGAGCACGTACGAGACGGTGCTGACCGAGACCTGTGCGAGGCGGGCGACGTCGTGCATGGTGGCCACCGCGCATCTCCTCCGGCCTGGGGTGGGACCGCTCCCGAACTTCGTCGAAGCGTTTCGACGAAGCGGTTCGACAGGACGCTAGGCCACCTGTTACGGCGACGTCAATAGCCGATGTCGAAAAGAATTCAGGGGCGCGCAGGGCCCTGCGCCCGTCCCTCCCGAGCGCCCTGCGCGCGGCCAGGCTGGAAGGGTGCCGAGCCCTCGCCCAGCCCGCGCCGCGCGCTTCTCCTGGTCGGTCGGCGCCGTGCCGCTCCCGGCCGGTCCGCGCGGCACCGCGCTGCTCCCGGTCCGTGCCGCGCTGCTTCCGGTCCGTGCCGCGCTGCTTCCGGTCCGTGCCGCGCTGCTTCCGGTCCGTGCCGCGCTGGTCCCGTTGGGTCCGCGCCGTGCCGCGCTGCTTCCGGTCCGTGCCGTGCTGGTCCCGTTGGGTCCGCGCCGTGCCGCGCTGTTCCCAGTCCGTGCCGCGCTGTTCCCGGTCCGTGCCGTGCCGCTCCCGGTCCGTGCCGCGCTGCTCCCGTTCAGTCCGTGCCGCGCTGCTCCCGCTCGTGCCGCCCCCGGTCGGTCAGTCGCACAGGCCGGTCATGGCCAAGATCCGCACACCATCGGGGATGTTGCTGCCTCCCATCCGCCGGAGGCAGCAACTTCCGGGACGTTGCGCGGATCTTGGCCGCCGGTCACGGGGCGGGCGGGCCGCGCGACGGCAAGATCGTGCTCGATCCTGGATTTAGTTCCCTCGGTCAGTCGTGGAAGCCACTACATCCAGGATCGAGCACGATCTTGGTTGCAGGGGGCGCGCCGCTCCGGTTCGGTCAGTCGCAGGTGACGGTCGCGGCCAAGATTCGCGCAGCATCGGGGATGTTGCTGCCTCCCATCCGCCGGAGGCAGCAACATCCGGGAAGTTGCACGGATCTTGGCCGCCGGTCAAGGGGGGAGCGGGCCGGGCGGCGCCAAGATCGTGCTCGATCCTGGATGTAGTCCCTTGGATAGTCGTGGAGGCCACTACATCCAGGATCGAGCACGATCTTGGGTGCGGGGTGCGGGGTGCGGGGTGCGGGGTGCGGGGTGCGGGGTGCGGGGTGCGGGGTGCGGGGTGCGGCCCGGTGGGGCGAGGGACGGGGGTGCGGCCCGTTAGGACGAGGGGGCGAGGGTGCGGCCCGGTGGGGCGAGGGCGCGAGGGTGCGGCCCGGTGGGGCGAGGGCGCAGGGGTGCGGCCCGGTGGCGCGGGGGTGCGGCCCGGTGGGGCGGGGGTGCGGCCCGGTGGGGCGAGGGTGCGGGGCGCGGCCCGGTGGGGCGAGGGGGCGAGGGTGCGGCCCGGTGGGGCGAAGGTGCGGGGTGCGGCGAAGGCGAGGGCGAAGGCGCGCGACGACGCGGCGGGCGAGGGGCGAAGGCGAGGGCGAGGGCGCGGGCCCGTGGGGCGTGGCGGTCGAGGGTCAGGGCAGGTTGAACAGGGTGGCGGCGCTGTTCCAGCAGACCGCGCGTAGCCAGTCGTCGCCCAGGTCCAGTCGGGCCAGCCCGGTCACCTGCTCGGCGTACGGGTACGGGATGTTCGGGAAGTCGCTACCCAGCAGCACCTTGCCGGCCAGCCCCAACTCGCGTAACCGGGGGAACTCCTCGGCGGGGTAGGGCACGAACTGGTCGAAGTAGGGCGTGAACACCATTGTGGTGTCCAGTCGAACCCGCGCGTACGTCTCGGCGAGGTCCAGGAATGCCGGGTAGTCCGGGGCTCCCATGTGTGCCACCACGGCGGTCAGTCGAGGGTGGCGGGCGAGGAGGGCGGCGAACGGTTCCGGGCCGGTGTGGGAGGTCCCCACCGGGGCGTGCCCGGCGTGCACCACCACCGGCACACCCGCGTCGGACAGCATCCCCCACACCGGGTCCAGCGCCGGATCGGTCGGCGCGAAGCCACCGACCTGTAGGTGCAGCTTGAACACCTGGGCGCCTTCGGCGAGGGCTGCCTCGACGTACCCGGGGGCGTCCGGCTCGGGGTAGAACGTGGCCGAGGCCAGGCATCCGGGGGTGTCGCGGGCGAAGTCCAGCGTCCAGCGGTTGAGTTCCGCCGCCATGCCCGGTCGGTGTGCGTACGCCAGGGCGCTGAAAACCCGCACCCCGAGCCGGCGCAGGTGCGCGACCCGGTCGGCGTCGCTCCAGCGGTACAGGATCGGCCATTCGGTGCCGACCAGAGGCCCGGCGGCGTCGAAGTAGGCCCACACCCGACGCAGCAGGCGTGGTGGCAGGAAGTGCACGTGCACGTCGGCGAGGCCGGGCAGCCCCAGGGCGCGGCAGAACTCCGGGACGCGGTCGTCCGCGTCGGGTGGGACCGGCAGATGCTCGCCGGCCGTGCCAGCCGGCACCGACGCCGACACCGGCACTGACGCCGACGCCGACGCCGACGCCGGCACTGACGCCGACGCCGACGCCGACGCCGACACCGACGCCGGATCGGTCATATTTCGATGTCGAATCGGCTCAGCACCGAGGGCGCGATCAGGCCGACGGTGGCGAGCGCGGAGATGACGGTCAGTGCGATGCGCATTCCGACCACTTCGGCCTTGCTGCCGACGCGCAGGGCGATGCTGTTCGGCAGGCCGATCATCATCCACATGCGCCGCTTGATGGGGATCGGCCAGAGGATCGGCACGCCGGCTCTGGTGATCATGTCGCCGAGGATGTGCACGAAGCAGCCCACGCCGAGCGCGGTGCCGATCAGTGGATAGCCGCGTCCGCCGGGCAGGTTGGCGAAGGTGAACCAGGCGGCCCCGGCCGACGCGAGAGTGATGATCACCCAGCCGGCCCGTTCGGCCCACTCGTCGAACAGCCCGCGCAGCGCCAGGCCGAACATGAAGAACAGGATGGTGATGACAGCCCACTTGCCGTACGCGGCGCAGAGGGCGGTGGTGCCCCAGCCGACCAGCACGGTGAACGGCAGCGTGTGGGTGAGCGTCCGGTGCCCGTTGTTGCGGCGTGGGTCCTTGCTGAGCTTCGTGGCGTAGTAGACGCCGAGGGAGATCTTTTCCATCACCTCGGCGGCGAAGAGCGAGAAGACTCCGAAGGTACGGGCCACGGTGGCCCCACCCTGGTTCTTGGTCACCTTGCCCGACATGTCGAGGTCGGGAAAGAGCGCGCCGCCGGCGCACACCGCGGTGCCCACCGCCAACGCGAGCGGCGACTGGTGGTAGTCGGCGAACTGCTCCAGTGCCCAGGAGCCAGCCAGCCACACCGCCGCGCCGGACAGCGCGTGTTGCGGTCCCATCATCTCGGCTCACCCTCCCCAGGGATCTTGAGCGCCCAAAACTACGCCACTGTAGTAAGCGTCGGCGTCGCAGGGGCATCACCCTGAACGTCCACATCGGACCGAGTTACGGGGTGGGGGTGAAGCTCTGCCGGATCATCGGCAAGTATGCCGCGTTGACCTGCCAGTCGAACTCTTCTGTCAACCACGAGACGGTGTAGGAGCGGTCGGCCGAGGTGTTGGCGAGCAAGCGGAAGCTGTGCACCGGAACGCCGAGGGCGTTCTGCCAGCCGCACTCCCACACCGCGCCGCCCTCGAAGATGTCCATCGCGGAGATGTCCACCTTGCGATAGTCCGGCAAAGCGGCGTTGGCGGTCAGCCGATCCTCCTCGGCCTCCCAGTGGGCCACCGGATCGGGGCGGGCCGGCCCAGCCTCGACGCTGAGCACCCGGGTTCCGTTGGATCTCCGGAAGCAGGTCACCGAGCCCTCGGTCCAGCGCGCCCACCCCACCGGCGCGGCGATCCGGAACCCGCTCGGGTCGTCGTACCAGGTCCAGCCCTCGCGTAGCCCGTACTTCACGCCGGGTGGCGGTGACACCGCCACGACCGGGGTCGCCGACGGTGGCGGGGGAGACGCGCAGGCGAACGCGGCCGGTCGGGAGGTCGGCGCGCCACCGCCCGAGCCGGACGGAGGGGTCTGGTCGTCGTGCCGGTTGACCAGCGCGAGCGTGACGCCTCCCGCGACGAGCACAGCGGCAGCCGCACCACCCAGGGCGATCAGGCGCCGTCGCCGGCCAGGTCGGCGCCGCGGGCTCGGAGTCGGTGTGGCCGGCTCGCCCGACGGGGCGACCGGTTCGACCGGTTGGGGCGTCCTGGTGCGTCCGGCGTCACGGACCGCCGCGACCGCCGTGGAGCGGGTCGACGCGGCGGGCTCGTCGTGGCTCGCCTCGGCGGTGCGCAGCAGCGGCTCCGCCTCGGCGGCGGTCAACCGCCGCCAGGGGTCGCGCTGCAACAGGCCGATCAGGACGGGACGCAACGGGCCGGCCCGACGCATCGGGTCCGGTGGTTCGGTGGCCAGCGCGCTGAGCGTCGCCATCGCGCTCGACCGCGCGTACGGTGACTGCCCTTCGACCGTGGCGTAGAGCGTCGCCCCGAGTGACCACAGGTCGGTGCGCGCGTCGGACACCCCTTCGCGGGCCCGTTCGGGGGCGACGAACTGCGGCGAGCCGAGCACGGTGCCGGGCCCGGTCATCACACCGTCACCGCCGTCGAAGGTGGCCAGCCCGAAGTCGGTGAGCACCACCCGCCCGTCGTCGGCGACCAGCACGTTGTGCGGCTTCACGTCGCGGTGCAGCACCCCGGCGGCGTGGGCGGCGCGCAACGCGGCGAGCACCGCCAGCCCGATCCGGGCGGTGCGCTGCGGGCTCAGCGGCCCCTCGGCGCTGATGATCTGCTGCACCGATCGCGACGGCACGTATTCCATCACGATCCAGGGGCTCTCCCGGTCGTGCACCACGTCGTAGAGGCGGACCACGTTGGGATGGTTGAGGCGAGCGGCGGTGCGTGCCTCGCGCAGGGTCCGTAGCCGCAACTCCTCGCGTTCGGTCTCGGCCAGCCAGGACGGCGGCACGACCTCCTTCACTGCTACGTCGCGATGCAACATCTCGTCGCGAGCAAGCCACACTCGGCCCATTCCGCCGGTGCCGACCAGGTCGAGCAGCCGGTACCGACCCGCGATCAGCAACTGATGCACGGTCGCTCCCCCTCGGTCACCCCGGGATCCACGATAGCCACCAATGGCGGCTAATTCATCCACTGAGCGGCCTCGATCCACGACGGACGGTGGTCTCGATCATGGCCATACGGTGCAGGTCAGCGGGGTGGTCGGAAACTCTCTCGCACCTTTTTCCAGTCGGCTGCGGCCTCGGCCCAGTCCTCGTCGTGGGTGATCCAGGCCAGCGTCCAGCGGCCGGCAGCGACAGCCTGTTGCCGGGCGTGCAGCCACAGGTCGCCGAAGGGGGCCTGCCAGCGGAGTTCCCACTCCGCCCCGCCGTCGCTGGCGGCGAGCCGGATCTCGTCGTACCCCGGCAACGCCCCGGCCCCGGCGGCGGCGTCCCGGGCCGCGCGGAGCCGGACCAACGGGTCGGCGCTGTTGCCGGGTGCGACGCTGAAGGCCCGGCCGGTCGCCGGGTCCTGGAAGCAGACCACCCCGTCGTCGCGGGAGTAGTACCAGCTGGCCGGCACGGAGACCCGGAAGCCTGTGGTGTCGGCGTGCCAGACCCAGCCCGGCGGTGGCCGGAACTGTTCGCCGGAGGCCGGGTCGCCGGCCAGCACCGGCGTGCCGGCGACATGCGGGCGGACACACGCGAACGGCGGCGGGGGGACGTCCCGTCCGTTGGGCGGCGGCCCAGGCCGGTCGGGGCCCGGTCCGCCTGGGCCGCCTGGTCCCTCCGGCCTGTTGTCGGGTGGACGGTTCGGTGGCTGCGGGGAGGACGAGGCGACCGTGTCGCCGGGCTCGTCGTCGGCGAAGGTCAGCGCGGTACCGACACCGGCCGCGACGGCCACCAGCAGCGCCACACCGATCAGTGCCAGCCGGCGGGTGGCCGGTCCCCGGGCCGCCCGGTCCGCGCCCGGCGTGGGGGAGGCCCCTCCGGTTGCGGGCGGGGCAGGGGTCGGCTCGTCGGACGGATCGGGCAACGGGATGGTGGGGTCCTGGTCGTCGTCGACGGCTGCGGGGTGGGCGATCAGCCCCGGCACCGGTGCGTCACCAGAGGGCCGGTCGGTCGCCGGCGGCGGGTCGGCGCGGCCGGTCGCGGCCATCGTGAGCAACCGACGGGCCTTGTCGTGGTCGAGGCGCTCGCGCGGGTCGCGGCGCAGCAATCCCTCCAGCACCGGCGCGAGCGCCCCGGCGTGGGGGGCGGGGTCGGGCGGGCCGGCGGCCAGCGCGCTCAGGGTGGCCATCGCGGTGCTGCGGGCGTACGGGGACCGGCCCTCCACGGCGGCGTGCAGGGTCGCCCCGAGCGACCACAGATCGGCGGCAACCGTGGACACCCCCTCGGCGGCCCGCTCGGGGGCCACGTACTGCGGGGAGCCGAAGACCATGCCGGGGCGGGTCATCGCGCCGTCGCCACCGTCGAAGGTGGCCAGCCCGAAGTCGGTGAGCATCACCCGTCCGTCGTGCGCAACGAGCACGTTCTGCGGTTTGATGTCGCGGTGCAGCACTCCGGCGGTGTGCGCGGCCTGGAGCGCGTCGAGCACGGCCAGCCCGATCCGGGCCGCGCGTGCAGGTTCGAGCGGCCCCTCGGCGTCGACGACGTCCTGAAGGGTGCGGGACGGGACGTACTCCATGATGATCCACGGACTGCCGTCGACCGCGACGACGTCGTAGAGCCGGACCACTGCGGGGTGGTTGAGTCGGGCCGCGGCGCGCGCCTCCCGCATGGTGCGGGAGCGCACCTCGTCCCGTTCATGATCGGCCAACCAACTCGGTGGGACGATCTCCTTGACCGCCACCTCGCGGTGCAGCATCTCGTCGCGGGCACGCCACACCCGACCCATGCCCCCGCGACCCACCAGGTCGAGCAGCCGGTACCGACCAGCGATCAGCACCTGTGCACGCTCCTCCTCAGCCGCTGTCCGGGCTACACCCTAACCAGCGGATCGGAAGTCACCTATCGGTCGTCCGACTTGGCTCAGCAGGCGGCGTGGTCGGCGGCAGCGAGCAGGTTCCCTTCCGGGATGGCGATGCGGGTCCGTCCGGCGCTCAGTCGGGCGGCGGCGCGGCGGGCCTGCACGGGGCCGTGTTCGCGGCGGGCGGTGGCGTAGCTGGCGGCGGTGCGGGCCGCGATGGTGGCCCAGCCGTACCGCTCGCCGACCATCGTGCGGGCCCGGCGGGCCAGCCGCCGGGCGAAGACCTCGTCGCCGAGCAGTTGGCCGACCGCGCCGGCGAGGGCGTCCGGGTCGCTGTGCGGGAACGTCACCCCGGTCACGCCGGGTTCGACGATCTCGGCGAGGCCGCCGGTACGGGCCACGGCGAGGGGCGCTCCGGCGGCCGCCGCCTCCAGCGCCACCATGCCGAACGGCTCGTAGAGGCTGGGGACCACCGTCGCGTCGGTGGCGCCGAGCATCGCCGGTAGTTGGGTGGAGTCGAGGAACCCGGTGAACCGGACCGTCGAGCTGAGCGCCAGTCGCCGGGCCTCCGCCTCCAGTTCGGTGCGGTACGGGCCGTCGCCGGCGATCACCACGCGCAGCCCCGGGTGTCGTTCGCGCAGCCGGGGTATGGCGTGCACCAGGTGCTGGACGCCCTTCTCGTAGACCAGCCGGCCGGCGTACCCGACCAACGGGCCGTCCCCGGCGAACCGTGCCCGGGCCGACGCGACCGCTCGGGGGCGGGCCCGCCAGGCCCGGTCGTCGACCCCGTTGGGCACCACGTCGACCTGGCCGGCAGGCACCTCGAACAGCGCGGTCACCTGGTCGCGCATGTAACCCGAGCAGGTGATCACCCGGATGGAGGAGTTGCTCAGCCAGTGTTCGACGCCGTGGATGGTGCGGTTCATCTCCTCGGGCAGCCAACCCTGGTGCCGGCCCGCCTCGGTGGCGTGGATGGTGGTGACCAGGGGGAGGTCCAGGTGCTCGGCGAGGGTGACGGCGGTGTGGGCGACGAGCCAGTCGTGGGCGTGGATGACGTCGTAGGCGCCGGCCTGGGTGGCGCGTAGGGCGGTGCGGGTGAGGGTGTGGTTGAAGGCCATGGTCCAGGCCAGGAGGGAGCTGGTGGCGAGGGGGAAGGTGACGGGGTCTTCGGGGGCGCGCAGGATGCGGACGCCGTCGGCGTATTCCTCCAGGGGTGCGCCTTCGCTGTGGCGGGTCACGACGGTGACTTCGTGGCCGGCGGCGGCGAGGGCGACGGAGAGGGCGTGCACGTGTCGGCCGAGGCCGCCGACGAGCACCGGCGGGTACTCCCAGGAGAGCATCAGCACCCGCAGCTGTCGGGCGGGGTTGATGTCGATCACGTGGGCATCGAGTGACATGCGGCCCCCTTTGAGTTGTCCCCGGGCGCGCGCCGACCGACACCGAATTGATGTCGCCGTCGCGTCTGGATCGAGGCCAATCCTGCCGGGATCGCGATAACCAGCGGCGACACCACCGTTGCGGTCGTGTAAAGCGCTACTGGCTCTTTCGCCGCACCCGCAGCAGCTCGGCCACCGACCATGCCTGGAACGGGCACCCGGTAGCGGTGTGCGGCGCGAGGCCATCTGCCGTCTCGCTAACTGAGCCTAACCCATATTCCATCAAATGAGCCTCAATGCCGACGAAAACGTCATCGACGGACATCTTCCCCCGGCGGGCCGCGTCCACGTACGGGCCGAGCAACCACGGCCACACCGTGCCCTGGTGGTAGCCCCCGTCCCGCTCGGCCGGGCCGCCCCGGTGCCGGCCCACGAACTCCGCGGAATCCGGGGCCAGACTGCGCGGCCCGAGCGGGGTGAGCAGACCGCCCCCGACCCGCCGCACCGTCGCCTCGTCCGGCTCCATCGGCGCGTACGGCAGCGACCACGCCAGCAGCTGGTTGGGACGCAACGCGTCGTCGTCGTGCACCGCGGCGCCACCCAACGGGTACGCCGGCGCGGGCGCGTCCAGCACGTCGTGCAGCCAGCCGGTCGGGGCCGGGAACCGCTCCCGGAACGAGGCGGTGGCCTGCCGGTGGAGTCCCCACAGCTCGTCGGCGTCCTGCCCGGCCAGCTCGGCCAGCTCCGCGAGCCCGGCCAGCCCGTTGATCCACAGCGCGTTGACCTCGACCGGCTTGCCGGTGCGCGGGGTGACCGGCACCCCGTACACCCGGGCATCCATCCAGGTCAGCGCGGTGCCGGCGGCGCCCTGGGTGAGCAGCCCGTCGGCCGGGTCGACCCGGATCCCGTACCGGGTGCCGGCGGTGTGCGCGTCGACCACCGTGCGCAGCGCCGGCAGCAGCTCGTCGCCGAGGTCGGTGTCGCCGGTGACGGTGACGTGCCGGCTCACCGCGTGCAGGAACCACAGCGTGCCGTCGACGGTGTTGTACTCCACCCGACCGGTGTCGGCCGTGTTGGCGAGCATCCCCTCGGACAGCGTCGCCGCGTACGCCCGCAGCAGCTCCCGACCCTCATCGGCGCGACCCGTGCAGAGGAACAACCCCTCGTACGAGATCATCGTGTCCCGCGACCACGCCCCGAACCACGGGTACCCGGCCATCACGTCGACCGCCGCCTGGTCGGTGCGCACCACGAACGCGTCGGCGGCCAGCGCCAGGGTGGCGTCCACGTCGTCGGCCGGCTTTGCCGTCGCCACCACCCGCCGGTTGCGCCGCCGGGCCGTCGCCACGATCTCCGTGCCCGGCGGCGGCTCCTCGTCGAGCCGACCGGCCCAGGCCCGCACCGACACCGTGTCGCCGGGGCGTTCCAGCTCACCGGAGAAGCGGCCCGCGTACCAGAGATCCTCGTCCGCGTTCAGACCACGGTTGGCCTCCTCGCGGTGGTGCACGCCCAGCCACCACTGCCCCTCGGGCGTCCAGCCCGGGCCGGCGAGCCGGTACGCGCCCTCGACCACCGCGCCGTCGGCCACCGCCTCGACCTGCGGGACCGGGCCGTCGGCCCGCCGTTCGCCGTGCGCGTCCCGCCAGGTGCAGGCGGCCGACAGCTCCAGCCGCACGGGACCACCGGCGACCAGTCGGTGCACCACTGCGACGCAGGAGCGGCCGGGCAGCATCGCCAGCTCCCGTTCGATGACCACCGCGCCGATCCGCCACCGCCACCGGGGCAGCCCGTCGACCAGGTCGAAGCGCTCCAACAGCTCGAAGCCGCGCGGGTCCACGTCGCCGGAGGCCCACTCGTGCGCGCCGAGGCGGATCCGCGCGCCGGACGGCAGGGTGACCGCCGGATCGAGACTCACCAGTCCCACCTGACGGGACGCCGGCGTTTCGCCGGGAACCACCAACAGGCCGTGGTAGCGACGTGTCCGCAGCCCGGCGACAGTGCCCATCGCGTAGCCGCCGAGGCCGTCGGGGACCAGCCACTCCCGGCTGGCCGCGCTGGTCAGATCGCCGCAGACCTGCGGGCCGAACCGAATGTCGATCAACTTTCCTCCACCGGCGGCAACGTGTAACACGCCACGACGAGAATGGCCGCTGTGGTCAAGTACCGCGGCGACGTCAAAGATGTGCACGTGATCACTGACCGATCGTCCTCCGACGCCTCGCCACCCGACGCTGAGCGGCTCCGGCTCGCCCAGGCCGACTCGGGGGAGCAGGACTGGCGTGCATGGGGTCCCTATCTGTCCGAGCGGGCGTGGGGGACGGTACGGGAGGACTACAGCGAGCACGGTACGGCCTGGGACTACTTCCCGCATGACCATGCGCGGTCCAGAGCCTACCGGTGGAATGAAGACGGGATGGCCGGCGTCTGCGACGAACGACAGACCTTCGCGTTCGCCCTCGCCCTCTGGAACGGCAAGGACCCGATCCTCAAGGAGCGGATGTTCGGCCTCGGCGGCGACAGCGGCAACCACGGCGAGGACGCCAAGGAGTACTGGTGGTACGAGGACTCCACGCCCACCCACTCCTGGATGCGCTGGCGCTACCACTACCCGCAGGCAGCCTTCCCGTACGACGAACTCGTCGCGGTAAACGCGTTGCGCGGCCGCGACGACACCGAGTACGAGCTGGTCGACACCGGGATCTTCGACGACGACAGGTACTGGGCGGTGACGGTCGACTACGCCAAGGCGTCCCCGACCGACCTCTGCATGGTGGTGACCGTCGCCAACCGGGGCGACCAGGCGGCCACCCTGCACGTCCTGCCCACCCTGTGGTTCCGTAACACCTGGTCCTGGGGTCTGCCCGGCGGCGACCGGATCCCCCGGCTGACCGGTCAGGGCACCCGCCTCGTCGGCGAACACCGGGTGTTCGGCCAACTGCTGCTGGAGGGCGACGGCGGCCCGGTGCCGCTGCTCTGCGACAACGACACCAACGCCGAACGGCTCTGGGGCCTGCCCGGCCGCTCCCCGTACCCGAAGGACGGCATCAACGACCACGTCGTCAACGGCGCGGCCACGGTCAACCCGGCCCGGGAGGGCACCAAGGGCGCGCTGCACTACGTCCTCGACGTGCCGGCCGGCGGGCAGCGCCAGATCCGGCTGCGGCTGACCCGAACCGCGTCGCCGCCGGCCGCCGCGCCGCCGCCCCCGGCCGACCTCAGCGAGGGCTTCGAAGCCGTGGTGTGGGCGCGGCGGGCCGAGGCGAACCGGTTCTTCGCCGGAGTGATCCCGCCGGCCGCCACACCCGACGAGGCGCTGGTCGCCCGGCAGGCGATCGCCGGGCTGATGTGGGGCAAGCAGTTCTACCACTTCGACGTCAAACGGTGGCTCGAAGGCGACCCGGGCTCGACACCGCCGGCCGGGCGTCGGCACGGGCGCAACAGCGCCTGGTGGCACATGACCAGCTTCGACGTCATCTCCATGCCGGACCCGTGGGAATACCCCTGGTACGCGGCCTGGGACCTGGCGTTCCACTGCGTGAGCATCGCCCGGGTCGACCCGGGCTTCGCCAAGGAGCAGATCCTGCTCCTGCTCCGCGAGTGGTACCTGCACCCCAACGGGCAGATCCCGGCGTACGAGTGGGCGTTCGGTGACGTGAACCCGCCGGTGCACGCGTGGGCGGCGCTGAAGGTGTTCGAGATCGACGGCGGCCGGGACTACGAGTTCCTGGCCCGGGTGATGCACAAGCTGCTGCTCAACTTCACCTGGTGGGTCAACCGCAAGGACACCGGCGGCAACAACGTCTTCGAGGGCGGCTTCCTCGGCCTGGACAACGTCGGGCCGTTCGACCGCTCGGCGGCGCTGCCGGTCGCCGGGGTGCTGGAGCAGTCCGACGGCACCGGCTGGATGGGCATGTACGCGCTCAACCTGCTGGACATCGCGATCGTGCTCGCCGAACACGACCGGACCTGGGTGGACACCGCCACCAAGTTCTTCGAGCACTTCGCGTACATCGCCGCCGCCGCGTACGAGCAGGGGTTGTGGGACGACGAGGACGCCTTCTTCTACGACGTGCTGCGCCTCGCCGACGGCACGAAGGTGCCGCTGAAGGTCCGCTCCGTCGTCGGGCTGCTGCCGTTGGCCGCCACCACCCGGCTCACCGCCCGGACCCTGCACCACCTACCGGAGCTGGGCGCCCGGCTGCGCTGGTTCCTCACCAACCGCCCGGAGTACGCGCAGGTGATCGGCACCCGCCGGCTGGGCCCCGACGGCCGGCAGCAGCGGCTGCTGTCCATGGTCGGCCCGGAGCAGGTGGTCCGCCTGCTCGCCCGGATGCTCGACCCGGACGAGTTCCTCTCCGACTTCGGCCTCCGTACGCTGTCCCGCGCGCACCTGGACAAGCCGTTCTCGGTCAACCTCGGCGGGCAGGAGTTCTCCGTCGGCTACGAGCCGGCCGAGTCGACCAGCGGACTGTTCGGGGGCAACTCGAACTGGCGCGGTCCGATCTGGATGCCGACGAACTTCCTGCTGATCAGCGCGTTGCGCGACTACGCGGCGTTCTTCGGCGACGACCTCCAGGTGGAGTACCCGACCCGCTCCGGGGTGAAGCACACACTGGACGAGATCGCCGACGACCTCTCCGCCCGGCTGATCTCGCTCTTCACCCAGGACGACTGGGGTCGACGGCCGATCTACGGTGCCGCTCAGATGTTCCAGACCCACCCGGACTGGCGCAACCTGATCGCCTTCCCCGAGTACTTCCACGGCGACAACGGGGCCGGCCTGGGTGCCTGGCACCAGACCGGCTGGACGGCCCTGGTGGCCGACCTGATCCTCACCCTGCGCCGCTGACCCCCGGGGGTGCCGTGCGCGGATCTTGGCGGGCGGCCGGCGGCGGGCGGCGGGTCGCTCGCGCAGGGCGCTTACGTGTGGGCCATTCACTATCGTGATCGGCCATGGGGGAGTCGGTGCAGCCGGTGGGCGAGTTGCAGGTCCTCGGTCAGTCGCGGGTGCCGACCTCGGGGCGCAGTCCGGCCTCCCACTCGGCGAGTGCTGCCGGAAGGTCGTCGGCGTGCCGTCGCAGGGCGGTGCCGAGGTGGTCGGCGCCGGCGAGGGCGAGGGCCGCGCCGTGTCCGGCGAAGAGCGTCACGCACCAGGCCGCGTCTCCGAGCAGGACGACGCGGCCGGTGCTCCAGCGTGGCATGACCACCTGGCTGACGGCGTCGAAGTAGGCGCTGGCCGGGTCCTGCGCAAGATGGTCGATGGCGTCGGGCACGCCGCCCGCCAGATCTCCGAATGCGGCCCGCAGCGCGTCGACCGGACCTTGTCGCAGGTCGGTGGCGGGCTCCGCGCTGCGATAGGTGAAGAACGCCGACGACCGCTGCGGGCCCAGGTTGATCATCGCCGCGGTGCGGCCGGGACCGATGTGGGTGGTGGCGGATGACTCGGGCACACCGGGCACCGGGTGGGGCAGCGGGAAGGCGGCCACGAGGTATGGGAGGTCCACCCGGAGGTCGGGGCCGAACACGGCGGTACGGGTGGTGGAGTGCACCCCGTCGGCACCCACCAGCAGGTCGGCCTGCTCGGTGGTGCCGTCGCTCAACTCCACGCGTACGTGGTCGGTGTCCTGTTCGACGGACGTGACGGTGGTGCCGAAGCGGATGTCGACCCGGTCCCGCACCGCTTCGAAGAGGCTGGCTTCCAGGTCGCCGCGGAACACCGAGAGGGCCCGCTTGCCGAGTGCGGCCTCGGCGATGGCGGACGGCACTGTGAACTTGGGCCGACCGTCGGCGTGGACCAGCACCGTGGTGAACGGGCCCAGGTCGGCGGCGGAGAGCGAGGGGAGCAGGCCGAGGCGTTCGGCGGCGTCGTAGCCCGGCCCGATCAGGTTCACCAGGTAGCCGCTGCTGCGCCGGGCCGGAGCCCGTTCGGCCACGATGACCTGCCATCCGTCCTGGTGGAGTCGGAGGGCTGTGGCCAGCCCGGCTATCCCCGCACCCACGATCACCGCACGTCGCATCGAGCACCTCGCCGCTAGAATGAGCATCTGCTCAAACCAGTATGAGCGACTGTTCATACCGACGCAAACGGCGGCGGCGGAACCGCCTAGACTTCAGCCATGCCGCGCGGAGTCGCCATCCCAGCGCTCAGACAGCAGCTCTTCGCCGCCGTCGAGCGGTTGGTCGTTGAAGAGGGCCCGAGCCGGCTCACCGGCCGGGCCGTGACGCGCGAGGCCGGCGTCGCGACCGGCCTGCTCTACGCGCACTTCTCGAATTTCGACGACTTCCTGACCGGGTTCGCGGTCGATCGCGTCTTCCACATCACCGGCGAGGTGGCCGGCCTGCCGGAGCGCGCCGGGTCCGGCACCGTCGCCGACAACCTGCGCCAGGCCGTCCTGGCGACCCCGCTGGGCACGCTGACGGCGTTGACCAGGCTGACCGCGTTCCGACCGGAGTTGACGGCGAACGTCGAGGCGGTCCTGGGCAGTGGGATGTCAGGGCTGCGGGGGATCGAACGTGCGGTCGCCGACTACCTGGCCGCCGAGCAGACCCGCGGGCGCGTGCCGGCCGACGCCGACACCGAGGCACTGGCCCTGGCGGTGGTCGGCGTGCTGCACCACGTCGCGTTGACCGGCCCCACCGACCCGGCGGCGGACCACCGGATCCAGCGGGTGATCGGCGCGCTCACCGACGGCTTCCCCGCCGCCGCGCCCTCCTGAGCGCCGCGCCGCCCCGGCAGTCCGTGCCCGGTGCGTCTCCGCAGCCCGGTCAGGGACGTCATCGCGCAAGGCCAGCGAAGCACCGTCGGCCAGCCGGGGCTGGAGCGGGCTCAGGTCAGCCGCTGAAGGGCTCGGGTCCGAGGCGGCCCCAGGCCACGAAGGCGGCGATCGCGAGGTAGACCAGATTCAGCACGATGAACCTCGCCTCGCCGTAGCGCAGGTGGGTGATCATCGCGCCGATCATCAGCAGGACCCAGCAGATGGCGGTCACCGGCACCAGCACCGGTGCGATGTCGAGCACGGCGGGCAGGATGAGGCCGATCGCGGCCAGGAGTTCGAGGACCCCGAGGGTCTTGACGAAGCCCACGCTGGCGTCGCCGGTCCATCCGCCGCCGTTGTGTGCGGCCAACTTCTGCTTGGGTACGAACGTCTTGGTGATGCCGCCGGCCAGGGCGACTGCGGCCAACAGTCCGGCCGCGATCCACAGTGCCAGGTTCATGAGTTTCCCTCCGTAACGAGTCGCACAGGAGACACCGCCGGCCGGTGCGCTGTGACAGCTCGTGACGTGATGGGGAGCACGGAGGCTCGGTGTCACAGACGTCGCACGGCCGGTGTCTGGTGGGCGACGCGGTCGAGCTCGGTGAGACTGGAGGGCGCATGGACGCGGGAGGCGGAATCATGAGCGCGGACGGTCGGGGAGACCGGGCCGTCGACGCGTTCGTCACCTACCGGAACCTGCTCTTCACCGTCGCGTACGAGATGCTCGGCTCGGCCGCGGACGCGGAGGACGTACTCCAGGAGACCTGGCTGCGGTGGGCGGACGCGGATCTCGCGGCGGTGCGCGACCAGCGTGCCTACCTGGTCCGGATCACCACCCGACTGTCGCTCAACCGGCTGCGGGCGGTCGGTCGGCGCAGAGAGTCCTATGTCGGCTCCTGGTTACCGGAACCGCTGCTGACCGCACCCGACGTCGCCGACGACGTCGAACTCGCCGAGAGCGTCTCGATGGCCATGCTGCTGGTGCTGGAGACACTCGGGCCGACCGAGCGGGCGGTGTTCGTCCTCCGCGAGGTCTTCGACCTCGGGTACGACGAGATCGCCGAGGCGGTCGACAAGAGTCCGGCCGCCGTTCGCCAGATCGCGCATCGGGCGCGGGCGCACGTGGCCGCGCGCCGGCCCCGGGGGATGGTCTCGGCGGCGGACACGCGGCGGGCGTTGGACGCGTTCCGGCGGGCCGTCGAGACCGGCGACGTGCAGGGCCTGCTCGACGTCCTCGCGCCGGATGTCGTGCTCCTCGGCGACGGCGGCGGCATCAAGCAGGCCGTGCTGCGGCCTGTCGTCGGGGCCGACAAGGTAGCCCGTCTGCTGTGCAGCACACACGCCAGGACCGCGACCATGTCGCTGCACCCCACCCAGGTCAACGGTCACCCGGCGCTGATTCTGCGGCTCGACGGCGCGGTCGACACGGTCCTTGCGCTGCGGATCGACGACGGTCTGATCAGCGGGGTCTACGCCGTGCGTAACCCGGAGAAGCTGTCACACATGCGGCGGGCGACCACCCTGCGCCGATGAGAGCACCTAGACGAGTAAGTCCTAACGACCCCGGGGTGTGGGCATAGACGAGGGTGTTGAAGATCTGTTTGTGACGACAGACCTCAACACCCTTCTGACCGCACTGTACGTGAAGATCGACGACTGGCTCGGGCGTCCTCGCCGG
>NZ_JBITGE010000028.1:0-101146 GCF_044456785.1 Micromonospora sp. NPDC050795 | reverse complement strand
GGCGCCAGCACAGCCCACTCATGGTTCGTCAGATCGCCTCGTGCCACACAGGCCTAACGAGCGAGATTCATGATCCGCGAGACAGAACCTAGTCGCGGCGGACTAGGCCTGGGCCGGCGATGATGTCGATGTCGCCGTCGGCGATCTCGTGGCCGGCGGCGCAGCGGAGCACCGCGCGGATCGGTTCGCCGCAGTCGTGGTGGGTGGCGACGACGGACGGGCCGGTGTCGGTGGCGGCCCAGGTGTCGCCCCAGTTGCGCAGTGCGGTGATGACGGGCAGGAGGTCGCGGCCCTTGCGGGTGAGTTGGTACTCGTGGCGGGTGCGCTGCCCGGGCTCCCGGTAGGGGATTCGTTCGAGCAGTTCGGCGGCGACCATTTCCTTGAGGCGGGCGGCCATGGCGGGCTCGCCGACGCCGACCCGGCGGACGAAGTCGTCGAAGCGGCGTGTGCCGAGCAGGGCCTCGCGCATGATCAGGACCGTTGACCTGCTGCCCACGATGTCCATCGCCCGGGCTACCGAGCAGTTCTCGCTCGTCCAGGAATCGCGATCGTCTCGTAGGTCCTCCATGCCCACCAGCCTACCTGACTTGCATGAAGGCTAGCCAGGTGCTTAACTGGGGCGCGCTGACTTCGGCATACGCAAGTCAGACCCCAGCCTGAAGGATCTTCAGTGACCACCAGCGCCACGGCCCCGACCCCACCCGGAGCGAGCCCACTCGGAGCGAGCCCACCCGGTTCAGCCGCCTCTGCCCGCTCGTCCTTGCGCGGCTCCCGCCCGGTGATCCTGATCGCCATGTGCCTGGGCGCGATGATCACGTTCCTGCAGATCACCGCGACGGTCTCCGCGTTGACCACGATCCAGCGGGACCTGCGGGTCGACCCCACCACTCTGGTCTGGATCCCCAGCGCCTACACCCTGATGGTGGCGAGCGTCGTGCTGTCCGCGGCCACCCTGGGCAGCCGCTACGGGCGTAAGCGCATGTTCGGTGCCGGGGTCGTCGCGATGATCGTCGGCGCAGCCGTCGTGGCTGAGGCTCCGACCGTCGGGTGGGTGATCGGCGGGCAGTTGGTCGCCGGCCTCGGTGGGGCGCTGATCCTGCCGAACAGCCTGGCGATCCTCGGTGCGACGTTCACCGATCCGCACCGACGGACCGAGGTCATCACCGCCTGGTCGGCGGCGTCCGGCATCGGCCTGGCGATCGGCCCACTCATCGCCGGCTTCCTGCTGCGGCACTACCAGTGGCACAGCGTCTACCTGTCGACGATCGCGCTGGGTCTGGTCACCCTCGTCGTCGCCATCGTCGGGGTGGCCGAGTCCCGGCCGAGCGCCGCCCGACTCGACGTGCCCGGCCTGCTGCTGGGTACCGTCGCCATCGCGGCCGCCGTCTACGCGCTGATCCAGGGCGGCAAGGTCGGCTACACCGACCCGGTGGTGTCGACGGCCTGGGTCGTCGCGGTCGTCGCGCTTGTCGCGTTCGTGCTGGTCGAGCTGCGGACCAGCGCGCCGATGCTCGACGTGCGGCTGTTCCGGTCCGCGTCGTTCAGCGCCGTCATGGTCGTCGGCGCGGTGTCGCTGTTCGGCTTCACCGGCGTGGCGATCCTGCTGGTCCTCTTCCACGAACGTGCCCAGGCACTCAGCCCGCTGGACACCGGCTGGCGCATGCTGGTGCTCTTCGGCGCGTACGTGCTGGTCGCCTTCGGTGCCGGGCGCGCGATCCGCCGTACCGGATTCAAGGCGCCGTTGACCCTCGGCCTGGTGCTCGGTGCGGTGGCCAGCTTCGCGCTGGCCAACCAGGGGCCGACCACGTCATTCGGTGACCGCTGGGCGCTGTTCGCATTGTTCGGCGCGGCCAGCGGTCTGGTGGTGGCCCCGGCGACGGCGGCGGCCTTGGCCAGCGTCGCGCCCGCCCAGGCCGGGATGGCCTCCGGCGCGGTGAACGCCGCCCGCCAGGTCGGCTCGGTGCTCGGCTCGTCCCTGCTCGGCACGCTTCTCACCACCACGATGGTGGCCGACCTGCCGGACCGGCTCGCCGCGCACCAGATCGACGAACCCACCCGTACCGCCGTGCGGGCGGCGGTGGCCTCCGGCGCCAACGGCAGCCAACCCCTGCCCGACCCGGTCCGGGCGGCGATCGCGGAGGCACTGACCGCCGGTGTCCAGGCCGGGCTGCGGGTCACCGGCGTCGTCTTCCTCGTCACCGCGGTGCTGGCGCTCACAGTGATCCGCAACCGGCCGCACCACCACTGAGCCGCATGAACGCTAGGAGGCGAGCGCGTCCAGTTCCTCGATGGCGTCGGTCGGCAGTTTCAGGTCGACCGCCGCCATGTTCTCCCGCAGGTGCGCCAGGCTGGAGGTGCCGGGGATCAGCGCGGTGGTGGGAGACCGCTGAAGCAGCCAGGCGAGGGCGACCTGCTGGGGTGAGGCGCCCAGTCGGGCGGCCACGCCGTCGAGCGTGTCGGACTGCAACGGCGTGAACCCGCCGAGCGGGAAGAACGCCGCGAACGCGATGTTCTCCGCCGCGCACCTGTCGACCACTGCGTCATCCCGGCGGTTGGCGAGGTTGTAGTGGTTCTGGACGGTGACCACCGGCGCGATGGCCTGGGCCTCGTCGAGCTGGTCGAGCGTCACGTTGCTGAGCCCGAGGTGCCGGATCAGGCCCTCCTGCCGCAGCTCCGCCAGGGCGGCGAACTGCGCACCGAGCGGCGCGTCGCCGGTGCCCTCCGCCACGCCCACCCGCAGGTTGACCACGTCGAGGACGTCCAGGCCGAGATGCTGGAGGTTCTCCCGTACCTGGGCCTTGAGGTCGTCCGGCTCCAGGGCCGGGATCCAGGAGCGGTCGGCGCCGCGGCGCGCGCCGACCTTGGTGACCAGATGCAGACCCTGGGGGTACGGGTGGAGCGCCTCGCGGATCAACTCGTTGACCACGACGGGCCCGTAGAAGTCGCTGGTGTCGATGTGTCGGACGCCCAGGTCGACGGCCTCGCGGAGCACGGCGAGCGCCTGCTCGCGGTCGCGGGGCGGGCCGAAGACACCCGGGCCGGCCAACTGCATCGCCCCGTAGCCCATCCGGCTCAGGGTGAGGCCGTCAGCGGGGGTGAGGGCACCGCCGGGAAGGTTCTCGCTCATCTCATCCTCTTGTCTCAGTAGTCGTTGTGACATCCGGGCCGTGCGGAACCGACCCTTCAACGACTCTCCGCCGCGGGTGACCCGGGCGGCAGGGCGAGGTGTTCCTGGTAGTGACACAGCCAGTCACCGGGCCGCCCGGCGATCTACCGTCGGTGGCATGGACGCAACGAACCCGCTCGGCGACTTCCTGCGCGCCCGCCGGGAGCAGACCCGGCCCGAGGACGTCGGGCTCGGCCCGGGGGTGGGCCTGCGCCGGGTGCCGGGGCTGCGGCGCGAGGAGGTGGCGATGCTGGCCGGCATCAGCGCCGACTACTACCTCCGACTGGAGCAGGGTCGCGAGCGGCACCCCTCGGTGCAGGTCCTCGATGCCCTCGCCGGTGTGTTGCGGCTGGATCCGGAGGCGACCGCGTACATGATCGGGTTGAGCCGGGCGCGGTCGCGGCGGGCGGCCCGACCGGCCGCCGAGCGGGTGCCGGCCAGCATCCTGCACCTGCTGCGGCAGCTCTCCATGCCGGCCTTCGTGCAGAATCGCTACCTCGACATCCTGGCCTCGAACCCGATGGCGAGGGCGCTGTCGCCGAATCTGGCCCCGGGTGCCAACCGACTCCGCGCGGTGTTCCTGGACGAGGCCGAGCGGGAGCTGTTCCGTGACTGGCGGCAGGCGATGCAGAGCGTGGTGGGGCAGATGCGTGCCGACTCGGGAGGGGCCACCGACGACCCACGGTTGACGGCGCTGGTGGGGGAGTTGTCCCTCAAGAGCGACTGCTTCCGGCAACTGTGGGCGCGCCACGAGGTGCGTCGGCGGGAGGGGATCGTCAGCCGGCTGCACCACCCCGAGGTGGGCGACCTCGACCTGTACTGCGACAAGCTCGCCGTGGCGGGCGCCGACGGGCAACTGTTGGTGATCTACCACGCCGAGCCCGGCACGGAGTCCGCCCGCTCGTTGGCGCTGCTCGGCTCGATCGCCGCCAGCAGTGCGGACGACGTGCCGGACAGCCTTCGACCCGGCGACCCGGCCCGTCTCTATCCGCTGGAGTGAGCCGGTCATGGCCGCTGCGGGCCGCCTGGGTAGGGATGTGTTCGTAGTGACGGGCTTGACGACACTTGTTTGTGAGTGCACACTTACGAACATGCGATCCACCGCCGAGGCCCGCCGGGTCACCGTCCTGAACACCGCGGTGTCGGTGTTCGCGCGCGCTGGCTTCCACGCCACCCCGGTCACCGCCGTGGCCGCCGCCGCCGGCATCTCCGAGGCGTACGTCTTCCGACTCTTCTCCGGGAAGCTCGGCTTGTTCGTGGCGGCGGCCGGGGCGTGTTTCGACCGGATCGCCGACGCCATCGAGGCGGGCGCGGAGCGCGCCGTGGGTGGTAGCTCGGAGGAGATCCTCGACGCCATGGGTGGTGCCTACGCGGAGCTGATCGCCGATCGCGACCTGCTGCTCTTCCAGGTGCAGGCGCAGGCCGTCACGGACATCCCGGAGGTCGCCGAGGCGGTGCGGGCCGGCTACCGGCGGGTCGCGACCTTCGTGCAGAGTCGGGCCCGGGCCAGCGACGCGCAGGTGCAGCAGTTCTTCGCGTACGGCCAGTTGTGCCACCTGATCGTGACGGCCGGCCTGGAGGAGGTCCCGGAGCCCTGGGCTCGCGCCCTGACCGCCGGTATCCGCCACCCCTGACCGACCCGATGCTGGGCCGCCTCGGCGGCCCAGTCTTTTGACGAGACAAGTGTGTGAGTGCACACTTACAAACAAGGAGAATCCGATGACGACCACCGACACGACGATCACCGAAGTGGTACTGCCCGGCGTGGTGGAGCCTGACGGCCTCCTGCTGCACCGACGCGC
This sequence comes from Micromonospora sp. NPDC050795, assembly GCF_044456785.1. Lineage (NCBI taxonomy): Bacteria > Bacillati > Actinomycetota > Actinomycetes > Micromonosporales > Micromonosporaceae > Micromonospora > Micromonospora sp. NPDC050795. The sequence continues at coordinate 96,178 of NZ_JBITGE010000028.1, read as the reverse complement.
GATGCCCGCCCCCGCCCGGGGGCAGGCGCTCGTCCAGGTAGAGGCCACCGGCATCTCGTTCGCCGAGCAGCAGATGCGCCACGCGCTCTACCCCGGCCAGCCGAAGTTTCCGTTCGTGCCCGGCTACGACCTGGTCGGCACGGTGCGGGCGGTCGGCCCCGGCGGCGACGACGCGCTGGTCGGCACCCGGGTGGCGGCGGTCACCAAGACCGGTGCCTGGGCCACGCACGCGATTGTCGACATCGACGCCCTGGCCCCGGTGCCCGCGGGTCTGGACCCCGCCGCGGCCGAGACCGTCGTGGTCAACGGGGTGACCGCCTGGCAGATGCTGCGGGACGCCGACCTGGCGGCCGGACAGACCATCCTCGTGCACGGCGCGAACGGCGGCGTCGGGAGCGTGCTCGTCCAACTCGGCCGACACCTCGGCCTGCGGGTCATCGGCACCGCCGCCGAACGGCACCACGCCGGGCTGCGCGAACTCGGCGTCGAACCGCTCGACTACCGCGACCCGGACATGGCCGCGCGGGTCCGCGAACTGTCGCCGGGCGGGGTCGACGCCGTCTTCGACCCGGTCGCCGGCCCGGGCGTACGCACGTCGTACGCCCTGCTCGCCCCCGGCGGCACCCTGGTCGTCTACGGCAACGCCGCCGCCGTCGGCACCGGGCAGTCGGTCGCGTGGGTCTTCGTGAAGCTGCTGGCCCGTCTCTACACCTGGAACGCGCTGCCCAACGGCCACCGCGCCGGCTTCTACAACTTCTGGGCCGGCCAGCTCACCCGGCGCGCCGCGTTCCGCCGTCGCCTGCGTACCGACCTCGGCATCGTGCTCGACCTGCTGCGGCAGGGCGTGATCGTGCCGCAGATCGCCGCTCGCTACCCGCTCAGCGAGGTTTCCGCGGCACTGGTGTTCGCCGAGAACCGCAGCCGGGCCGGCAAGGTGGTGCTGGAGCCCTGACCTCCGGCCCGCCCAGGGCGCTGGTGCGGCGGGCCGCCGCGAGGGCGTACGGTGAACATGTCGCCCGGGGGACCCGGTGGCCGCCAGACGCCGTCGCCACCAGCCCGCCAGGGCGTTACCGCTCATCTTCTGCCTCGCCTCGACGTACCGGCCGTGTCGGCGATCGCGGACCGCGTCCCGACCGGCCGGTCGCCGCGTCGTCGGCGTCCGGCGCTCGGTTGCCCGACGCACGCACTCGTTCACCGTCCGTGCACATTGTTTCGAACGCTCAATCAGGGGAGTACCAGATGAGGATCGCCAGGGACCGGATCGTCGCCGCACTTTGCGACAGGGGTCAGCTGGCCCGGGCCGCCTGGGTCGAGCGCGAACTGCCCGAGCAGATGGACCCGGCCAAGCACTCCGGGCTACTCGCCACCCTGGACCTCAACCCGGCTGATCTCGTCGACGCGCCCTCCCACTGAGGGTGGCGCTGCTCGGGCCGGTCGCCAGTGGCTTGTGACCACGACGCGCCCTGGTGGCGTGGAGGCGACTCGGTGGACGCCGGGTGCGCGGCGAGCGAGGTAGCCTCACGCTCGCACTACGTGCTCCTGCAACCGGGGAGAACAGGGGGAGGTGAAGCATGGCCGACATCGGCGAGGTGGTGCGTTGGTTGCAGCTCAACGCACCGCGGGGTGGCCCGGACGAGGTGTCCCAACTGGTCGCCCGTGCGGCGCCCGCGATCGGCGCCAGCGAGATCGTGATCTATCTGGCCGACTACACGCAGACCCTCCTCGTGCCGCTGCTCGGCGCGGGTTCCGACCGGGACCAGCTGCCGATCGAGACGACGCTCGCCGGCCGGGCCTTCACCACCCTCGACATCCAGTGCGCGCCCGACAACCCGGATCGGCTGTGGGTGCCACTGCTGCTCGGGTGTGAGCGGATGGGCGTGCTGGAAGTCGTCTCCCCGGCTGCCGCCGACCAGGCGATGGACGCCCCAGCCTGGGAGGTGGCGGTCAACGTCGCCCAGATCCTGGTCAACCGCCGGCTCTACGGTGACGTGGTCGAGCGGATGCGGCGGCGGATGCCGATGCAGGTCGCTGCGGAGATCGTGTGGGGCCTGCTTCCGCCGCTGACCTTCGCCACCGACGACCTGGTGGTCACCGCCATCCTCGAACCGTGCTACGACGTCGGCGGCGACATCTTCGACTACGCGTTGAACGAGGACGTGCTCAGCGTCGGGCTCTTCGACACCTGCGGGCACGGCATCAAGGCGAGCACTCTGGCCTCGCTGGTGGTGAGCGCGTACCGCAATGCTCGTCGGTGTGGCCTCGACCTGGTCGACACGGCGATCAGCATCGACCGGTGGGTGCGCTCCGAGCACCCGAACTTCTTCGCGACCGGGCTGCTGATCGAGGTGGACCGCCGGACCGGCCGGCTCAGCATGATCAACGCAGGGCATCCCGGTGCGATGTTGCTGCGTGACGGCAAGGCCGTTCGAGAATTCCCGGGGCCGACCGCGTTGCCCCTCGGCCTGGGCCACATGTCACCACGTCGACCACGGGTGCACGTCGAGGACCTGCACCCGGGCGACCGCATCCTCGCCTACACCGACGGCATCACCGACGCCCGTAACGCGGAGGGGGAGCAGTTCGGGCTGGACCGTCTCGTCGACTTCGTCAACCGCGCCCTGAACGACGGGTTGCCCAGCCCGGAGACGATGCGTCGCCTGGTCCGCGCGGTCGTCGGCTACCAGGACGATCAGCTCGAGGACGATGCGACGGCCCTCTTCGTGGAGTGGCGGCCACCGCACCTGCCGCTCGCGCACCTCCGCGACCTCGCCGCGCTCCGACCCTGACCCCTCGCGCCCAGTGGGATTTTGCACTCGCAGTGCACTTGTCTCCGGTTGCGGGGCTGTCTAGCGTCACCTCATGGCTGACTCATGGACCTTCGCCGTGGCGCGTGACGACCTCGGGCAGACCACGCTCGTCGATGGCTCCACCCCCGTCCTGTCCGACGGCGAGGCGCTGCTGCGCGTGGACCGCGTCGGCCTCACCGCGAACAACGTGACCTACGCGGTGCTCGGCGACTCGATGCGGTACTGGCAGTTCTTCCCTCTGGCGGCCCAGGGCCTGGGGCCGCAGTGGGGTCTGCCGCCGCTCTGGGGCTTCGCCGAGGTGGTCGCCTCGGCGGTGGCCGGTGTCGAGGTGGGGCAACGGGTCTACGGCTACCTCCCGCCCGCCGGTCACCTCGTGGTGCGGCCGGACCGGGTGGACGCGTCCGGGTTCCGCGAGGCGAGCCCACACCGGGCCGATCTGCCGTCGCCGTACAACGCGTACCGGTCGACCACCGGCGACCCGGCGTACCAGCGCGACCAGGAGGACCTGCTGATCCTGTTCCGGCCGCTGTTCTTCACCTCGTTCATGCTGGCCGACCAGGTCGTCGACAACGACTTCTACGGTGCCGAGGCGCTGCTGGTGTCGTCGGCGTCGAGCAAGACCGCGTACGCCGCCGCGTTCGAGCTGCACCGGCGCGGGCCGCGCCTGGTCGGTCTCACCTCACCGGGCAACCTGGCGTTCACCCGGTCGCTCGGCTGCTACGACGAGGTCGTGTCGTACGACGACATCGACTCCCTCGACGTGGTCCCGAGCGTCTACCTCGACCTGTCCGGCGCGCCCTCGACCCGCGCCGCCCTGCGTCGACGTCTCGGCGACCGGCTCGTCCGGGACATCGCGGTCGGGCTCACCAACCAGACGCCGAACGCCGACGCCGCCGAGGAGGTGTTCTTCGCGCCGGTGCAGATGCGCAAGCGCAGCCACGACTGGGGTCGCGACGGGCTCGACCAGCGGTTCACCGAGGCGTGGCAACGCTTCGCCGCCGTCGTGAGCCGGTGGCTCGACGTTCGGGTGGGTGCCGGGCCGGCGGCCCTCCAGCACGCGTGGCTCGACGTCCTCGCCGGTCGTACGCCGCCACGGGTGGGCCACGTCGTCCAACTGTGAAACGGCTCAGGCGGTGATGTCGTCGCTGAGCTGGTGACGCAGCGTGGCCAGTGAGCGGGTGATCAGCCGGGACACGTGCATCTGTGACACGCCGATCCGGTCGGCGATCTGGGCCTGGGTCAGATTGCCGTGGAAGCGCAGGCTGAGGATCTGGCGCTCGCGTTCCGGCAGCGTCGCGAGAGCCGGGCCGAGGGCGACGCGGATCTCGACGAGGTCGATCTCGTGGTCGTCGTCGCCGAGGGTGTCGCCGAGTTCCCGGCTGCCGTCGCTCCCGATCGGGGTGGACAGCGACGTGGCCCGGTAGGCGCGCGCACCCTCCAGCCCTTCCAGGACGGTCTCCTCGGACACGTCGAGGTAGGAGGCGATGTCGGCCACCGTGGGCAGGCGGCCGAGGGTCTGGGTCAGGACGCCGTTGGCGGCGCTGATCGACAGGCGTAGCTCCTGCAGGCGGCGAGGCACCCGCACCGCCCAGGTGCGATCCCGGAAGTATCGCTTGATCTCGCCGATGATGGTGGGGATGGCGTACCCGCTGAAGTCGACACCCCGGTCGTGGTCGAAGTTGTCGACGGCCTTGATGAGCCCCACCGAGGCGGTCTGGGCCAGGTCGTCGTCGGGGGCACCGCGTCCGCCGTAGCGGCGGGCCAGGTGCCGGGCGAGCGGCAGCCACGCCTCGATGGTGCGCTCCCGCAGCGCCGGGCGCCGGGGGTCGTGCGGCGAGGTCGCCGCCAGGGCGGCGAGGAGGTCCTCCGGGCTCTGGTCGCTGTTGCGCTGGCCGACCCGGGTGCTCGTGGCGTTCTCGGCGGTGCGTGTCGAGTTCTCGACGATCGTGGACATGGGTGGTCCCTCCGGCGTTCGCCCGTCGATCGGATCGACCGGAAGGATCTCCGAACCGGCTTGTCGCCGGGGCGCACCTGCGGGCAGGAGCGCGCTGTCGCAAGGCCAGGATCACGGGCCTGGCCACCGCGTCATGTCGTTCACGTGATGGAGCGACCCTACCCGAACGTCCGACTATTTACTAGCCGAAAGTATGAATCGAGGCAGGTCTCGGCCGTCCGGAGAAGGGGTTGAGCTTCAGCTCAGCCGCGCTGGGTGGGGCCGTCGGCAGCAGCCGAGATCGGCTGGGCGGGCTCCACCGCGAACGGGTGGCGCAGTCGCCGCAGGTCCGTCCAGCACGTCACCGTGCGACGTGGCGAGGAACAGTGCGGGTCGACCGTTGTCGTTCGATGTCATGCGGGGATCCTGTCTCTACGAAAGGGGTGCGTCTGGGGTCTCGGCAACGTCGGCCGTGCGACCTGGTGACGCTTCGGCGCACACGCTGGCGCCCGAATGCTGGTGTCCTGTTGCGCGGGCGAGCGCCCGGCGACACCGACACCCCGCACCATACCCGCCGCGGCCGACACATATGCGCCGCCGACGGACCCGCCTCGCTTGTGGCGGACCGACCGCCCGGGAATTCTGTAATCCCACCCGCTGCCACGAGTCTCCGATCTTGAGGGCGGTCAGCACAACCAGCGTGGGCGCCGCGCCGATGAGCACCAAAGGAGTGAGACCCATGTCGTCAGCCGGTCGAGCACTGCCCGATGTCGGGTTGGTCGTCGCGGCCCGGCAGGGCGACCAGCGCGCACTCGACGACGTCGTCGCGGCCTCGCTCCCGCTGGTCTACAACATCGTCGGGCGTGCGCTGCGCGGGCACGCCGACGTCGACGACGTCGTCCAGGAGACGTTGGTACGGGTGATCCGGTACCTGCCCGCGCTCAACGACCCGGCGGCATACCGGTCCTGGCTGGTGGCGATCACCATCCGCCAGGTGCGTGACTGGGAGACGCGCCGTCGTGTCGCGCTCAACCGGGATGCCGGGCTGGATGCCATCCACAACGTGCCCGACCCCGCCTCCGACTTCGCGGGGATGACCATCCTCCGGCTCGGCCTCACCGACCAACGGCGCGAGGTCGCCGAGGCGACCCGCTGGCTCGACCCGGACGACCAGGAACTGCTCTCGCTGTGGTGGCTGGAGGAGACCGGCGAGATCGACCGGAACGAGGTCGCCGACGCGCTCGGGTTGTCGCCCGGGCACGTCGCGGTGCGGATCCACCGGATGAAGGAGCAGATCCAGAGCGCCAGGGGCGTCGTACGCGCGCTTCGCGCCCGCCCCGGCTGCCCGGACCTGGGCGCCGTGACCGCCGAGTGGGACGGCACGCCCAGCTCGCTGTGGCGCAAGCGACTGGCCCGACACGTCCGTGACTGCGCGTTCTGCGGACGGCTGGGAACCACCCTCCTGCCGATCGATCGACTGCTCGCCGGCATGCCGTTGCTGCCGCTGCCGGCGGGTCTCGGCGCCCACCTGCCGAGCGCTGCCGCCCCGGCAGCCGCCGCGCAGGCGGTCCCGCCGCCCGGCGCGACCGCCGCACCCGCCGCCGCACCGACGGCACCCGGCGCGGTGCCCACGGACGGGGGCGGCGGCCCGAGCGTCGTCGACCTCGCGGTGAACCGGCCCCGTGGCCTAGTGCCGTCCCTCGCCGCCGGTGTGGCCGCCGCCGTCCTGGCCATCACCATGGCGGTGGTGATCCAGCCGGACGACCCCTCCGCGCCCTCGTGGGCGGCGCCGCCGTCCGCCGCGCCCACCGCCGTCGCCACCCCGAGCGCCGCGCCCTCGCCGAGCGCACGCCCCTCGTCGAAGGCTCCGGTAGCGCCGGCGGTCAGCTCCGCCCGCAAGGGTGTCGGGGTGTGGAACTTCGCCGGGGCGAGTCAGGCGTTGGCGAACTCCAAAGCCAGCTGGTACTACACCTGGGGCACCCAGCACCCGGGGATCAGCACGCCGCGCGGTGCGACGTTCGTGCCGATGATCCGCAGCGCGGAGAACGTCACCGCCGCGGAGCTGGCCCGGGCCAGGGCCGCCGGGCCGTACCTGCTCACCTTCAACGAGCCGGACATGCCCGAGCAGGCGAACATGACCGTCGAGCAGGCGTTGGACCTGTGGCCGCAGCTGATGGCGACGGGCAGCAAGCTGGGCAGCCCGGCGGTCGCCTGGGGTGGGTCGGACCCGCAGGGTTGGCTGGACAGGTTCATGACCGGCGCCCAGGCCCGCGGCCACCGGGTGGACTTCATCACGCTGCACTGGTTCGGCGCCGACTTCACGACCGCCGCCGCGGTGGCCCAACTCCGGCAGTATCTCCAGGCCGTCTACCAGCGGTACCGGAAGCCGATCTGGCTGACCGAGTTCGCGCTGATCCGCTTCGCCGGGGGCGGTCCGCAGTTCCCCAGTCAGCAGCAGCAGGCGGCCTTCCTCACCGCGGCCACCGCCATGCTCGGTCAACTCCCCTATCTGCAGCGCTACGCCTGGTTCGGGCTGCCCGCCACGGACAAGGACCGGTCCGGACTGTTCAGCGACGGCGCCGAGGCGACAGTGGTCGGCCGCGCGTTCCAAGCCGCCCGTTGAGCACCGACGAACGGATGGACGAGCAGAGCATGACGGAGCGCCGAGGTTCTCGCGTACGGGCCGGGCGGCTGGTCGGCGTCGTCGCGACCCTGGTCGCCACGGCGGTGGCCGTCGGGCTCAGCCAGGGCTGGGGCCGCACCAACCCGGCACCAACGGCGTCGACGGTGGCAGCGTCGTCGGCCGCTGCGGCACCGACCGCCCCGGTGGTGCTCAACGGCACCGACGACGCCTTCATCCAACTGCTGATCCCGATGAACGAGGGCGCGCTCGCGCTGATCGACCAGCTCGACACCCGCCCGGCGGACCCGTCGTTGCGGGCCCTCCTCGGCGAGGTCCGGAAGGCTCATCAGGCGGAGTTGCGCGACCTGCGGAGGCTCCTGGCCGCGGGCAACGTGCCGGAGCTGAACATCCACGAGGGGCATCAGATGCCCGGCATGGTCACCCAGGCCAGCCTCGCCGAGCTACGTGCCGCATCCGACACGGAGGTGTCGTCCCGGGCGGCCGGTCTGATCCGGGCGCACCTCGCGCAGACCGTGGTGCTGTGCCGGGGCGAGCAGACCGCCGGGGGGAGCCCGGAGCTGAAGGCGCTCGCCGGCCGGATCCAACAGGCGCGGGCCGCCGAGCTGAACACGCTGGACAACCGGCCCGGCGCGCCCGCCGCACCGGGCGGCTGAGCATGCGGCCCGGAGGTCCGGCCGATGCGGACGTCTGACCTGCACCTCGACGTCCACCCACAGTCCCGGGCGTCCCGTCCCGCCCACCGTGCCGTCTCGTTGGACGCCGTCCGCCCGGTGCGGCGCGCGACGCACCGGACCCGCAGCGCGTCCCTGCCCGAGGCGGTCGCCCCGATGCCGGTTGCCGGCTGGCGCGGCGGCCACCGGCGCGCCGCCGGCCGGGCCACCATCGTCGCCTCGGTCCTGACGGTCAGCTTCGGGTGGCTGATCGCCATCCTGGTCGCGCCGCACGTCACCCTCTCTCCGGGTGCGCGGATAGTCGCCCTCTTCTGCCACCTGACCTGTCTGGTGGTGGGTTTCGGCGCGGTGCTGACGGTGGACTGGTTCAGCCTTCGCTGGCTGCTGCGCCGGGAACCGCTCGGCACCGTGCTGACCGCCGCCCGTGGCGCTCACCTGCTCATCTGGCTGGGTCTGGTGGGTCTGCTCGCCAGTGGGGCCGCCCTCGGACCGGACACGTCGTCCGGGCTGGTCTGGGTCAAGTTGCTCGCGGTGCTGGTGGTCGGCGTCAACGGGTTGTTCCTCGGCCGGGTCCGGGATCGACTCGTGGCGGTGCAGGGCCGCCCATCCTGGTCCGCCCTGCTGCCCGGTGTCGCCGCCGCCACGATCTCGCAGCTCGCCTGGTGGACCGCGACCCTCGTCGGCTTCTGGAACGCCAACGGCTGACGGCCGGTGGTCAGGCCGGCGTCGGGTGCCTTTCCGCGAACCGGGCGCGGGTCAGGAACGCGAGTTGGGCCCGCTTGTCCGGCATGTCGATCTCGGAGTCGAAGGTGAAGCCCTCGATCTCCAGTCGGCGCAGGGCGAGGTGGTTGCGGACGTCCGGTTCCACCACGATGCGCTGTGCGGCCGGGTCGCGGAACAGGAAGCGGGCGATGGCCGGGCCGGCCGCGTTGGTGAGGCTGCGGGCGAGGCGTCGGTCGGGGCTGAGCAGCAGGTGCATCCCCACGTCGCCGGGCTGGACGGGGTAGCGCTCACCGACCGGGTCCGCCTCGGGCTGATAGCTCTGGAAGAGGCCGACCGGCTCCCCGTCAACCGTGATCAGGTACGCGTGGTGCGTTGGCAGACTGTCCACAAAGGCGTAGATCTCGCGTACCTCGTCGAGGGTGTGCGAACCCATGCCCCAGAAGGAGTTGCGGGGCATGGTCACCCAGCCGTGCAGGAGTGCGGCGTCCCGATCCGGGTCGACGGTCACCAACGACAGCTCGCCGAGACCGGCGATCTTCTCCTGGTACGTCATCGGGCGCTGTCCTCTGTTCCATCCGGGGCACAACTTAGGTTAACCTCCCCTAACCAAGGATGACCTTACCTGGAGGGGTGCGTGAAACGGAACTGGGAGGCCCTGGTCCTCAAGGCCATGGGAGGGCGGGACTTTCAGTTGACCGTCCTGGGCACCGAGTCAGTCGACGGGCACTACCAGCGACTCCTCCTGGACGGGGGCGGCCTGCTGGAGGCGTGCGGGGTGCACCCCACGATGTGGATCCGGCTGTGGTTCGACAACGACGGGCGCGCCCACCAACGCGCGTACACGCTGGTTGACCCCGACCCGGCCACCGGCCGATTCACCCTCGAATTCGCCATCCACGACGGCTGCGCCGCCCGCTGGGCCACCACGGCCACCGTCGGCGACACCATCAGCGCGACAGTGCAGGGCAGTGCCTTCGAGCTGCCCGACCCCGCGCCCGAGCACCTCTATCTGGTCGGTGACGCGGCCTCGCTGCCCGCGGTGAACAGCCTTCTCGACGCCGGTGCCGACATCCCGGCGACCGTGTGGCTGGAGTACGCCCACGAGGGCGAGAAGGCACTCGCGCTGCGGGCCCGGGCGCACCACGACATCACCTGGGTGCCGCGGCGCGACGAGGGTCAGCACCTCGTCGACACGGTCTGCGCGGCCCTGCCGACCAGCGGTGCGGGCCACTACTGGGTGGCCTGCGAGGCGGCAACCACCCGGGGCATCACCCGACACCTCCGCAAGACGTTGGGCGTCGACAAGGACCGGTTGACCTCCCTCGGCTACTGGAAAGCGGCATGAAGGGCCGGCTCGGCACCCTGACCGCGCTGTACGTCACCCAGTACCTCGGCGTCGGCTTCATCACCGTCGGGCTCACCGCCATCCTGCGCGACGGTGGCACCTCGCTGGACACGTTGGCGCTGTTGCAGATCGTCGGTCTCATCTGGCCCGTCAAGTTCCTCTGGGCACCGATCCTCGACCGGTACGGCTCACGGCACCGTGGCCACTACCGCTCCTGGTTGCTCGTACTCCAGACCGCTCTGGTGCTCGCCCTGCTGGCGTTGCTGCCCTTCGCCAGTCCGGCCGACGCGCTCGGCCCGATCGTCGCGATCTGCGCCGCGTACGTGTTCTTCTCGGCCACCCAGGACATCGCCGTGGACGCCGTGGCGGTCCGGATGCTGGCCGACTCGGCCCGGGGAACCGGCAACGGCATCCAGGTAGCGGCGAGCTACCTCGGCAACCTGCTCGGCGGCGGCGCCTGCGTCCTGGTCTACGACCAGTTCGGCTGGGCGCCGGCGATCGGCCTGCTGGTCGCGATGACGGCGGTCGGCCTGCTGGTGGTGTGGCGGTTCCGGGAGCCTCCCCGTACCGACCGGGTGGAACGGGTCGGCGCTGCCTACCGGGCGTTGCTGTCGGTGTTCGGCCAGCCGGGCTGCCGGTGGTGGACCTTCGGCGTGGTGCCGCTGGTCTACGTCGGGGCGGGCATGGCGTACGCCCTGGTCACCCCGGCGCTGGTCGACGCCGGGTGGTCGTTGGGTCGGATCGGCGTCGTCACCGGTGTGGTGACCAGCGTCCCGGCCATCGTGGCGGGCCTGGTGGCGGGGCTCGGGATCGGGCGGTTCGGGCGCGGTGGTGTGCTCGTGATCGGCGGCGTGACGCTGACGGTGTCGACATTGTTGCTGCTGCCGCTGATGAACGGCCGCGCGCCGCTGGGCGGGACGGTCGCCGCGCTCTGCTGCTTCATGGTGGCCTACACCATCGCCAACGTCGTGCTCTACACGGTGAACATGGACTACTCCCGGCCCGACACCGGCGGCACCGACTTCACTGTGCTGTCGTCGTTCGGCCTGGTCTGCTCGTTCGTGGCGGCGTCCATCGGTCTCGCGGCGGCCGACCGGGTCGGCTACCCGGCGGTCGCGGTCGCGGCCATCGTGCTGGTGGCCGCCGGCGTCGCCCTCGGCCTCGTCCACCAGCGGCGATTCCCGCACCGGCCCGGCCCCGCGGTCGGCCCGGCGGCCGAGCAGCCCTCCGAGCAGCCGGCGGTGGACGGCGTCAAGGCGGTGGCGTGACCACGGTCCAGCCGGCCACCGACACCGCGACATCGGCACGACTTCCCCAGCGATGGCTCATCCTGGCCGTGCTGTGCGTCGCGCAACTGGTCGTGGTGTTGGACAACACCGTGCTGACCGTGGCGGTGCCGGTGCTCACCACCGAGTTGGGCGCCAGCACCGCCGAGGTGCAATGGATGATCAACGCGTACGCGTTGGTGCTGTCCGGGTTGCTGCTCACCGCCGGTAGCGCCGCCGACCGGTACGGCCGACGCCGGATGCTGCTCGCCGGGCTGGTCCTGTTCGGGGTCGGCTCGCTCGCCGCCGGTCTGGCCAGCACCAGCGGGCAGTTGATCGCCGCGCGGGCCGGAATGGGCGTCGGTGGGGCGCTGCTGGTCACCGCGACGCTCGCGGTGGCGATGCAGGTCTTCGACGCCGCCGAGCGGTCCCGGGCGATCGGCATCTGGGCGGCCACCAGCGCGTTGGGCTTCGCCGTCGGGCCACCGATCGGCGGCACGATCCTCGCGCATCTGCCGTGGGGCGCGATCTTCCTGATGAACGTGCCGATCGTGCTGGTCTGCCTGCTCGTCGCTCGCGCGCTGGTCCCGGAGTCCCGCGGGCCGGCCGGCGGCCGACTCGACGTGCTGGGCGCGGTGCTCTCCACCGCCGGTCTGACCGCTGTCGTCTGGGCGATCATCTCCGGGCCGGAGCGCGGTTGGGCGTCGACCGAGGTGGTCGGCGCGGCGGTCGTCGGCGTACTCCTGCTCGGGATCTTCGTGGGGTGGGAGCGACGGATCGCGTACCCGATGCTGGACATGCGCTTCTTCCGGGACCGGCGCTTCGTCGGTGCGATCTGCGGCGTCGTGCTGATCACGTTCGGCGCAACCGGCGCGCTGTTCCTGCTCACCCAGCACCTCCAGTTCGTCAGGGGTTACCCCGCCTGGGAGGCCGGTCTGCGGATGGCGCCCTTCGCGCTGTCCATCGTGCTGCTCAACGTCAGTGGCGTCGTCGCGAGTGTGATCCGTCGGCTCGGCCTCGCGGTCGCCATCGCCGTTGGCATGACGCTGCTCGCGGCCGGTCTCGCGCTGGTCACCGTCTTTCCGTCCGACGGGTACGGGGTGCTGCTGGTCGGGTTGCTCGTCATGGGTGTCGGCTGCGCACTGGCCAACCCGGCCATCGTCGAGGCGGTGATGAGCGCGATCCCGACGGCGAAGGCCGGCGCGGGCGCGGGTGTCGACGGCACCATGACCGAGGTGGGCAGCAGCCTCGGCATCGCGGTGCTGGGTGCCGTGCTGAACGCCCGGTTCGCGGCGCTGTTGCCGGCTGCCCTGGCCGGCGCCGGGTCGTTTCCCGCGGCCCTCGCCGCAGCCCGTGGAGGAGCCGAGCGGGAGGTGGTGACCGCCGCCTTCGCCTCGGCACTGGAGACGGGGCAGTTGGTGGGCGCGGCTGCGGTGTTGATCGGTGGCCTGGTGGCCGCCGGGTTGCTACATAGGGCAGACCGCATCAAATCCGTCCAATAAGGGTAGGCTACCCTAATAGTGACATGTGGTAGTCGACGGAGGCGGTATGCAGCTGTACCTGACCGCGCTCAACCCCACCGACGCCCTCTTGGACGGGTTGCTCCCGGCGGCGGCGTCGCTCGGGCTGTCGGCGACCGTGCTGACCGACCGGCCCACCGAATGGCCGGCCGACGTGCCGGTGGCGCGCTGCGCCGTCCGCGACCCGGCCGCTGTGGTGGCGGCGGCGGCCCCCGCCCGGCCCCTGGCGCTACTGTCCAACAGCGACCATCTCCAGGAGGCCACCGCGATCGCCGCCCGAAAGCTCGGCCTGCCCGGCAAGGACCCGGACGCCGCCCGTCTCTGCAAGGACAAGGCCGCGGCCCGCCGGGCGATCGCCGCTGCGGGCCTCGATCTGGTACGCACCGTCACCGTCGACCCCGGTGCCACGCCGGACGTGCCAACCGGGATGTTCCCGGCGGTGGTCAAACCCCGCGAGGGGGTGGCCAGTGAGGACGCCTACCTGGTGACCGACCACGCCGAGCTGGTCGCCCGGGTCGCCGAGATCCGTGGCCGGCGGCCGGACGTGGCACTGGTGGTCGAGGAGTACCTCGCCGGTGAGCTGCGGACCTTCGAGACCCTCGGTGACGGCACCGAGCTGGCCTCCCTCGGCGGATGGCGCACCGGCCTCGGCCCGCCGCCGACCTTCACCGAGGAGAGCCTCGCCTGGTCGCCCCCGGCGGAGCAGGCACGCACCCAGTTACGGGAGCGGCTCGACGCCCTCGGGGTCGGCTTCGGCGCCTGCCACACCGAGTACGTCGTCTCCGACGGCCGGGTCCGGCTCATCGAGGTGAACTACCGCCTCATCGGCGACCGGATGGACCTGATCCTCGCCGACCTGCTCGGTGTGCCGTTGTTCGAGTACGTGATCCGGCTGCACCTCGGCGAACCGCTGGCCGCCCTCGGCCTGCCCGACACCGTCGACCGCCACGCCCGGGTCGAGTACGTCTGCGCGGACCGGTCCGGCCGTCTCGTCGCCGCACCGGGGCCCCTCGACACCGTCGACGGCGACGTCCGGCTGGGCTGCCGTCCGCTGCGCGAGGTGGGCCGCACCGCCGAGCACACCGGCACGAACCGCGACTACCTCGCCGTGCTGCACGGAATCGGCCCCGACGAGGCCACCGTCCGGCAGTCGCTGACCGCCCTCCGCGACAACCTCCAGTGGACCATCGTCGAGTGAGCGACGACTGTGAGCGGGAGGTCCTCGCCCGGGTGCTCGACGCCCTGCTGCGCGAGGATCACCTCGGTCTGCGCAGCGCCGGCCGAGCGGACGGCCCCGGCTGGTGGCAGGTGCCGCACCCCGACGGCCTGCTGCGCATTCCGGTCCGGCCGGACGGGTTTCAGCAGGCCCTGCGCAGCGCCGCGCCGATGGTGCTGCTGGTGACCCACGCCGGCGAAACGCAGCGCACGGAGACGCTGGACGGACTGTTGACGCTGCTCGCCCCGTACGACAACGCCGAGGCCGAGGCCGGCTGGCGGGACTTCGGCGTCGAGTGCCGCGCCGACCTGAGGGCCCGACGCCTCGCCGCCCGCAACCGGGCACGGGTGCTCACCGAGGTGGCCGCCGAACGCGCGCACACCCCGACCGGCCTGCCGGCGGCGCTCCTGGACGACGTGCTCGCCGCCCACCACGGCCACCCCGTCTACCCCACCGACCGCTGCCGGCACGGTCTCCGCGACGACGAACTGCTCCGGTACGCCCCGGAGCACGCCCCACGGTTCGCGCTGCGCTGGTACGCCGCCCCGGCCGACGACGTCCGACTCGCGGGCGAGTTGCCAGCGTGGTGGCCGAGGGCGCCGCGACCGGATCAGCTGCTGCTGCCAGCGCATCCGATCACGGTGGCCCGCGACGCGCTCCCGGTGGTCGACCTGCCGGTGACCCCGGTGCGACCCACCCTCTCCATGCGGACGGTGGCGCTCGACCACGACCCGTACCTGCATCTCAAACTGCCGCTGCCGACGGCGAGTCTCGGCGCGCGTAACCGACGCACGCTGCAACCGGGCTCGCTCACCGACGGCGCGGCCGTCGCCGGGCTGCTCGACCGGATCGCCACCGCCGAACCCCGCTTCGCCGGTCGGATCCGGCACGCCGACGAGAGCACCTGGGGGCACGTCGACGGCGACGAGCGCCGCGGTTTCCTGCTGCGCCGATTTCCGCGTGACCTGGGCGGCGTCCAGGTGGTGCCGGTCGCGGCCCTCGCCGCCGCCGACCCGGTGGCGGGTACGGTCCTCGAACGGATCAGTCCGCAGCGGCCCATCGCGCTGCTGGAGTCCTACCTGGACCTGCTGCTCGACTGGCACGTCTTCCTCTGGCTGCGCCAAGGGATCGCGCTGGAGGCGCACCCGCAGAACATCCACCTGCTGGTGCACCCGGACGGCACCGTCGGCCTGCTCTACAAGGACAACGACGGCGCCCGGCTCGACAGGCGACACGACGGCGGGAACGGGCTCGCCCTGCACGACGACCGGATGTGGGCGCGCGACCCGCACGAGTTGGCCGACGTGTTCATCACCATCACCCTGCACCTGGCCGCCGCCGCGCCAGTGGTCGCCCTGGCCGCCCGAGGACTGCCCGTGCCGACACCCGCCGAGGCGCTGGTGCCCCGCCTCGCCGCTGCCCGCGACCGGTGGGGCGACGGACCGGCGGCGCGGACCTTCACCGAGCGGGTCCTGCACGCCGCCAAGCTGCCCATCAAGGCGATGCTCACCGCCGGCACCCTGCTGCCCAAACAGCGGCTCGGCTGCGCCGACATCAACAAGTACTACCTGCGTACCGGCCCGAACTACCTCCGGGAGACACGATGACGAGCGCCCAGCTGCGCTCCCGGAAGGCCAGCGACACCGGTCAGCGCGCCGACCTGGCCGCCGCCCACGCCCTCTTCGGCTGCCTGCTGCGCGAGCTGACCCCGCCGGACGGCACCCCGACCGTTGTCGACGGCGCAGTACGGCTGCCACTGCGGCACCTCGACGTCACAGTGCGCTGTGCGGTCGCGCGAACCTCGCCGCTCGGCGCGCACCGCTACAGCGGCCCGGTCCAACGCGGCACGGGCGGCGGGCGGTGGGAAGACCTGGACGCGGACGGGTTGGCCGCCCTGGTCACGGCGGAACTCACCACCCGTACCGGCCTGGTCAACGACGAGTTCGCCGAGCAGGTCAGGGCCAGCCGCGACACCGTGGCCCGGCTGCTGGCCGACCGACCGGCCGAGGATCCGACCCCCACCGGTGAGCCTGCCATCGACGCGTACGTCGACTCCGAGCAGTCGCTGGTGTTCGGCCACCCGCACCACCCCACCCCGAAGTCGCGCAGCGGCGACCCAGACAGTTGGCGGGCGTACGCGCCGGAGCTGCGCACCGCGTTCCGGCTGCACTGGCTGGCCGTACCGGACGACCTGACCGCCGACGCCGGGCCGTTCGATCCGCTGGTGGCAGCGCTCGACCCGCCACGTCCCCCGCGCGGGTACCGCGTCCTACCGGTGCACCCCTGGCAGCTGTCGCTGATCCCGCCCACCCATCCACGGCTGCGTGACCTGGGGGCGGCTGGTGTGCCGGTACGACCCACGGCGAGCGTCCGTACCCTCTACGCCCCCGAGGCCGACCTGTTCGTGAAGACCAGCCTGCACGTGCGGATCACCAACTGTCTGCGCAAGAACGCCCGCTACGAGCTCACCGGAGCGGTGGCACTGACCGACCTGCTGGCCCGGGTGCCGCTGCCGGACGGGGTGGGGCTGCTCGCCGAGCCGGCCTACCGCACTGTCGACGTCCCGGGCCCGGACGAGGCGTACGGGACGATCCTGCGCGGCGGTCTGCGTCCGCACCTGCGTCCCGGCGACACCCCGGTGCTGGCGGCGGCTCTGGCCGCGACGCCGCTGGTGACATCGGATCCGGTGGCCTGGTGGCGCGCGTACGTCGGCCTGCTGGTGCCGGCGGTGCTGCGCAGCTGGCTCAGCCACGGCGTCGTGCACGAGGCGCACCTGCAGAACGTCGTCGTCGTGCT
Organism: Micromonospora sp. NPDC050795; assembly: GCF_044456785.1. Classification (NCBI taxonomy): domain Bacteria; kingdom Bacillati; phylum Actinomycetota; class Actinomycetes; order Micromonosporales; family Micromonosporaceae; genus Micromonospora; species Micromonospora sp. NPDC050795. The sequence goes on along the minus strand of NZ_JBITGE010000028.1, from coordinate 79,258 downwards.
GGACCGGGATCACCATCCGGTACGCATGCTGCTGCGCGACCTGGAGGGGGTGAAGCTGGACGCCGACCGGTGGGACACCTGGCCGGACGGTGTCCCGGCGCCGGTCCGTTACGGTCCCCGGGCCGCCCACCGCCGGATCGTCTACTGCCTGTTCGTCAACCACCTCGGGGGGATCAGCGGGGCCCTCGCCGACGCGCGGCCGGGAATCGAACGGCGGCTGTGGCAGGAGGTACGCACCGTCGTCGAGGCGGTGGCCGCCGACCTCGGTGAGCCGGCGGAGCTGCGCGCGCTGCTGACCGGGGAACCGCTGCTGGCCAAGGCGAACCTGCTGGTCCGGTGGCGGCGTGACGCCGACCGGGCCGCGCCGTTCGTGCCGGTGCCGAACCCGATGGGTGGGCCACGATGAGCCGACCGGTCTACGTCCACGACCTCGACGCGCTGGCCGGGCAGGCCCGCGCCATCCGGGCGGCGCTGCCCCGGCCGGTCGAGCTGCTCTACGCGGTCAAGGCCAATCCGGATGCCGGTGTGCTGCGTACCCTCGCGCCGATCGTCGACGGGTTCGAGGCGGCCAGCCGGGGCGAGCTGCGCAGGCTGGCGGAGGTGTTGCCCGGACGGGCGCCCGCCGCGTACGCCGGACCGGGCAAGACCGACACGGACCTCGCCGCCGCTCTCGCCGCCGGGGTGCGCCGCATCCACGTCGAGTCCCCCACCGAGCTGGCGCGACTCGGCGCGCTGGCCACCGCGACGGGCCGGTCGGCCCAGGTGCTGCTGCGGGTGAACCTGCCCGTCGACGCGCCGGGCGCGAGCCTGGTCATGGGCGGTGGACCCAGCCCGTTCGGGATGGACCCGGCCGACGCGGTAGCGTGCGCCCGCCGCCCGCCCGCCGGCATCGACGTACGCGGAATCCACGCCCACTTGGCCAGCGGACTGGACGCACCGCTCGCCGCGACGGTCGCCGCGGCCGTGGTCGACTGGGCGGCGGCCGAGGTCGACGCCTCCGAGGTCGACGTCGGCGGCGGCATGACCGTCGACTACACCGACCCGGACGCGCGGTTCGACTGGGCGGGCTACGGCCAGGCCCTGGCGGACGTCCTCGACAGGCACCCGGGCGTGCGGCTGCGCATCGAGCCGGGCCGGTCGGTCACCGCCTACTGCGGGGCGTACCTCACCGAGGTCGTCGACGTGAAGCGTTCCTACGGCGAGTGGTTCGTGGTGGTGGCCGGTGGGACGCACCACCTACGGACTCCGGCGGCGAAGGGGCACGCGCAGCCGTTCACCGTGCACCCACGGTCGGGTGCCGGCGGCCCCCGCACCGACGGCGGGCCGGTCACCGTGGTCGGGCAACTCTGCACCCCGAAGGACGTGCTGTCCTTCTCGGCCACCGCGGGGCCGATCGGCGTGGGCGACGTGCTGGCCTTCACCATGGCCGGGGCGTACGCCTGGAACATCAGCCACCGTGACTTCCTGCTGCACGAGCCCCCACACTTTCGCACCGGTGACCTGCACGAAGTGGCCGTCGAGTGGGCGGCCCGGCCGCTCGGGACGTGAGCCCGGGAGGCTCGATCGGCGCGGTGTGTTATCGATAACATGCTATCTTTCACCCGGGAGTGAAGGGCACGCTCCCGGTCACCCGAGCCAGCGGCGAAGACGCGCCGAGGGGCCCGCCCCCTCCCGCCGCCTTCCCGGTCGGTGACCAGTCCGGGCCCCCGTCGATGCCAGGCGACCACTGTTGGTCGTCGAACGGCAAGGAGCCCCAGCAATGCTGAGACGTAAATTCTTTCTCCCATCCATCGCGGCCGCGGCGCTTGTTCTCGCGGCCACCACCGGCGGCGTGTTGAGCGGCGGCTTCGGTGCGACGGCGGTGGCCGCCACCAACGGCACCCTCGCGGCGACCGCCGGCTGCGGCAAGGCCCCCACGCTCGCCAGCGGGACGCGGACGATTCAGAGCAGCGGACAGAGTCGTACGTACAACCTGCGGATCCCGGACGGTTACGACCGGAACCGCCCCTACCGGCTGATCTTCGGCTTCCACTGGTTGAACGGCTCGGCCAACAACGTCACCTCGGCCGGTTACTACGGGCTCCAGCCGCTGTCGAACAACAGCGCGATCTTCGTCGCCCCGCAGGGTCTCAACGCCGGCTGGGCCAACACCAACGGTCGGGACCTCACCCTCTTCGACGACATCTCCCGGCAGGTCGAGAACGATCTGTGCGTGGACACCACCCAGCGCTTCGCCCTGGGCTGGAGCTACGGCGGAGCGATGAGTTACGCGGTGGCGTGCGCCCGGCCGACGATCATCCGTGCGGTCACCGTCATATCCGGCGCGAACCTCAGCGGGTGCAACGGGGGCACGCAGCCGGTCGCCTACTTCGGCATCCACGGCATCTACGACAGCGTGCTGAACATCTCCCAGGGTCGGCAACTGCGCGACACGTTCGTCCGGAACAACGGCTGCACCGCGCAGAGCCCACGGGAGCCGAGCCGAGGCAGCCTCACCCACATCACCACGACGTACGCGGGTTGCCGGGCCGGCTACCCGGTGCAGTGGGCGGCGTTCGATGGGGACCACACCCCGAGCCCGGTGGACGGTTCGGGCAGCCCCAACGACTCGCGGACCTGGACCTCGGGGGAAATCTGGAGGTTCTTCAGCCAGTTCGCGTCGACCACGCCGCCGACGACCGACCCGCCGACCGACCCGCCGACTGACCCGCCGACCACCCCGCCGACCGGGGGGCCCGGCACCTGCGCTGCCACCTACCGGACGACCAACACCTGGCCCGGCGGCTTCCAGGTCGAGGTGACAGTGGCCAACACCTCCACCGCGCCCCTGAACGGCTGGACCGTGGGCCTGACTCTGGCCAGTGGTCAGGCCATCAGCAGTCTGTGGAGTGGCGTCAACACGGGCACCACCGGCAGCGTCACAGTCAGAAACGCCGCCTACAACGGCACAGTCGGCCCGAACGCATCGACCACCTTCGGGTTCACCGCCACGGGCAACGGTGCCACCGCGCCCAGCAGCGTCACCTGCACCAGCCCCTGAGTTCGGCAGAGGGAGGGCCCGGAGCCGACCGGCTCCGGGCCCCGCGGCTGAGCCGACGGGCCTTTGCGGACAGTTCACGGTCGGGAAGGGCCCTTCGCTGACGGACCGTGCGCGCGTCGTACCGTTGCGGACATGAACCCGGCCGTCAGGCGAGTCGCGATCGATGCCCTCATCGCGGTCGTCGTCGCGGCCGTGGTGGCGGTGGCGATCCGGGTCGCCGACGAGCCCGGCGCCCGGCCGCCGGACGCGCGCGCCTACGCGATCGGCGCGGTGATCGGGCTGCTGCTGGTCTTCCGGCGCCGCTGGCCGCTGCTGGTGCTGGTCGGCTCGGTCACCGCGCTGATGATCTACTACGTCCTCGAGTACCCGGGCATCCCGCCCGCCCTCCCGCTGGCCGCCGCCCTCTTCTCGGTCGCGGCCGCCGGCCGGTTCACCTGGGCGCTCGTCGTCGCCGGGTTCTTCGTCGTCCTTGAGCTGATCATGCGGTACGCGCTGCTCGGCGAGGGTTTCTTTCCCGCTCTCTCGGCCACCCTCGAAGAGGGCTCGCTGCTCGCAGCGGTGGTGCTGCTCGCCGAGACGATCCGCACCCGCCGGGTCCGGCTGGCCGAGGCGCAGCACCGTCTCGCGGTGATGCGCCAGGAGCGTCAACACGAGGTCGCCGAGGAGCGGCTCCGCATCGCCCGCGAGGTCCACGACGTCCTCGGTCACACGATCGCCGCGATCAGTGTGCAGGCGAGCCTCGCCGACGACATCTTCGACAGCAAGCCGGCCGAGGCGCGGGCGGCGCTGCGGAGCATCCGGGGCGCGGCCCGTGACGCCATGCACGAGGTCCGCTCGGCGATCGGCATGCTCCGCGACGCCGGTGAGGTGCCCGATCTGGCGCGGGTCTTCGCGGTCGCCGAACAGGCCGGCGTGAAGGTGCGGTCGGGGATCGCGGGCACCCCGCGCCCGATTCCGCCGGAGGTGGCGCTCTCGGTCTACCGGATCGTGCAGGAGTCCATCACGAACACCGTCAGACACGCTGACGCGACGACCGTCGACGTCACGATCGCCTACGCGGGCGACGCCGTCACAGTGGAGATCGTCGACGACGGGGTCGGTTCCGGGGCTGGCCGGCGGGGGCACGGGGTGGCCGGCATGCGGGAACGGGCCACGGCCGCCGGCGGATCCCTTGAGGCCGGGCCCCGGCCGGAGGGTGGGGGGTTCCGGGTGGCCGCGCGGCTGCCGGTCGGGGTGGGGGAGACAGCGTGACGATCCGGTTGGTGCTGGCGGACGACCAGACGCTCGTGCGGGCCGGCTTCCGGGGCCTGCTCGACCACAGCGACGACCTGGAGGTGGTCGGTGAGGCGTCCAACGGCGCCCAGGCTGTCGAGATGGTCGCCGCGACCCGGCCGGACATCGTGCTGATGGACGTGCGAATGCCGGTGCTCGACGGCGTGCGGGCCACGGCGGCGATCGTCGAACGGTTCCCGGCCGTGCGGGTCATCGTCCTGACCACCTTCGAGCTCGACGAGTACGTGTTCGAGGCGCTGCGGGCCGGCGCGAGTGGCTTCCTGCTCAAGGACATCGAGCCCGACGAACTGCGCCAGGCGGTGCGGGTGGTGGCCGGCGGCGACATGCTGATCTCGCCGCGGGTGACGAGCCGGCTGGTGAACGCGTTCGTCAGCAAGGTCGCGCCGACGCCCGTCGACGGCGGCCGGCTGGCGGTGTTGACCGACCGCGAGCGCGAGGTGATGAGCCTGGTCGCCATCGGGCTGACGAACGAGGAGATCGGACGCCGGCTGTCGATGAGCCCGGCGACGGCCCGTACCCACGTCCACCGAGCCATGGTCAAGCTCCGCGTCCGTGACCGCGCGCAACTCGTCGTCCTCGCCTATCAGACGGGGCTCGTCGCGCCCGGCAGCTGACTACGGCCCTTGTTTCCCGTGCGCGGCGGGCTACGGCGATTCCCGTACGCACCGGCCGTTCCTCAGCGGATGCCACGCGGTACGCAGCCTTCGTACGTTGGCGTCATGTTCGAGGTCGGAGAGAACGCCGATGGGATCCTGGCCGGGGTCCTGTTCCTGATCTGGCTGTCCGCGGCCATCCTCGCCACGCGGCTGGCCTGGCGGCCGACACCCGGGGCGCTGCGTACGAGCGCCCGTCGGTTGCTGCGTCTGCTCGTCGCCGCGCTGGTGGTGCTGGTCGTCAAGTGCGTCGCGATGGGGCTGATGCTCGCCGTCGACTGGATCTTTGCCGACAACCGCGTGATCGTGCAGATGCCGCTCCTGCTGCTGCCGATGCTGACCGTCGCCCTCTGGACCGTGCCGGGCCTGCGCGCCCTGGCCGACCGCGACGACGCACCGGTCGACGCCGGGACGCGCTCCGCCGCCGCCGACCCTCGATTCGTCGTACCGGTCCAGGTGACGGCCGTGGCGACAGTGGTCGGCGTCTACGTCGCGTACGTGTCCCGTCCGGTCCCGTCCTACCTCGACGACATCGCGACCCACACCGCCCCGATCCTGCTGTCGGCGGTGGTGCTGTGGTTCTGGCAGGGGCGTCGCCTGCGGGTCGTCACCGCCACCGACTTCGCGCGCCGGGGCCGGCGGGCCCGCGCCCTGCGCGCCACCGCGCAGGGCGCCGTCGTGGTGCTGGTCGTCGCCACCGGCATCACCTACGCGGCGCAGAGCAGCAGGCTGCCCGACCGGATGAGCATGATGTCGCACGACAACGTCGACTACGGCGGAGGCCCGTCGTTCGGTCACGGCGGTCATGGCGGGGTCTCCGTCGACGACCTGCGTGGGCCGCGGACCGGCAAGCCCGACAGGGCCTTCACGCTGACCGCGAAGAACGCGACGGTACGGCTCTCGTCCGGCGCGGAGATCGAGGCGCTGACGTACAACGGACAGTCGCCCGGGCCGGAGCTGCGGGTCCGCGAGGGAGACCTCGTCGAGGTGACGCTGCACAACGAGATCCCCGACGAGAACGTGACCGTCCACTGGCACGGTCTCGACGTCCCCAACGGTGAGGACGGCGTGGCCGGCGCGACGCAGAACGCGGTGGGGCCGGGCGGCAGCTTCACCTACCGGTTCCTCGCCGAGCAGGTCGGCACCTTCTGGTACCACACCCACCAGAAGCCACTGGAGGCGATCAGGCGGGGCCTGTTCGGCGCGCTGATCGTCGAGCCGCGCGACGGCCCACCAGCCGGTGAGCGGGACTTCGTCGTGCAGGCCCACGAGTGGCGTACGCCGACCGACACGATCGTCTCGTTCGGCACGAGTGACACGCTGCAACGGCGGGAGGTCGCCCCGGGCACGCCGGTGCGGCTGCGTCTGGTCAACACCGACAACAACCCGTCCACCGACAGCCGTCCGCGGTCCCTGACGGTCAACGGCACACCGGTACGGGTGGAGGCGATCGACGGGGTCGACGTCAACGGTCCGACCCCGCTGACCGACCCGCTGTTCGGGCTGGCGACCGGTGGACGCTACGACGTGACGTTCACGATGCCGGCGGTTCCGGTGCGGCTGACGGACCTCGCCAACCGCGACGCCGGGCTGGTCCTGGCGCCACCGGGCGACACGTCGACGCCGAGGATCGTCGACGACGGGGACCGGTTCGACCCGCTGTCGTACGGCTCCGGCGGCTCGCGTCCCTTCGACGCCGGCTCGTCGTACGACCGCTCGTTCACCCAGCTCCTCGACGACCGGCTGTCCTTCTACGACGGGGGCCTGCACCTGGTGCCGATCATCAACGGGCACAGCTTTCCCGACACACCGACGCTCATGGTCCGGACGGACGACGTGGTCAAGGTGCGGATCGTCAACCGCAGTCACCAGAACCACCCGATGCATCTGCACGGCCATCACGCGTTGGTCCTGTCCCGCAACGGTGTCGACGCGACCGGGTCACCGTGGTGGATCGACAGCCTCGACGTGATTCCCGGCGAGATCTACGAGATCGGCTTCACGGCGGACAACCCGGGTCTCTGGATGGACCACTGCCACAACCTCGACCACGCGGCCAACGGCATGGTGATGCACCTCGCCTACGAGGGCGTGACGTCCCCCTACGAGCTGGGTCGTGGCACTCCCAACCAGCCGGAGTAGACGGACCCGTCGAGTCTTCCCCACCGAGCAAGTGCGCGGTTGAAGCGAACTCCATCGCTTCTCGACACTGGTGGGGGAGGTGCGGACATGACTGGTGACTTCAGCGATTTCAAGGTGGCGGATCTGTCGCTGGCAGCCTTCGGGCGTAAGGAGATCGAGCTGGCCGAGCACGAGATGCCGGGTCTGATGTCGATCCGGAGGGAGTTCGCCTCGCGGCAGCCGTTGAAGGGCGCACGGATTACCGGCTCGCTGCACATGACAATCCAGACGGCCGTGTTGATCGAGACGTTGGTGGCGCTCGGCGCGCAGGTCAGGTGGGCGTCCTGCAACATCTTCTCCACCCAGGACCACGCGGCGGCGGCGATCGTGGTCGGCCCGACCGGCACCCCGGACGCCCCGGCGGGTGCCCCGGTCTACGCCTGGAAGGGCGAATCCCTCGACGAGTACTGGTGGTGCACCCAGCAGGCGCTGCTCTGGCCGGACGGCCAGGGCCCGAACATGATCCTCGACGATGGTGGTGACGCCACGCTGCTGGTGCACAAGGGCGCCGAGTTCGAGGCGATCGGCGCGGTCCCGTCGCCGGAGAGCGCGGACTCCGAGGAGTACGAGGTCATCCTCGGTGTGTTGACGCGGTCGTTGCGCGAGGACAACCGCCGCTGGACGCGGCTCGCGGCCGGGATCAGGGGGGTGACCGAGGAGACCACCACGGGCGTGCACCGGCTGTACGAGATGCAGCAGGCAGGGAACCTGCTCTTCCCGGCGATCAACGTGAACGACTCGGTGACCAAGAGCAAGTTCGACAACAAGTACGGCTGCCGGCACTCGCTGATCGACGGGATCAACCGGGCCACCGATGTGCTGATCGGCGGGAAGGTCGCCGTGGTGTTCGGTTACGGCGACGTCGGCAAGGGCTGCGCCGAGAGTCTGCGTGGTCAGGGCGCGCGGGTCATCGTGACCGAGGTGGATCCGATCTGCGCCCTCCAGGCGGCGATGGACGGCTACCAGGTCGCAACCATCGACGACGTGGTCGAGACCGCGGACATCTTCGTGACCGCGACGGGCTGCTTCAGCGTGATCACCAACGAGCACATGGCGCGGATGAAGCACCAGGCCATCGTGGGAAACATCGGCCACTTCGACAACGAGATCGACATGGCAGGTCTCGCGAGACGCGACGATGTCGAGCGGATCACCGTGAAGCCGCAGGTGGATGAGTGGCGGTTCGCGGACGGCCACTCGATCATCGTGCTGTCCGAGGGTCGGCTGTTGAACCTGGGCAACGCCACCGGGCATCCGAGCTTCGTGATGTCGAACAGCTTCGCCAACCAGACCATCGCGCAGATCGAGCTGTTCACCAGGACCGACCAGTACCCGATCGGTGTCCACACCCTTCCCAAGCACCTGGACGAGAAGGTGGCCCGACTCCACCTCTCCGCGCTGGGTGTCCGCCTCACCGAACTGACGAAGGAACAAGCCAGCTACCTCGGCGTCCCGGTCGAAGGGCCCTACAAGCCCGACCACTACCGCTACTGAGAGGGCCCGTCCGCATGATCGCCGTGTCCGGCTCGATCGCGACCGACCACCTGATGCGCTTTCCGGGGCGGTTCGCCGAGCAACTCGTCGCCGGCAGCCTCGACACCGTGTCACTCTCGTTCCTCGTCGACGACCTGGTCGTCCGGCGCGGCGGGGTCGCCGCCAACATCGCCTTCGGGCTCGCCCAACTCGGGCACCGGCCGCTGCTGCTCGGCGCGGTCGGCGGTGACTTCGGCGACTACCGCAACTGGCTGGAGCGGCACGGGGTCGACTGCTCGGAGGTGCAGGTCAGCTCCATCGCCCACACCGCCCGGTTCATCTGCACCACCGACACCGACCTCTGCCAGATCGCCTCGTTCTATCCCGGCGCGATGGGCGAGCCCGACCGGATCAGCCTCGACGGTGTCGCCCAGCGTGCCGGAGGGCTCGGGCTCGTCATCGTCGCCGCGGAGAACCCGGACACGATGCTCGCCCGCGCCGCCGCCTGCCGTCGGCTGGGCCTGCCCTTCGCCGCCGACCCGTCACAGCAGTTGGCCCGGATGCCGTCGGCCGACATCGAGGCGATGATCGACGGCGCTCGCTACCTGTTGACGAACGAGTACGAGGCGGCGCTGCTGGAGTCGAAGACCGGGCTCAGCGAAGACGACATCCTGCGCCGCGTGGGCGTGCGGATCGTGACCCTGGGCGCCAACGGGGTACGGATCACCGGGCCGGACGGCGTCGTCCTGGTGCCGGCGGCCCGGGTGGGCGACATCGTCGACCCGACAGGTGTCGGCGACGGCTTCCGGGCCGGCTTTTTCGCCGCGCTCGCCGCAGACCTGCCCATCGAGCGGGCCGCGCAGGTCGGCTGTGTTCTGGCGGCGCACGTGTTGGAAGTCGAGGGTCCACAGGAATACCTGATCGACGCCGACGCTTTCGAGCGCCGCCTCGTCGAGTCCTACGGCCTCGACGTGGCGGTGGATGTGCGCGCGCTCGGGCTGGCCCGGGTCTGATCGGGCCAGCGGGCCAAGTCGGAAGGCGCCCGGGGTCGATCGGATAGCCTGCACGGGTGCGTACACCGCTTCCGGCCGCGGGTTCAACTCGCCGCGGACTGATCGCCGCGGCGACGCTGGCACTGCTCGTTTCGGGGGCGTGCGCCGACGCCAAGCCGACATCCGTTCAGCAGCGAGGGCCCGATCCCGAGGTGCTGATCGATGAGCTGACCGCCGGCCTCTCCCGGGACAACCCCTACCGTGACCCGGACACGGAGGAGCGGGCGGCGGCCCGGCGGGCAGCTCGGTCGCTGGTCACCGAGCCGAATGCCGCCAGCGACCTGGATCAGGTCTTCGGCGACCTCGGCTTCCGGGCCCATCATGGGACGGACCCGGTCACCGACCGGCCGTTCGCGCTCTACCTCGCCGATGGGTCGGACGATCGTTCCTGGGGCGCCGTGCTGGTGGACCGGGGCACCGCCCCGCGCACGGTGATCGAGGTGCCGCACCCCGGCTTCGACATCAACACGGAGAAGCTGGGCCTGGCCGTCTACCGGAAGACGCCGGCAAGCGTGCTGCTCGTCGCCGGGGCACACCGGCAGGCCGCCAACAGCAACGCGGACGTCGCCCACAACGACCGCTCGCTGTTCCACACCCTGGCGGCCGAGTTCGCCAGGAACGACCTCGACCAGATCCAACTGCACGGCTTCGCCGACCGGAACCTGCCCACGTCCGACGCGGTGGTGTCGACGGGGTCGGCTCCGGTGACCCCGGTGGCCCGCCGGATCGCGGACGGCCTCTCCGGGGCCGGGCTGAACGCCTGTCGGGCGTGGGTGCAGAAGTGCGGCCAGCTTGAGGGTAGGACCAACCAGCAGGGCCGGGCCGCGGCGGAGCTGGAAACGGTCTTCGTCCACCTGGAGCTGAGCTGGTCGGTCCGGCGGGACGCCGAGGCCCGTGGCCGTGTCGCGGACGTGCTCGCGGCGCAGCTTGTCGTGGCCTGACCCGTTGCAGGGTTGCCGTCGAGGTCAGATCCGGCGGGCCGTCCGCCAGCGCAGGGCCCAGTAGCCGGTGCCGTCCAGGATGGACTCGCCACCCAGGTCACCCATGGTCGGGCCGTTCGCGGTGGTACGGCTCGAGATGAACCTGTGGTGTCCCCGGTCGTCGACGCCGAGGTACATGCCGGAGTGCTCGATGTTCGCGCCCTGCACCGGCCCGGCGTTGAAGAACAGAAGATCGCCGGGGAGCAGCCGATCCAGCTCCCGGGCCCGCTTGCCGGTGTTCGGCATCAGCAGCGCCCCTGGTCCCACCGAGGCCATCGCGGTCGCCCGCCGGGGCAGGCCGGGGCCGGCGTTGTTCGTGCCGAGGAGCGGGTAGCCCATCCGGTAGCCGTAGACCATGCGCAGGAAGCCCGAGCAGTCCAGGCTGCGGATGTGCGACGCCGTCGGCTTCTCCTTCTTGTCGGGGAACTCCCACGACACACCGAGGTAGTCGTAGAAGTCGGAGTTCTCGGCGCGACCGTCCGGGTCGATGTCCGACAGAGGTCCGAAGGCGGCGTCGCCGGAGTACTGCCGGCCTTTCGCGTCCTTCTTCGGCACGGCGACGTAGGTGTACTCCCGGGCCACCGCCAGCACGTCGGGCGAGCGGTCGGTACGGGCCTTCCGGAACCAGTCGGTGAACCACTTCTCCTTCTCGGCACCCGCCCGCCACTCCCGTGGTGCCAGTCGTACCCAGAGCTCGGCGGGGACCTTGGCCTTGGTGAACCGCGACTCGGCGAACGTCCGCTTCGGGCCGCTGATGTGCACCGTGCGGGCACCGTCGGTCATGATCGCGACGGTATTGCCCTTGGCGTCGACCATCTGCGTCCGGTTCGGCGCGGTCAATCGTCGGTAGCTGTAGCCGGAGCCGCTGGTCACGGCGGCCTGCGCGGCCTGCGCGCCGAGGCTCAGCTCGATCGGATCCGCCGCGCTGTGCCGGGCGATGACGTACGCGAAGGTGCTGCCGCCACTCAGCAGAGCGAAGGCGGCGACGGTCATCAGCATGGCGCGGCTGCGGGAGTAAGTCCGGTAGTTCATGCCTATCCCTCGTCGGTGTGGGGCCTCAGGTGACCGGCACGAAGCCGGCCACGACGCCGCTGAACGCCACCCCGTAGGTGATGACGGTGACCATGACGGTGGCCAGCACTGTCGCCTTCGGCGGCTGGCGCACGAGCTGGTAGGCGATCAGCCCCGGTGCCACGAAGCCCAGGGTCTGGTGTGCGAAGAGCAGCGGCAGGTCCCGTTGGACGATCACGAACAGAGTCATCTGCAGGAGGACGCTGAGCAGGACGATCGCGGCGAAGAGGCGCTTGCCGTAGAGGATCACCATGCGCTGCATCAGCCGGGTGAGGGCGTAGGTGACGACGGTCATGACCACGATCACCGCAGCCTGGAGCGGGTCCTCGATCAGCGCGAGCGCGATCCAGCCCGGCGTGATCATCCCGCCGGGCGAGAGGTTCGTGGTCAGATAGCAGAGCAGCGCGAAGACCAGGCCGATGCCGAGGCACGCGGTGGCCAGCTGGGCGCTCAGTTCTCCTCCGAATGTCACCGGTAGGTCCTTCCCAGGAACACGGTCTCGCCGTCCACGGCGGAAGCGCGCGCGGTCGGCGGACGGAGCATCGATTCGGCACGACTGTGGTCCTGCGGTTCCCAGCTCGGCAGGGCGGCCAGCTCGTGCAGCAGCACCTCGCCCTGCCCGTGGATGTTCCCGACGGCGACGATGGAGGCGTCCTCCGCCGTCACCGCCATGACCTCGCTGATCAGCCGTTCCGACGGGAGCTTGCCGCCCAGGTCGACCACCCGGCTCTGCAACTCGGCGGGAACGTTGACCCTGGCGCTGCGGGTCATCTCACCGATCAGCACGATGCACTGCGGCTGTATCCGGCCGGCGAGCGTACCCATCTGCCCGTTCCGTTCCACCCGGTCCGGTCGACAGTTGATGACCATGGTCAACGGCTTGCTGATGAGCCGTTGCTTCTCCAGTTGCTCGATGTTCATGTACGTCGACTCCGGGTCGTTGGCGGCGAAGATGTTGGCGAAGCGGACGCGCTTGTCGCCGTACAGAACCCGGGCCACGGAGAGCACTCCCGGGTCGGGTGGGGCCGACCACATGCCGGTGAGCGCGCTGTGCCTGTCGACGCCGAGCTGTTCGGCAACGGCGAGTGCGATGGCCACGTTCTCCTTGAAGGTGATCCAGCCGAAGCCGGACATCTCCTGGTCGGTCACCGACTCGGGGTCGACCGCGATCAGTCGGCAGTTCCGTTTGGCTGCCTCCTGCTCCAGGATCGCCAGTCGGTCCTTCTCCGCGGTGATGCAGATGCCGTCCTCGGGCATCGACCGGCTCAGCGACCGGGCCACGTCGTCGAGGGTCGGCCCCATCTCGGCGAGGTGGTCCTCGCGGACGTTGCAGAGCACCCCGATGGTGGACCTGATGAGCTTGCTCTGGTTGATCTCCTGCAACGCCGGCATGACCGCCATGCACTCGATGACGAGCGAATCCGGGTGGTAGACGGCGGCCCGCCGGACGATGCCGATCTGCTCGACCACGTTGGCGATCCCGAACTTGCGGTGCACCGGCTCCTCGCTGGCATCCGGGAAGATGAACCTCGCGGCGGTTCCGGTGGTCTTGGCCACCACCACCTTGCCGCCGCCGCGCAGCGCACCCGCGCAGAGTCGTGTGATCGAACTCTTGCCACGGATCCCGTTGACCAGCACCCGGTGCGGGATGGTGTCGAGGTTGCGGTTGTGGTTCCGCTGCTCGATCACGCCGGCCACCAGGAGGGCGAGGCAGCAGAGGCTGTAGACGGTGTAGAGGTAGAACATGCTCAGCCTTTCGTCGCCCGGTTGCGAGTCCCCGCCGCGTGCCGGACGCGGGCGAGGACGCTGGTCCGGTCGGCTCCCGCGCCGCGTAGCCGCAGCGCACCACCGAACCGGGCGGACCCGGTGTGTCGGACCTGGCGACAGATCTCCAGGCACATCGCTATCGCACCGATGTCGTCGTGGCGCTGCGGCGGGACGGGCAGATCCACGGTCCCGTCGGCCATCCGCTCGGCGAAGGAGCTCAACCTCCGCAACGGCCGGACGAAGATGTAGAGCTGCCACAGGTGGGTGAGAAGGGCGATGCCCACCACCGCCCCGGCCACAAGCAGGGTCCACCGCCGCTCCACCATCGTCGGCAGACGCAACCCGGCGACGTCCTGCTCCAGCACGACCGCCCACTCAAGGTGGGCGACTGTCGTCGGCACGGTCAGACCGGAGGCGGCGACCATCGCCGGGGTACCGTCCTCGGTGGTCGACCGGCCAACAGTGCTGCCTGGCAGCACCTCGACGGCGAGGCTTCGGGCCAACTCACCCTGTAGCGGCTGGAACGCCTGGAAGCCCTCCGAATCCAGGATCGTCCGCAGGTCGGCGTCGACGACCCGGACTCGGCCATCCACCCGACGGACCAGCCCGAGCAGGCGGTCCGGGTCGAACTCACCGACCACAGCGAAGCCGTCGGCGCGCTGGTTGAAGGCGTAGACGAGCGGCAACCGCTCGGCTGTGTCGTCGAGATGGATGCCGACCTCGCCTGGCAGTGGCGCGACGGTCCGCAGCGGTTTCCGGCCCGCGCCGGCCACCATCTTTCCGTCGTGGTCGACCAGGTACATGGCCCGCAGCCGCTGCTCGGCGGCGAGTTCCCGGTCGAGGGTCCGGTCCGCCTGCCCGAGGTCCTTCGAACTGATCCCCTGCGAGACCCGGGAGACGGTGGCCAGACCGTCATCCAGCAGGTGCCCGAGGGCGTTGCTGGCCTCCTCGGCCCGGCTCTCCGCATCCCGCACCAACTGCGCGGGAATCGCCGGATCGGGAGCCCGCAACGCGACCACCGTGGCCGCCACCGGCCAGAGCATGGCGACCACCACGGCGACGGTCAGACCCTGGAGGACGGTCGGCCGCCACCGCTGGTCCGGCGGGTACTGGTCACCGGAGGTCAGGGCCAACGCCCGCGTGATCCGGTGCGCCTCGCGGATGCGCATCGGCGGACGGCGCCGGGTCATCACGCCGCAGGCGTCGGCCTTGGCCTGGTTCAGCAGCGCCCGGACCGGCCGGACCAGCGACATGCGCATGAGTACGAAGCTGAGCAGTGTCACGAGCAGCAGGCTGAGCCCGAGCAGCACCCCCTTGGTGCCCGAGGTCCCCGCGCTCACGTCCGCCGCGAGCAGGGAGACGACCACGAGCCCGGTCTCACCCACCGGCGCGGACGACACCACGAGCCTGCGGTCCGTCCACTCCTTGACCACCACCTCGCGGCTCTGGGGCGAGTCGGACCCGGCCAGGCCGGCGAAGACCGTCGGCAGGTGCACGGCGTCGACCGCACTGGCCCCCTGCATCAGGCTGCTCTTGCCGTCGGGGCCGATCATGTGGACGCCATGTCCCGCGTCGGGGTTGAGTCGCAGGTTCCGCATGGTGACCTGCTGGAGTGCGAGTACTGCCCGGGTGTCGTCCAGGGCGACGGCATAGACCAGCACCGGGCCATCAGCCGTGGTGGCGGCGATCGTCCTGTCGACTTCCAGCACCGGCGGCAGGAGGTCGAGCGGTAGCGCCGCGCCCTTGGCGGCGAGAGGTCGCCGGGAGGCGGTTTCCACGATCACCGCGCCGGTGAAGCCGGCACCCTCCCCGACCAGGCGGGTCAGCAGATCGGCGTCGCTCGTGCTTCCCCGGTCCTGCACGGTCCGGCTGAGGTTGGTCGCCCGGCTGCGGGCCTCGGTCTGCATGCTCGACGCCAGTTTGGACACGACGTCACGCTGGGAGTCGACGACGGCTGGGAGCACCCCGCGCTCGGCGCTGACCGCGAACCCGAGGATCGCCATGGCGACCACGAACATCGTGGTCCAGAGATAGACGAGTGAGGGTGCGCTCGTGCCGGCGGGAAAGGACGCGGCCGGCAACTGCTGGTCGAGCGCCCGTCGCCTCCAGGCCAGCAACTGTTCATGATCGTCTGCGGGCCCAGCCGTCGACTGCCATGGCGCGTACTGCGCCGACCTGCCTGACACGAAACGACAACCTTCCCCGTGGAGCTACTCCCTGGACCGCTGCCTGTCCAGCTCGTCACCCCAGGCGACGGCCGCAGGCCGCCGCGAATGCTAGCAAGGTGTACCACCACAAGATCTGTGACGATTTCGTCTTTGTGTCGGCTCAGTTGCGGCTGTTACTTGCGCGTCACTCCGCGTACCACCAGGCCTGCGGTGTCGGCGGCCCTGGTTAAGAGGTTGCCTTCGATCCGCTCGACCGCAGCCTCGTAGATCCGGCGGCGCCCGGGGGAGAGGGCCGGATCCGCCAGCGCCCGCTCAAGATCGACCAGACGGATGTCCGGATTCAGATCAACGAAGGTGGGGATCGCCTCGATGGCCACCACCTTCCACCTCTTCGTCTCGCCGGCCGGACCGAACGTCACCCGGGTCATCGCGCCGTCACGGTTGGCGTTCACCGGCTCGGCGTGCCGGGCGATCTGGTTGCCCATCCCGTAGACGATCCAGGTGTCGCCGATCCGCTCCACCGGCTGGACGACGTGTGCGTGATGCCCGAAGACGACGTTCACGTCGTCGATGGCGGCGATCTGACGGGCCCAGGTCTGCTGGTCGACGTCCGGTTCGTGCTCGTACTCGGTGCCCCAGTGCAGGCTGACCACCACGATCTCCGCGCCCGCCTCCCGGGCCGCCGCCGCGTCCCGCCGAATGGCCTTCACGTCGATGAGGTTCGCCACCCACTCCTTGTCGGCGGGCGGGCGCAGACCGTTGAAGCTCTTGGTGAAGCTGATGTGCCCGACCTTCACGCCCTTGGCCCGATAGATCTTGACGGTGCGGGACTCACGCTCGGTCCGGTAGCTGCCGGTGTGCCCCAGATCCGACTTGTCCAACGCGTCGAGGGTTCGCTTGACGCCGTCGTACCCCTGGTCGATCGTGTGGTTCGAGGCGGTGGAGCAACCGTCGTACCCGGTGCTCTTGATGCCCTTGACGACCTCCTGCGGCACGTTGAACTTCGGGAAGCCGATGTAGGGGCCTCCCGGCGGTGCCAGCGGGGTCTCCAGGTGGCACAGGGCCAGATCCGCGCTGGAAACGGTCTCCCGCACCGGCGCCAGCATGGGGGCGAAGTCGAACTCGCCGCCACCGTCGCGCCGGGCCTGGTCCCACAGCTCGGGGTGCAGCAGGATGTCCCCCGCGCCGAGCACGGATACCGTCCGGCCGGCCGCCTTCACCGGGGCCCCCAAGGGGCGGGGCGGGTCGGCCGGCGCGGGAGATTCAACGGACCAGGGTCCGAGGACATAGATCGCCCCGACCCCGACCGCCAGTGCGATCACGCAACTGAGGATCGCCCGTAGCGTGCCGGAGAACCCGCCGCTCACCTGAGAATTGCTCGCCACCGCGACAGGCTAGTACGCCTCGTCCGCCGCCGGTCGAGGGGTTGGCCCGCTGTCCCCCGGTCGATGAACGACCTCACCAGTCGGAGAAGCCGCCGCTTCCGTCGTGCAGACCCTGCGCGAGCATGCCCGCGCATCTTGGCAGCGGCACGCGCCTCCGCTACCGTGGGAACGCTCCCACAAACTTAGAAACGTCGATGTGATCTGGAGGCAACACGTCGTGGCTATCCTCTCCTCGCTCCGCCGCAGATCGGCGGCTTTCAGCGTGGCGGCCGTCGCGGGCGCCACCGCCGTCGGCGTCTGCCTCGCCGTCAGCAGCGCCTCCGCCGGCACGCTGTCCGGGTCGCTCTACCGTGACCCGAGTTCGGCCGTCGTCCGCTGGGTCGCCGCCAACCCGGGCGACTCGCGTACGGCCGTCATCCGGGACAAGATCGCGAGTCAGCCGCAGGCGCGCTGGTTCGCCAACTTCAACCCCTCGACCGTGCAGTCCGAGGTCTCCGGGTTCATCGGCGCCGCCAACGCGGCGCAGCAGATCCCGGTCCTGGCCGTCTACGAAATCACCAACCGGGACTGCGGCGGTGCCAGCGCCGGTGGGGCGCCGGACCTCAACCAGTACCAGACGTGGGTGTCGAACTTCGCCAGGGGACTGGGCAACCAGACCGTCATCATCATCCTGGAAACCGACTCGCTCGCTCTGCTGACGTGCCTGAGCAGCGCCGAGATCAACGCGCGCAACGCGGCGATCTCGACGGCCACCCGGACCATCAAGTCCGGCAACCCCAACGCCAAGGTGTACCTCGACGGCGGCCACTCCACCTGGAACAGCGCTGGTGAGACGGCCAACCGGCTCCGGGCAGCCGGCGTGCAGTACGCCGACGGCTTCTTCACCAACGTCTCGAACTACAACTCCACCTCCAACGAGGCGAACTTCGGTCGTGGGGTCATCTCCGCTCTCAACGGCATGGGGATCTCGGGCAAGCGCCAGGTCATCGACACCAGCCGTAACGGGGGTGCCAGCGGGGACTGGTGCGGCGACGACAACACCGACCGGCGCATCGGGCAGTACCCGACGACCAACACCGGCGACGGCAACATCGACGCGTACCTGTGGGTGAAGCCGCCGGGTGAGGCGGACGGCTGCCGCTTCACGGCCGGCTCGTTCCAGCCCGAACTGGCCTTCAGCCTGGCCAACGGCGCGCCCAACCCGCCCACCACCACCCCGCCCACGACCCCGCCCACGACCCCGCCCACGACCCCGCCCACGACCCCGCCCACGACCCCGCCCACGACCCCGCCCACGACCCCGCCCACGACGCCGCCGACGACCCCTCCGACCACCCCGCCCACGACGCCGCCGACCACGCCGCCGACCACGCCGCCAGCCGGTGACGGCTGCTACGCGTCGATCGCGGTCAACCAGTGGGCTGGCGGCTTCACCGCGAGCGTGACGGTCACCGCCGGCAAGTCGGACATCAACGGCTGGACCGTGACCGTCGCGCTGCCCAACGGCTCTGTCACCAGCGCCTGGAACGCGCAGGTCAGCGGCACCAGCGGATCCGTGGGGTTCACCAACGTTAGCTACAACGGACGTGTCCTCGGCCGGCAGTCGACCAACTTCGGCTTCCAGGGCACCGGCACCGGCCCGGGGGTGTCGGCCGACTGCGTGACCAGGTGACATCAGTCGATGCAATGGCCCGGCGCGGAGGACCACTCTCCGCGCCGGGCCGTTCCTCGCCACCCAGGTCGTGCTCGCGCCGCCCGTAGCCGTCGAGGACGCCCCGCCAGCTATGTCCGCACGCTGGTGGCCGGTGGCTTCTCGGCATCCCGACCGCGGGTCGGTCGCACCGACCAACTGCTGTGGTTCCTCCCTCTCCTGCGGGACATCTCCTGGCCGGCGAGCAACGCGATCGCCACGGCTGTCAGCAGGCCACCGAACAACGGGATGACGCGCACCCCGGCCGTCGCCAGCAGACCCGCGCCGATCAACGAGCCGGCCGCGAGGCCGAAGTTGAACGCGACGCTGAGGCTGGCCGACGCCATGTCCGTGGTCGACGGGGCCACCTGCATGACGCGGTGCTGGATTCCCGCGATCAGCGAACTGAAGGACATCCCCGCCACGGCGAGCAACGGGATCGTCAACACCTTGCTCGCGCCAGCTCCATGAAGGCCGAGCATCGCGGCGGTGAGGAGCCCGAGGAGAACCAGCACGACACCGAGCGGAAACCGGTCGAGGACCCGGCCGACCGCCCAGGTTCCGGCGACGCCGAACGAGCCCTGGACGAAGAGCAGCAGGCCGAGAGATGCTGCGGCGAACCCGCTGACGTCGAGGAGGAAGGCCGTCATGTAGGTGAACGCGCCCATGGCGCCGGTGACCGCGAGAACGGTGGCGAGGAGGAGCACGACGAAGCGTGCCCGGTCCGGCATCGGCCCGATGTCGCCGGCACTCTGTTGCGGTGCGACGCTCGGCAGGAGCAGGGCGACCGCGACGCAGGTGACGAAGCCGAAGATGGCCATCGCGACGAAGGCGGCCCGCCAACCGGCCTGCCCGCCGAGCCAGGTGCTCAGCGGCACGCCGAGGACCGGGCCGAGGGCGTTACCGATCGACAGCCGAGCCACGATGCGCCCGCGGATGTTCGCGGGGAACATCGAGATCGCCACCGGAAACACCACAGCCCAGAAGACACCGTTCGTGGTGGCGGACACCAGTCGCGCGGCGAGCAGCACCTCGTAGGAGGTTGCGAAGGCCGACACCGTCGTCGCCGCGGCGAAGACACCGAGGGCACCGGCGAGCAGTGGGCGCCGGGGCACACGCCGAGTGACCCGGGTCAGCGGGAGCGCCACGATCATGACCACCACTGCGTACCCGGTCACCAGCAGGCCGGCCTCGGACCTGGAGCGTCCCAGGTCCGGGGCGATCAGCGTGAGCAACCCGATCGGAAGCACCTCGGTGGTGACGTAACAGAAAGTGGCGGCGGACAACGCGGCGAGGGCGTAGACCGCGCGTCGTTGGGGCGCCATTGGCTACCTCCCAGATCCCGAACGCCGATAGATGATCCCGGCTAACTGGATTTTGACGGTAGCATAGACGAGTGGGCATCCCTCGTTGTTCGGCCTTGAGGTGTGGCAATTGCGCCGATGAGGGTCGCAAGCGTGGCACGCCAACTCCCGAACTTGGGTCGGTGTCAACCGCCGTCGATTCCTTAGGTGGTAGCCTCGCTGGTATGCCACTCGACGTGTGCCAGCTACCGATGGTCGGGGGGCACCCCGTGCTGGATCTGGTCAACACACTGGAGCGCGGGGGCACGTCGCCGCACGACTTCCTGTCCGACAGCTCCGCCCTGCTGCGTTGGTCGGTCCAGGTGGGCCTGATCAGCGACGCGGAGGCCGACCAGGTTGGCCGCGCCTGGGGCGACGAGCCGGCGGCGGCACACGCGGGCCTGGCCGCCGTGCGGGACATCCGCGAAGGGCTGTATCTCGTGCTGCTCGCGGCGATCACCGACGCGGACGACGGCGCGGCGGGCGACCCCGTCGCGGCCGGTGCCGCGCTGGTCGCGCTCCACCAGCGGTGGTCCGGCGCGGCCGCCCGAGCGAGATTCGTGCTCGACTCGTCGCAGGTACGGCTGGTCTACGGCACGGTGCCGGCCATGTTGGTGCCCGACCGGATCGCCGAGGCCGCCCTGGACCTCATGGTGGCGGCCGACCTGACCCGGGTGCGCCGCTGCCCGGTGCTCGAAGGCGGCTGCGGCTGGCTGTTCCTCGATCGGACCCGCAACGGTTCCCGCCGCTGGTGTCGCATGGCCGACTGCGGCAACGTGGTGAAGGCGCGGCGGCTCACCGAACGTCGCCGCGCCGCCCGGCCCGCCGGTCCGTAGCTGGTTCACGATGATGCGGGCCCCGCGATGATGGCCGAAGGGTGTCGGCCGCTGGTCACCCACGGCCGACCGCCGGTCGCTTCCCGGCGTTCGTGTGCTCAAGCTTTGGTGCTGGGCTGGGCGAACGGCGGTCCGGGGAAGGTGGGTGAACGCGGGCCACTCCCTGCCACCCCAGGTGAACCCAAGGTCGCTAGACTGTGCCCTCGCGCCCCCGTAGCTCAGGGGATAGAGCATCGGTTTCCTAAACCGTGTGTCGCAGGTTCGAATCCTGCCGGGGGCACCGAAACAAGGCCCTGACCAGCAAGAAGCTGACCAGGGCCTTGATGTTTATCTATGCAGTTTTGAATCGCCCCCCGAAAACCCCTCAGTAACGCTGGTGGGTGATCGGGTTCTAGCTAGCGGTTCCGTGGTGGGGCATGTCGGGGACGGCCCCTGTGTGCCTATCCGGTCCGGCGTGGGCCATGGGGACGATGCTCGTGCCTGGTCGTGGCCCGGCCAGCGCCAAGTTGTTCGAGGATGTCGGAGCTGTCCGGGGCGAGAGCGGGCTTGACGATGTAGTGCCTGTTGGTGACCTGCTCGGTGGCGTGCCCGAGCTGGGCGGCGGCGTGTTTGGCGTCAGCCTCCTTGTCGATCAGCGTGGCGACGGTCTTGCGGAAGGTGTGTGGCGTGACCCATTCGAGGCCAGCGTCGACGCGGGCCTGACGCCACTGGCGACGCACGTTCTGCGGAGACAGCCAGGTGCCGCGCCGGGAGGCGAAGATCGCATCGTGGGGGTTGTCGGCGGCGTTGAGCTTGCGGGCCATCAGCATTCCTACTGCAAAGCGGGGAAGGACAACGGTTCGGAAGCCGGCGTCGGATTTCGTCCAGTCCTGCCGGAAGAAGCCCTTGCCCTTGAGGTAAACGATCGTGCCGCAAATGGTCAGTGTCGGGCGTTCGGCGGCAAGGTCGAGGTCTTCCCAGCGCGTTGCCAGGATCTCGCCGATGCGGGCGCCGGTAGCGAGCATGAGGTCGACGATGTCGCCCAGATCGCCGGTGTGCCGAGGCCCGGGTTTACCGGGGCTGGCCTGCTGCCACCGCCGGATTGCCGCACGGACGCCCTCCAACTGCTCTGACTCTAAGGCGACGACCTTGCGGCGCGGGTTGCGTAGTCGGCCGGTTTCGCGGACGGGGTTGGTCGTTAGTGCCCCACGGCGTACGGCCAGGGCGAGCATCTGCGTCAGGACGACCTTTGCGAGCCTGGCAGCTGTCGGGCGGTCCTCGGCGACCTTGCGCAGGAACTTGTCGATGCGGCCGACGCTGGCCTCCCGGATACGAAGGTTGCCCAGGGCAGGCACGACCGAGACGCGCACGCTCACTTCGTACTGGCTGATGGTCTGCGGCGCGAGACGCTCCTCTGCGGTGATCTCTTCGAGCCAAAGGCTGGCGAGTCTGCTGATGTGGGTCTCCCGGGTGATCTCGTCGTCGTTGGGAGCGGCACGGTCACGAAGTTTGACCTTGAGCGCCCGGATGGCGGCGGGGCCGGTGGTGTCGGTGGCCTCGACGTCCCGGGTGCTGCCGTCGTAGTCGCGGAATCGGGCTCGGGCGCAGTGCCGGTTGGGGCCGAGCTTCTCGGTGCGGATGTTGCCCCAGGTTCCGATGGGTAGTGGAGGTCGGGCCATGGCTCAGCGCTCCGGGTCGGTGTGGGCGTCGAGCCAGCGTTCGACCTCGCTGCGCCGGTAGCGCAGGGTGTTGCCGACCCGGATGGCGCGAGGTCCCTTGCCTCGGCTGTGCCAGGCGTAGAGGGTGTTCTTCGGCTTGCCCAACCAGGTCGCGACGTCATCGATGGTCAGGAGGGGGTTGGGTCGCCACTCGGCTGCCGTCGGGGTGGTCATTGCCGGCCCCGAGTAGTAGGTGAGTCGAGTTGTGGGCGTGGCCCGTCGGGGTCGCCGGACCGCCGGTGGACGGTGGGGTCGGGCTGTACGTCCCCTGGCGTGGGGTGCGGATAGGGCGGGCACGGATCGGACGTCCTTTCACCGTCCCGGTCCGGGTGGGACCGGGGATCGATGGCGCTGCCGCCGGGATTGGCGTTTCCGGGGGGCACCGCCTGTGCACGTCGATCCACGCGGTGCGGGGCGAAGGCATCAAGCCGGTCAGCGTGCGCCGTTGTGCGCGCTGACCGGCTCTCGGCATCGTGTGGGACGGAGATCGTCGGGGCTCTCAGGACCAGCACGTCCTCGTGCTGGAGGAGCCATTGCGGGTCACCGCTGGCGATGGCGTCGCGGGTGTTCTTCTGCTGGAAGAACGAGGCCCGGGGGATGATTACGCCGTCGCGGACGCCGCAGATGAGGGCGATGCATTCCTCGACGAGTTCGAGGCCGGCGTTGATGCCGGCGGCGACGACCATGCCGGGGATGTCGATGAGTTCGCCGTGGCGGCGGTAGGGCCGGGCGGTGACGACGACGTGTCCGCCGGGACGCAGCAGCGTCCGGCATCCGGCGAGGATCGCGGTGAACCCGTCGGCGAGTTCGCCAGGGCTGCGGTAGGCGAGGTTGTCCGTGCCGCCGTACTTGTGGTTGATCTTGCGGACCTTGCCGCGCCTCGGGCCGGGGGTACGGACGTGGCCGTGGGTGGACGGTCCGTAGGGCGGTGAGGTGATCACCAGGGAGACCTGTCCGTGCAGGCTTGCCGGTAGCAGTGCCGGCAGCGCGGTGGAGTCTCCGTGGTAGATCTCGCCCCGGCCCGGTGCCCCGGCCTGGAGGGTGTGGCGGATGTTGTCGGCTGCCTTGGCGACCCATTCGGCTTCGTACTCGACGCCGACGCCGTGACGGCCGAGGTGCATGGCCTCGATGACGGTGGTGCCGATGCCGGCCATGGGGTCAAGGACTACGTCGCCGGGGTTGGTGTAGGTGCGGATGGCGTAGCGGGGGATGGTCGGCAGCATCTTGCCGGGGTGCGTCAACGACTCCGGGGTGTATCGGCCGCGACGCAGGTCCCGCGACGCGGTTTGACCGGTGAGCCAGACCGAACCGAGGTAGCCCTCGGTGAGCAGGGCTGCCAGGTGGGACGCGCTGGGGTGCGGCGATTGGGAGTCGTGGAGGTTGCCGATGTGGAACGGCGGACGGGACTCAGGCATGGGCGTTCTCCTCACCGGTGGCGGTGGTCCCGAGCACGACCAGATCCCGGAACGTCGGAAGGTGGCGGCCAGCGAGTAGCCGGCGACCGTCGTCGGCCTCGTCGGGGTGTTCCGGGGCGGTGCGTGGCTCGTGCTCGGGCAGCGGGACGAGGACGGCGGGGATGTGCTGGTGGTAGAAGAGCCCGGCGGCGCGGGCGGCGGCGATGACCGTGGCTCGGTGGCTGACCTCGCCCGGCTGGGCCGGCGAGGCGGTGAGTCCGAGCAGCAGGAAACCGCCGGGGCGTAGCAAAGGACGCCAGGTGCTCATTGCTGCGGCGATGCCGTCTCGGGCGAGGCCCGGTGCGCCCTTCGGCAGGGTCGCCAGGATCAGGTCGACACGTGGGCCGGGACGTCGCATGGCGCGCCGCGTCCGGTGTTCGGGGGCGGGCGGCAGGAGCCGCACGTGCGGGCCATGGCGACCGTTGACCAGTCGGGCCGGTACCCGGTCCAGGTGGGCGGTTGCGGCGATGGCGGCGGGGTGCGCGTCGAGGTCGAGCACCACGTCGCCGACGTGGGTGTAGCGGCGGATGAGGTAGGCGAGGTGGTTTGGGGATAGTCCGTGCCAGTCCGGCGCTCCCGGACGGGGCGTGCGCGGGACGCGGGCTCGGGGAAGGAGCAGCCCGACCGGTGCCGGCTGAGGCCGGTCACCGGGGGCGGTGGAGCTGGGCTTTGGCATGGGCGTGTGGGCCACGTCCGCCGACAAGCGCTGACACTAGGGGATTACAAATCCGGGCCTCGGATTGGAAACCGCGCCCGCTGCCGAGCCGGGCGCTGCGCTCGACGCCGCCCGGTTGAACAAGATCCTCTACTGGTTGAACACGCAGGTCAGAGCCGTCGAGACACCGGCTGTCGACGACATCCGAGCCGCGCGGATTGCCGACACGATCGGTGGACGGTTGAACAAGATCCTCGCTGGCTTGAACAAGATCGTTATCTGCTTGAACACGAGGCGGCCGACCGCCTCGGGACCTTGAACAAGATCGTGATGGGGCGTGAGTGCGCCCGGCGAGCGCCGCTCGCAGCTGTCCGGCTTCATCCCGTGGCTGCCTCGTGGGCGGCGCATGTTCAAGGGTGCCGTCTCGACGTGGCTGCGCCCGGCGTGAAGGGGCCTTGAACAGCCTGGCTACGGGTTGCGCACCCCGACTCGGGATGTCCGCCGGCTGAGGTCGAGATGCATTGACGGGGATCGGCGACGGCTGGGTTGAACACGTGTCGAGACACCTTGAACAAGATCATGAGTGTTCATGATCTGTTCAAAGGCCCTGGTGGCGTGGTGGCACAGCGCCGACCGGCACTCCCGCCGGACGGCAACGGTCACCACGAGGGAGTACCACCATGGACCGTCGTATCCCCGCTACCGAGCCAGCCGTCTCCCGGCGCGGCGAGACGCTGCTCAACGACATCGAGTACCGGTTCCGGCTGATGGGGCAGGGGCCGAGCCCGCTTTCGATGGACGGCCGCAGCCTCGGCCACGGCCTGCCCCGCCGGGCCATCGCCCTGCCCGAGCTGTCGGCGATCCTGATGCACCCGTCCTGCGGCTACGCCGCCCGGGACGCGGCATGGCGGCTGTTGGCGCAGCGTGCCCGTACGGGAGACCCGGCGTGGCGTGCCGGTGCCGTCGGGGTCGCGCTACCGGGCCTGCGGTTCAAGGCGTACCTGCTGGCCAAGCTGTTCACCGGCGACGTGCAGGCCGCCATCGTCGAGCACTTCCTCCGCGCGCTCGGCACGGTCGACGTGGCCAAGCCGGGCGTGGTCGGCAACCTGCTGACCGCCGCGTTCTCCAAGGCCCGCGCCGAGCTGCGCGACCTGGAGCCCGCCTCGTCCGGGGCTCCGAACCACGCCCCAGGCGCGGTGGTGCCGCCGGCCCCGTACGGCCACCCGGACCTCGTCCTCGCCCGCGCGGTCAACGCCGAGGTCATCACCGCACAGGAGGCCGAGCTGATCGGCGCGACGTACCTGGAAGAGGTCAGCCTCACCGCCTACGCCGAACGCACCGGCCAGCCCCGCTGGAACCTCTACAAGCGGCGCACCGCCGCCGTCGCCCGGCTGAAGGCCGCGATCGAGTCCGGCGAGCTGTCCGACCCGTACGCCGACGTGATCAACGAGGCCACCACGACCCTGGCCCTGGACGTGCCTACCGTGCGGAAGCGCCCGTAAGCACCTGTCTGAGCTGCGGCTTTCCAATCCGAGGCTCGGATTTGTAATCCCCTAGTGCGGGACTCTTCCGCGCAGGTGACCTTGTTCCGACCGGACCGCTGACGGCGCTGACACCCCGCACGGTCCCCGGCCCACCCGCCGCTTCTGGTGAGGAGGACGGCCGCGCCGGTCGGCACGACAGGTCACCCACGAGCGCACCGCCCGGTCCCGCCTTCGCCACCCACTCGCGCACCCACGCCCCGCTGCGGGCTGCGTCGGCGTGCGCACCGGAGGTGCCCAACCCATGAATCACCACCCGTTCCCACGCCCCGGGGCGGCGGACCGCCGCCCCGGGGCGGGCAGGCGCGGACAGCCTTGCGTCCGCCGCCCGCGTCGATACCGGTCTCGGACTGTCCGCGCCGCGCTGATGCTCCTCAACGCCGCCGCGGTGACGGCAGCGCTCGTTGCCGTGCCGACCGTGGCGTGGGCGGCCGAGCCCGCTGCGGTGGTGCTGGCCGCCGAGTCGATCCAGCAGGTCGCCAACAACATCCGTACCTGGCTGATCGGCATCCTCGTCGCCGTCGCCACGCTTTTCTTGACCGTCGGCGGGCTGCGCTACCTGGCCGCCAATGGCGACCCCGGCGAGGTGGAGAAGGCCAAGCTCGCGCTGCGGTCCGCCGCGATCGGCTACGCCCTCGCGCTGCTCGCGCCGTTGTTCGTGACGATCGTCGGCGCGTGGGTGGCCTGATGAACGCCCTCGCGATCCGACCCCGCCGCACGGTCCGAGCGGTGTCGTTGCTGCTGCTCGGCGTGGTGATCCTCGCCGGCCTTGCCCTGAGCTGGGCCGGGCCGGCGCACGCCGAGCCGAGCCCGGCACCCGGCCCGCCCGCTACCGCACCCGGCACGCCGCCAACGCCCGGCGTGCCTGACCCTGGCGTCCGCCCGCCGGGAGTGGACCCGTCTCCCTCCGCGCCGACCATGCCGGCACCCACGCCCGGCCCGGCCCCGACTCCCGGCGAGCCTTCTGTCAGCGATGATCCGGCCTGGTACGACATCGGGGGCCAGATCCGCAAGGCCGTGGTCGACCTGGTCGTCTGGACCGCCGAGCAGGCTCTCCAGCCGGTGATGGAAGCCCTCGGCGCATCGTGGCTGTCCACCCCCGACCTCACCGACAACGAGCACGTCAAGGCGATCTGGACGACCAGCCTGATCACGGCCAATGGCGTCTTCGTGCTGTTCATCGTCGCCAACGGATTCCTCATCACGACCAGGGAGACCCTGCAGAGCCAGCATGGGCTCAAGCAGGTGTTGCCCCGCATCGCGCTGGGTGCGGTGCTGGCCAATTGCAGCCTGCTCATCGGTCAGCAGGCCATCGTGCTTACCAACGCGCTCACCGTGGCCATCGCCGGGAACACGGTTGACGGCCCGGCCGCAGCCGCCGCAGTCGGGCAGATCGCGGACAACGCCCTGCAGGGCAAGGGCTTCCTGATGGTGCTCCTGGCCGTCGCCGTGGTCGTGATGTGCCTGCTTGTGGAGTTCACCTTCATCCTGCGGCTGGCCGCGCTGGTCATCCTCGTCGGCGTGGCCCCAGCGGCTTTGATCTGCCATGCCAGCCCGCTCACCGAAGGCATCGCCCACACCTGGTGGCGTGCCTTCGCCGCCTGCCTCGGCTTGCAGATCGGTCAGGCGATCATCGTCATGGCCACGGTGAAGGTCTTCCTGACCCCCGCCGGGCCGACCGTGCTGGGCGTGCCCTCGACCGCAGACGGGCTCCTCGGCGTCCTGGTCTGCCTGACGATGCTCTGGCTGCTGATCAAACTGCCGGGCTGGATGCGGCAGTTCGTCCTCGGCCCGCTCGGACAGCGCAACGGCAGGGGACTGCTCGGCCAGCTCATGCACGCCTACCTGACGATCAAGACGCTCGGCGCGGCGGCCGGCATCCTGGGCGGCGCGAGTGCGGCCCGGACCGCCGGGCGGACGGCACCTCGTCCGCCCGGTCCCCGTCCATCGTCGGGCGGCCCCCGTCCGCCCCGTCCACCCCGTCCGCCCCGTCCCGGGCCGACTCCCGTCCCGCCGTCCCCGCCGGGACCGGCGGCCTTCAGCCACGCCCCGGTCACCCACACGCCGCTGCCCGCGCCGTCCGGGACGAACGCCACCCCTACCTTCAGCCACCCGGCGGCCCCGTCCACTCCACCGCCAGCGCCGTCCGGCGGTGTCCCGGCCGCGCAGTTCTCCCACCCGTCCCCGGCCCAGCCGAGTCCACCGGCCCCAGCCGCGCCGCCCGCCCGAGTCGCCTTCAGCGATGCCACGGCCACGACACCGACAGCGACACCCAGCGGCGCGGCACCGGCGGTGGCGTTCTCCGCCGCACCAGCGCCACAGAGCGCGCCGCGCCGGCCACCTGCCCCGGTCACGCCGGTGTTCTCCACCGCTCCGGCCGCACCGGGAGCCGGCGGGTCACGACGAGCCTCGACCCCCGGGACACGGCCTACGGCGGCGCGGCGCGCCACCCCGAGTGGGCAACCCAGCGCCAACCCGAGCACCCCGTCCGCCGCCCGGCGAGCAACGGCCGCCACCGCACCCCGGCCTCGTCCACCGGCCTCGTCCGTCCCGCCGTCCACGGACGGTCGACGGTCAGCGGCCCCGACCCCGCCGCCGCGCCCGTCCCCGTCTCCGACGGCGAGGCCGTCCCCGGCGGCTGGTGCGACCCCGGTGGGTCCGACCGCCGTCCGCACCGGGCCGTCCCCGTCCCCGCCGTCCCCACCGCCGGCTCGATTGTCCGCCCCGGCGCGGCGCCCGTCGCGGAAGCGAGGTGATGAGCAGTGAGCCGCCGCGACGATGAGGCTCCGATGCGGGCTCGGGTTCCCGCGGACATCGAGCGGCCGGACCGGATCGCGTTCGGCATGTCGGGACGGCAGCTGGTGATCCTGGCCGTCACGGGCCTCCTGTTGTACGCGGTGTGGACGGCGGTGGCGACGCTTGTGCATCCGCTGGTGTTCCTCGCGGGTGCGATACCTGTCGCCGCTGGGGCGTTCCTGCTCGCGGTCGGCCGCCGTGACGGCATGAGTCTCGACGCTTGGGTCCTTGCGGCGCTGCGGCACCGCCGCAGTCCGCGCCGGCTCGTGCCGGCCGATGGACCGGTCATCCCGGCTCCGGCGTGGGTGCAGACCACCGCCGGGCCGGGGGACCGGCTACCGCTGCCCGCGCCGCTGCGGCTGCCCGCGAGGGGCATTACTGGAGACGGGCTGGTCGATCTCGGTTCGGACGGCACGACGGGCCTGGTCGCCGCCTCGACGGTGGCATTCGGGCTGCGGACCCCGGGGGAGCAGAACGGCCTGGTGGCCGGGTTCGCGCGGTGGCTGCACAGCCTCGACGGCCCGGCGCAGATCGTGGTGCGGGCGCAGCGGGTCGACCTGACCTACCTCGCCGACCGGTTCCTCGCCGCCGCCCCGGGGTTGCCGCATCCCGCGCTGGAAGAGGCAGCCCACGCGCACGTGGCGTTCCTCGATGACCTGGCCGGGCAGCGCGAGCTGCTGCACCGGCAGGTCACCGTCGCCGTGCGCAGCCGACGCGGCGCGCACCACGCCGCACATCACGCGGCCGAGGCGGTTCGTGCCCTCGCCGGCTGCGAGGTTCCCGCCCGGGTCCTCGACGGGCCGGACGCCACGGTGCGGCTCGCGGCCAGCCTCGACCCCACCGCCCCGGCCCTCACGCCCCACGCCCCATCTGACGGAGGTGAACAGCGGTGAGCCTGCTGTCCGCACTGCTGCCGACGCGGCGGCGTCCCGCGCCCGAGTCGGCCACGATCCTGCCCGGTTCCCCGGACGCCGTCGAGGTCGACGGCCGACACGTGCGCGTCGGGGACGGCTACAGCGCCACCCTGGCCGTCGTCGGCTACCCGGCCGAGGTCGGCCCGGGGTGGGCCGAGCCGATCCTGTCCTACCCGGGCCTGGTCGACGCCGCCTTCCACATCGAGCCGGTCGCGCCGGCGGTGGCCTCGGAGCGGCTGCGCAAGCAGCGCGGCCGGTTCGAGTCCTCCCGCCGGCAGGACGCGGCGAAGGGCCGTCTCGACGATCCCGACCTCGACGCCGCCGCGGCCGACGCCGCCGAGCTGGCCACTCGTGTCGCCCGAGGTGAGGCCCGACTGTTCCGCCTCGGCCTGTACCTCACCGTCCACGGCACCAGCCCAGACGACCTCGCCGACCGGGTAACCGAGGTGCGGTCCCTGGCCTCCTCGCTGCTGCTCAACACCGCGCCGGTCACCTGGCGTCAGTTGCAAGGCTGGATCAGCGGCCTACCCCTCGCGTTCGACGCGCTCGGGATGAAACGGGTCTTCGACACCGACGCCCTCGCCGCAGCCTTCCCGTTCACCAGCCCCGACCTGCCCGACACCGCCGGAGACAACGGCACGGGCGTGCTGTTCGGACTCAACCTGCACTCGTCCGGAGTCGTCGTCTGGGACCGGTGGGCGCAGTCCAACTACAACGCCGTCATCCTCGCCCGATCCGGGGAAGGCAAGTCGTACCTGGCCAAACTCGACCTGCTGCGCAACCTGTGCCTCGGGGTGCAGGCGTTCGTCATCGACCCCGAAGACGAGTACCTCCGGCTGGCCGACGCGGTCGGCGGCACGGTCATCCGCCTCGGCGCGGCCGGCGTGAAGATCAACCCCCTTGACCTGCCGCCCGTTGACGACGCCCTCAACGACCGGGCACGGTTCCTGCACACGCTCGTGACCGTGATGCGCAGCGGCGACACAGCCATCAGCGCGCCCCTGCCCGGCGACGAAGCCCGCTCCCTCGATGTGGCGGTCCTCGCGGCATACCGGGCCAAGGGCATCACCACCGACCCGCGCACCTGGAGGCGACCGGCGCCGCTGCTGGCCGACGTGATGGCCGCCCTGGAAGACACCGACGACGCCGGCCGCCGAGTCGCCGCCCGCCTGCACCCCTACGTGGCCGGCAGCATGAAGGGCCTGTTCGACGGGCCGACCACCACCGCCGCGCAGGGGCACCTCGTGGTCTTCGCCATCAGGGACCTGCCTGAGCAACTTCACCCGGTCGGGACGCTGCTCACCCTGGACACGATCTGGCGCACCGTGCGCGGCGCGACCGCCTCCGGCCAGCGGCCCGATGCGCTACGGATGGTGCTGGTGGACGAGGCGTGGAAACTGCTGTCCGGCGGTCGCGGCGGCGTGTTCCTGGAAACCCTGGCCAAGTCCGCCCGCAAATACGGCGTGGGCCTGACCGTCGTGACCCAGGACGCCGCTGACGTGCTCGCCACCAAAACCGGCCGTGCCGTCGTCTCCAACGCCGCAACCCAGGTGCTGCTCAGGCAGGCGCCGCAGGCAATCGACGCCGTGGCCGAGGCGTTCGGGCTCACCGACGGCGAACGGGCGTTCCTGCTGTCCTGCCAGCGCGGAGACGCGCTCCTCGCGGCCGGGTCGGCGCGGGTTGCTTTCCACAGCCACGCCTCGCCCGCCGAGCACGAGTTGATCGTTACCGGCCCGGTCGCCGGTCGCCGGCCGCCGCTGACCCGCCCTGGCGTCCCTTCCACCACCGATCGGAGTTCCTGATGGTTGTCACGCTGTCCCCATCCCCTCCGCCATCTCCTGCGATCCCCGCCGGGTGCGTGCCCGGCCAGGGCGGCGTGCCCGACTCGGTGGTGGGTGAGCTGCTGTGCGGTTCGTGGGGCGACGACGCCACCAACGCGGTGTGGCCGCTCGTCCGCGACCGGTGGCCGTTGCTCCTCGCCGCCCTGGCGGCGCTCGCCGCCGTGCGGGTCGGGTGCATCCGGTGGCGGCGGCGGGTCTGGCGGCGGCACGCAGCCGCAGCGCGGTGGCTGCAGATCACCCCGCCCGTGACCGCCACTCCGGCCGCGACGATCGGCCTGTGGCGACTGCTCGCTACCGCGTTGCCCGCGCCGCGCCGGTGGGCGCTACGCCCGGCCCGGCTGGTCTGGGAGGTCGCCGCCGACCCGGACGGGATGCGCTGCGGGCTGTGGCTGCCACCAGGGGTCAACCCGACCGCCGTGGTGCGGCTGCTGCAACGCGGCTGGCCCGGCGTCCGCGCCGAACAAACCCCACCGCCGACCGTGCCCACCACCGGAGCCGTCGCCGCCCTCGCGGTCTGGCCCACCCAGCCGGAATGGCTGCCCCTGGTCGAAGACACCACGCCTACCTACCGCCGAGGCATGGACGCGAGCGCTCCCGAAGAGGACCGGCTCCGGGGGGTCTACGGCGGGCTGGCCTCGGCCGGGCGCACCGGCGGCGCGATCCTGCAAGTCCACCTCGGCCGAGCACCCGCCCACCGGATGCGAACGCTGCGCCGCGCGATGACTAACCCCCACCGTGCCCGCCGACCCCGAGGGACCGCCCGCGCCGCCGGGCTGCTCGCCGACGGGCTACGAGCCTTGATTCTCGGCGTCTTGAACCTCGTCACCCCCGGCCCGTCGAGCCCGAGGCGGCACGTCCGTGCGACTGACCCGTACACCGCCGAGTTGGCCCGGCAGGCGCGGGCGAAGTACGCCGACGCACCGCACTTGCTCGTCGCCGTGCATACCGTCGCCGCCGGCCCCACGAAGGCCGCCGCCGTCGCCGCTGTGGCTGATGTCAGCTCCGGGTTCGGGCTGCTGTCGGCCCACTTCACCCGCCGCCGGCTCCGTTCCGGCGCGCTCGCGGCATCCGACCGGTGGGTGCCCGAGGCACGGATGAGCCTGGTCTCCGTCGCGGAAGCCGCCGCGCTCGCCGGGCTGCCCACCGAACCGGCCGCCTACGGCCTGCCCGGCGCGGCGTCACGGCGTCGGCCCGCCACCCGCGAGATCTTCCGCGCCGACCCGGCCCCGCGCCGCCGGCCGCTCGCCGACCCACCAGCCCCGACGCAGCGGCACGACGAACACGACGACCCGCCGACCATCTGGAGCCCGGCATGACCCGCACCCGCATCAAACCCGTACCGGCCAGGAGCGCTACCAGTCGGCGCAGGCTCAACCTGGTGCCACTCGACCAGCGGCACGGCCTGGGCGGCAAGGTCATCGGTGTTGCCAACGCTGGCCCCGCGATGCGGGTCGGGATCTCCCTGACCGATTGTCGGTTCCACGTCCACGCGCTCGGACCGACCGGCACGGGCAAGACGACCCTGCTGATGCGGATGATCCTCGCCGACGTTGAGGCCGGGCGCGGCGTGGCCGCGTTCGACCCGGCCAAGGGCGACCTCATCCGAGACCTCCTCGCTCGGCTGCCCAAGTCCTGCGGTGACCGCCTGGTCCTGATTGACCCGGACGAGCGGGCCGCGCCACCGGCGATCAACCTGCTCGACCCGGCCGTGCACGGCGGCAGTCCGCACGACGTGGCCGCGAACCTCACGGCGGTGATGGCGAAGGTGTGGTCACGCTGGTGGGGTCACCGCACCGCCGACATCTGCTACCACGGCCTGCTCACCCTCGCCCACGTCGAAGGCGCCACCCTCGCCCAACTACCGCGGCTGCTATCCGACTCCAAATGGCGAGCCGAACGGATCACTACCGCTACCGGCAAGCTGAATGCCTGGGAGGGCAACACCCTCGGCGAGTTCTGGGAAGGGTTCAACGAGCTGCCCGCCGCCCAGCGGTCCGGCCTGATCGCCCCGCTGCTGTCCCGGCTACGCCTCGTGCTGGCGCATCCGATGGCGAACAGCCTGTTCGGGGTGCCGGCCACCACGTTCTCCTTCGCCGAGATTCTCGACGGCGGCATCATGCTCGCCCGGCTACCCAAGGGCGTCATCGGCGAGGACGGCACCCGCCTGGTCGGCTCCCTGCTCCTGGCCGGGCTGTGGCAGGCCACCACCGCCCGCGCCCGCATCCCCGAGGACGATCGCCCGGACGCGATGATCGTGCTGGACGAGTGCCACAACTTCCTGCACCTGCCCATCGGGATCGATGACGCGCTCGCCGAGGCCCGCGGCTTGCACACCTCGTTCGTCCTCGCCCATCAGTACCTCGGCCAACTGTCCGGGGAAATGGCAGAGGCGATCGACGCCAACGCCCGCAACAAGGTGTACTTCGCCCTCGCCCCCCGCGATGCCATCGACCAGGCCCGGCACCTGCGCCCCTACCTCGATGACGGGGACCTGATCCGACTCGGCGGCTACGAAGTTGTCCTTCGTCCGGTAGCCGGTGGCCGAGTCGTCCCACCGGTCACTGCCGACACCGAGCCGCCACCACCGGCCATCCAGGGCCGTGCCGGCGAGCTGCGTCATGCGGCCCGAGACCACACCGGCCTGCCGGTGCAGCAGCGGCGGCGACTGCTCAGCGAAGCCGCCACCGCCTCGGGCACCACTGAGTCTTCCGAGCCGGTTGACGCTGCGGTTACTGACCTGGTGGGTCGCAACACCTTCGCTGTTCAGGGCGAGGGGTCTAACGAGAGGTCTAACGAGCGATCCAACGAGGAACGCAACGACCACGAACAGCCGGGTGAACACACCCCCTTGAACACGTCGTACGCGCACGTGGACGGCGGTGAGGAGGACCCGTGGACCGGAACCGACTGATAAGAGATATCCCTCCTACCCGTACATCTGCCACCGGCAGTCCTCGCCTCACGGCGTCCGTCGTCGCCGCCGAACTCGGCCGACTCACCCCCCGAGACCGGCACCTCCTGGACCTGCTCGACCAGCACCGAACCTTCACCACCGACCAACTCGTCGACCTAGCCTTCGGCTCGGTCGGCCGTGCCCGCAACCGCCTCAACACCCTGCATGATCGAGACATCCTCGACCGGTTCCGCCACTACCAGCGGCCCGGGTCGCAATCCTGGCGGTGGACCCTCGGCCCGGTCGGCGCGGCCCTGATCGCCGCCGGACGAGGCGAGACGCTGCCCCGTCCGGCCGTTGTGCGCGACGCCACCGCCCGACTCGCCATGTCCCCGACGCTGGCGCACCTGCTCACGGTGAACGGGTTCTTCGTCGCGCTCACCGGTCACACACGTGCGCACCCCGGCGCGCGGTTGGTGCGGTGGTGGAACGAGGCACGCTGCCGGGAGGCGTGCGGCAACCTGGTCCGCCCGGACGGACACGGCGTGTGGGCCGACAACGGGCGGGCGGTGCCGTTCTGGGTCGAGGCTGACCTCGGCACCGAAACGCTGGGCCGGGTGGTGGGCAAGCTGACCGGCTACGCCGCACTACCGCCCCGCCGCGCGTACCCGGTGCTGTTCTGGCTACCCACCGCCGCCCGTGAGGCCAACCTGCACACCCACCTCCGGCGGACCGGGGTGCCGGACGGGCTGACCGTCGCCACCGCCACCGCCGACCACGCCGCCGCGCCCGGTCCGGCGGGGCCGGTCTGGCGCATCGTCGGGCACCCCGACCGGGTGAGCCTGGCCGAGCTGCCCGCACCGGGCGGGGACGGTGGCGCGCCGTGGGACGAGTAGCGGTCTGGATCGCGGCCGGGGTCGCCGGGTTGCTTCTACTGCTCACGGCCGCTACCGCCGGAGTCGTCTCCTCGGTGTTCGGCGGCGGCGGTGGCGGGGGTAGCTGCGTCGGCGCGGTCACCGCGCCGGGTGCCACCCCAGCGGGGTTATCGGCTGAGCAAGCCCGTAACGCCTCGGTGATCGTGACCGTGGGTGAGCGGTTGCGGGTACCGGTGCGCGGGTGGGTGGTCGCGGTAGCCACCGCCCTCCAAGAATCCTCGTTGATCAACCACGGCGACCTCGGCCCGAACAACGACCATGACTCGTTGGGGCTGTTCCAACAGCGACCGTCGCAAGGATGGGGCACCCCGGAACAGATCACGAACCCCGAATACGCCGCCGCGACGTTCTACGAGCGTCTCCTCACCGTCCCCGGCTGGGAACGGCTACCGCTCACCGAAGCCGCACAGAAGGTGCAACGGTCCGCGTACCCGGACGCCTACGCCAAACACGAGAAACGGGCAACCGAGATCGTGACGGCGTACACCGGCG
Source organism: Micromonospora sp. NPDC050795 (assembly GCF_044456785.1). Taxonomy (NCBI): domain Bacteria; kingdom Bacillati; phylum Actinomycetota; class Actinomycetes; order Micromonosporales; family Micromonosporaceae; genus Micromonospora; species Micromonospora sp. NPDC050795. The sequence goes on along the minus strand of NZ_JBITGE010000028.1, from coordinate 43,108 downwards.
GAATGCTGCCCGTGTGCGACGGTGCGCCGATCAGTGCCTCCGGGTGGACCCGCCCCGTGGCGGGCACGGCCGGTTCCGGCTTCCGTACCGGCGACCGGCCCGGCCACGACGGGGTCGACATCATGGCCGAGAAAGGCACCATCATTCGTGCCGCGTCCGGCGGCGTGGTGGTACGCGTGCGGTGCAACATCGGGGGCGACTCGTGGGAACCCACCGGCGGTCCCATGCCGTGCGACCGTGACGGCTACCCCGGGCTCGGCGGGTGCGGCTGGTACGCCGACATCCGACACTCCAGCGACATCGTTTCGCGATACTGCCACATGGTGCGACAACCGATTATCCGAGTAGGACAGACGGTGATCGCCGGGCAGCCAATCGGCCACGTCGGAAGTTCCGGAAACTCGTCCGGCCCGCATTTGCACTACGAGATCCACGAAGGCAATACCGCCACCGAGTACAACGCTGTTGACCCGGTTCCTTTCATGCGCCAAAAAGGCGTGGCCCTGTAAATTCATGAAGTGATTTTCCGCACAATCCGAGAAGGCTCGCATCGGTCGCGGTGAGCGCCGCGCGTCCGGTCCGCCGGGCGCGCGGCGTAGTCGTTTCAACCCGGAAACCACATCCCCGCAAGACGGTGTGAGCGGCCCCCGCACCGCTCACCCTATGCGGCACTAGGGAGCCGCGCCGAACGCGTCGCAGCGTCGGACACGGGGCCGTTAAATGGCGTTCCGGGTGGCGGTAGCGGTTCCTGAATCGAGAACGGAAGCGGCGCGGCGTGGTCCCCGTAAAGAGTCTTGCGCAACGGGGTTGACAATCATCCGGTGCAGAGGGTCCATGGACGTGGGCAACAAAAACCGCCCCGGCGGAACCGCAAACAATGCGCATCACGCGTACGCGGAATCGCTATTTGTCGACCCCTTATGTGGAGGTGTATTGCCATGACCGCAAACATCGTTCTCACCCCCGGCACCGACGAGGCCCGGTCCGCCGTCGCCGAGGCGCTGCGCGATTACCCCGGCGTCACCGCCCGCAAGTTGGCCGGACAGGCGAACCTGCCGCTACCGGTCGTCACCGAGGCGCTCACCGCCATGGAGGCCGCCGGGACCGCCACCCGCACCCCCGACCCGGCCAAGGGCAACCGCAAGAGCGCCGACACCTGGCAGACCACCACCGACCCGACCGCCACCACCGACCCGACGGCCGAGGATGCCCCGGCGACCGACGCGACGCCGGACGCGGCCGACGAGCCCACCGCCGACAACGACGGCCCGGCCACCGCCGACGAGCCGACGGCCGAGGACGCCCCGGCGACCGACGCGACGCCGGACGCGGCCGACGAGCCCACCGCCGACAACGACGGCCCGGCGACCGACGCGGCCAGCGACGAGGCCGGCACGGACACGACGGCGGACACGGCCGACGAGGCGACGCTGCCCGAGGCCCCAGTGTCGGGCGCGCCCGTGTCCGGGGCACCGGTCGGCCCGCGTCAGCCCGACCTCAAAGTGTTGATCATGGCGGGTGTGTTGGGTGGGCACCCGGCCGGCGTCACGGCCGACGCGGCGATCGGGGAGAGCGGCCTGTCGGTGGCGATGGGGGACACGATCCTCGCCGCGATGGAGGTTGCCGGTGCCGCCCGTCGCCTGCCGGTCACCGAGGACGGTGACGAACTGTGGGTGATCGGCGACGGTGACCTCGCCACCGTGGACCCGGCCAACGCGCCGACACACACCACGTGCCCGACGTGCGGTCACACCCGCAAGATCCGCCGCCCCTCGGTCCGACGTGCCGCCGGAACCGGCCGCACCACCGGTGAGATCAACAGCGACGGGTCGGCGAAGTTGGGCAAGAACGAGTTGCGCAACCGGGTCGAGGCGTTCATGCGCGACCTCGGCCCCGGCCACGACGTGACCCCCGGCACCGTCGCCCGTGAGATCGGCGGACGCAGCCCCGGGGCGGTCCGCAACGGCATGGACAAGCTGACCGGGTCCGGGGTGCTGATCCTGACCCGTGAGGCCCCGGAAACCTACGCCCTCGCCGACGACGCCCCCGCCCCGACCGCCGAGGTCCGCGCGTTCATGACCCCGCCCAAGGACACCACCGCCGGTGACGAGGCCCGCACCGACGAGGCCGCCGCCGCCCCGGTCGCGGCCTGACCGACTGCCCCGCCGGGGCCGGGCACCACGCCCGGCCCCGGCACCCGCACGCCCACGGAAGGAACAGATATGACCACCCCCGACGGCCACCCCGACCACGACCACGCCACCGACGGCCCGACGCACGCGCCGGGGTCGCTGCGCTGCCCCGAATGCGGGGAACCGGCCCGGCCAGTACCGCCGCGTGACTGGTCCCTCCACGGATTCGCCTCGCGTCCGGTCGCGTCCCACCCCGACGGCACCTCGTTATGCCCGGTGCCCGGTCCGAACGGCTCACAACCGGCCGAACCGATCGGCTCTCCGGCACGCCTGATCATGTGGCAGGGCGTACGGCAATCGTGGCTCATCCATCCTGATTGGACCGTTGCCGATCACCTCGCATGGCTCGTTGGCGAGGGCTACGACACCGACGACATGACCGGCGACCCGGCCGAGGTGGTCGGCCGGTGGCTGACCGAACACCGCCGTACCGCCCCGGTGCCCCGGCCCGCCAATGCCCTCCGCGTCTACATGGTTGCCGGGGGCGACATGGTGGCCGTGTTCGACTCGGCGGAAGCAGCCGACATCATGGCCGTCACGATGAGCGCCGCGAACCTCGAACCGGTCACCCTGCCCCTGACCGAGGCGCAATGGGAAAAGGCGCACGCCGTGTTGCGGTCACAGCTACCGCATATCACCGTGACCGATGCCCGGCCCGGCCGTGCGGCCGGTGCCTCGTGACCGGCCCATCGGACGCTGGCTCCGCCGCCGACCGGCCTGACATTCCGCCCTCGCTGGGCGCGCGTCCCCACGACGCCCGGCGCGGCCTACCCATCCCACCGGTCAACATCCACCCCAACCCGACCGGCGACGGGTCGCACGTGGACTTCACCACGATCAACACCACCGTCTCGACGCGCCTCGCGGTCGATCGGAGGTGCTCGCTGTGCGGTAAGCCGATGGGCTATTGGGTGGCGTTCCTCGGCGGACCCCGGGCCGCCGAGTTGATGCGCTACGCGGACCCGCCGGGGCACCCCGAGTGCATGGCCGCCGCGCTGTCGCTGTGCCCGCACATCGCGCTCGGTCGGCACCGCCGCGCCCGTGCCGACAGGCCGGGGGCGGGCATCATCCCGCCGGGGTCGCACGGCGACAAACCCGACCGGTACCTGTTGGGCATCACCCGCACCTACCGGAGCCGGGTCATCCCCGAACACGGGTTCACCGTGTACCTACCGGCCCCGTTCAAAACCGTCCACACGTACCTGTACGGCCCGGACGGGCGGCTACGCCCGGCCACCGACACCCGGTAGGCCACGCCGCGCGGCAGGCGTCAGATTCGCCGCAGAAACCTTCATCGACTCCACCCGATCGCTTGATCCACCGGTAGAGGTAGGAAACATTGTTAGTGACGGCGCGGCCGGGGGTTGCAACCCCCGGCCCGACCGTCCGCCAACACACAAGCTGGAAGGGGTGCCACCGTGGCACACGAACTGGAAACCTTCGCGAACGGCCAGACGGCCTTCGCCTCCGCGCGGTTGACCGCCTGGCATCAGCTCGGCACTGTGGCCGACGAGTGCATGACCGCCGAGCAGGTCATGAGCAAGGCGTGGCTCGGCGGCTGGGAGGTCCGCAAGATCGCCCTTCAGGGCATCGAGGTCACCGAGCGCGGGGTGACGAAGGTCGACTGCACCGACAAGTACATGACCGTGCGGACCAACCCGGTCACCGGCGAGACGGAGTACCTCGGCGTGGTCGGCGAGGACTACAGCGTGGTCCAGAACGAGCAGGTCGCCGAGACCCTCAACCTCCTGGTCGACGCCTCCGGCGCGCACTTCGAGACCGCCGGCTCGATGCGCAAGGGCCGCTCGGTGTTCGTGACCCTCAAGCTGCCCACCGCGATGCAGATCGCCGGGGTGGACGACATGGATCTCTACCTCGCGGCCACCACCTCGCACGACGGCACCGCCTCCCTGCGCCTTGATGCGACCCCCGTGCGGATCGTTTGCAAGAACACGCAGAACCTGGCCTTCGCCCGGTCGGTCAGCTCGTACACGTTCCGGCACACCTCGAACGTCAGCAGCAAGATTGCCGAGGCGCGGCAGGCCCTCGGCCTGATGTGGCGCGCGTTCCACGACTTCGAGACTGAAGCCGAGAAGATGATCAACGAGTCGTTGACCATGGGTGAGTTCGAGAAAATCGTCGCGCAGGTGTGGCCCCTCGCCGACGACACCTCGGACACCGCGAAGAACAACGCGAAGCAGCGCACGGCCGCGTTGCGGTACCTGATCCGGGACGCGGACACGCAGAAGGCGATCAAGGGCACCCGGTGGGCCGGCTTCCAGGCCATCACCGAGTACGTGGACCACTTCGCCCCCGCCAAGACCGACCTCGCCCGCGCCACGCGGGCGCTGACCGGTGCCGGTGCGGACCTCAAGGCCCGCGCGTTCGAACTGCTGGCGGTCTGACGTGGCCCGGCACGGGGGCCGGGCCACCACGCCCGACCCCGGTACCGGCGAGCACCCCGCCACCGGTACCGCAGCTGTCCCTACCGCACCCGCTACTACGGCCCCGCCAGCCCCGGAGCCCGCCGCTACGCCCCTGCATGCCCCGGAGCCGACGGCCACCTCGATGATCGGGCTGGCCAACCGGGTGTCCGCCCACTTCGCGGCAGCTGAGGTCGCCCGCGCGATGGCAGAACACTCGACCAGCGAAGCCGAACACGCCCACCTGATCGCCCGCGCCGAGCAGTGGGAAGCCCTCGTCAACGAGCAGTGGAACGCCCTCTGCTCAGCGATCTGGGCGACCGCGCCCGGCGGGGCGACGGTCGAGCGGTTCCTGCCGGTCCGGCCGCTGACCAACGGCCACGTCGAGCTGCACACCTACAGCACGGAAGGCCGCCGCCTCGTCGTTCTGCTCACCGGCGCGCAGGCCCTCGCCGTCGGCGCGCACCTGACCGCGTACGGGGCGCTCAGCCTCGACCGCAGCGGCCAGAAACTCGACCCCGGCCTACCCCACGTCAAGGCCGCACCGCCGTTCGACGCGGACGGGACCGCCGGTGCACCGGCCGCCCCGGATGGTGCCGACGGGCCACCGCCCGCCCATCCCTGACCGCCCGTGGACGTGCCGCGCGGCCACGGTCGCACCCCGGGCCGCGCGGCACACCCGGCCACATCACCCGTCGCACTCACCACGGAGTTTCCGCATGACCGCAGAACGATTGTTCAACCTTGCCGCCGAGTTCGCCGAGGCGACCGGCAACGCCGAACGTTTCCACGTCCGCGCGGCCTGCGCCACCGGCGACGACCGCATCGCTCTCACGGTGAAGGCGTCGAGCTGGAAGGGCATCGCCGCCCAACGACGCGAGGCGCTGCGCACCGGATTGAGCGAGGCACTGCCCGGGACCGTCACCGCCACGCCGGACGAGGAGCTGCCCGTTGCCCTCTGGCAGCGACGTTACGTCGAGGTCCGCGCCATCACCCTCGACGCCGCCCCGGTGCGCGTGCGCTACAGCCCCGCGCAGGCGGTCGCCCTCGGCACCGCCCTCATCGCCTTCGCGACCCTGACCGACCAACGAGGCGGCGGCACCCTCGGCGACATCATCGCCACCTTCCCACCCGACACGAGCGCCGGTAGCGAGCCTGTTCACGAGGGCGGGTCACCGGCATGACGAACGGGATCGACCCCTCGGAGAACACCGGATGCACAGGCGACGGGCAACGCACGGTCAGCACCGAGCAGCTCGCGGAAGCGCTCGCTCTACTCGGCTCGATCGACCCCGTCTGCGCCGACGTGCTCACCCGCCTCAACCTGCGCGTCTACCCGGGCGAGCCCGGCGACCGCACCGCCTACGTGGTGCTCGACGTGCACGGCGTCTCCATCGGCGTCAAACGCCGCGCCGCCGACCTCTACCTGCACGCCGACACCACCGAAACCGATGACCGCCTCATCGCGTTCGAGGTCAACGGTGGCGGCGAGATCGATCACCCCACCAGCTAGCTCTCACCCTGAACGGAGTTGTGATGTACCGATCACTGGAGTACGGCGACACCGCCCGGGTGATCAGCCCGTCCGACGCCGTCGAGTACCGCCTCGGCACCGTCACCGACGTCCGCTATTCCACCCCGCACACCACCTACGCCCTCCGCTACACCCTCCGCTTCCCCAACGGCGACGAGCGCACCTACCCCGCCGCGATCGTCAGGCGAGCCACCCGGGCCGACGACCGCGCCGACCTGGAAACCGCGCTCACCAAGGCGGCCGAGGCGGTGCGCGACGCCTGCCGCATCGCTCACGACTACGACGCCGACCTCAGCACCGGAACCGCGAGCCTGCTACGGCGGCTGGTCGACCTCGCCAGCCTGCGCCTCGGGCTGACCCTCGACCCCACCAACCCCGCTTGGCCGCTGACCCGCGACCAGGACGGAGGCGACCAGTAATGCCACCGCACATCCCGCACCCCGAGGAGTCCGCCCGTCATCCCGAGGCGGCAGCACTTCACCTGAGCACGGCGCCGGTCCCGGAGTCGCTCTACTGCCGCCGCTGCCGTCGAGCCCTCAACATCCGTCTCAACGACCTGGGCATGATCGTTGAGTACCTGCACGCGGCCGAGCAGCGCGGCCAGCGCAGCGACCACCGCCCCGAGCCGGTACCCATCACCGAGATCCCCGACCCGATCATCCAGTGCGACTTCTGCTCCGCACCCGACGCCGCGTGGATCTACCGATGCGCCAACCAGGTCACCGACGCGCGCCGAGTCACCGCACAGATCATCGCGGTGGGCGACTACCAGTCTCGGCACCACGCGGCACGGGTTCGCCGCACCGACACCGAGCACGCCTTCACCCAGGCATGGGGCGAACGCTGGTCGGCCTGCAACGGGTGCGCCGACCTCATCGAGGCCCGCGACCTTTACGGCCTGATCGGCCGTGTGGCCGACGCCATGCCCGCGAAGCTCACCCGAGGCAAACACCTGATGCGGACCCGGGGCCAGCTCCACGACAGGTACTCCGCCGTATTCGACACCCTCGCCCCCGGCCGAGGCCGCATCGCGCCCGGCCACCCAATCGGCACCGGTACCCACCCGGCGGGGGAGGCACCATGACCGACAACACGGGGCGGCACGGGTGGCCCGCCCTCACTCACGCGAAGGCCCGCCGCCAGATGAGGCCGGTTTGCGGGACCGATGACGTGCCATTGAGCCGCATCACCGAGGACCCCCACCTTGTCACCTGCCCCGACTGCGAAGGACTGGCCGACATCGACACGCTCCCCGACGATGCCACCGCAGGTGACCCCCGCGTCATCGAGCTGCTGCGGGAGGCGAAGGGCGGCGCGTGCCGCAAGATCGACGGGGTGCTGGTGGACGCGACCACCGCCGCCGCGATCCTGACCGTGTACGACGCCATCAAACCCGCCACCCGCGCGAAACTGGCCGCGCTGCGCATCGACCGCATGGCGCAAGTGGCATGGAAGGTGCTGCGCCCATCGAGGTAACCGGGTGGGTCGGTGGCCGGCGGGCACACCCGAGGGTGCGTGCAATTCCCGACCGGCCACCTCGCCCACTCCGGGCCGCCTGCGGACACACGGCCGCTTCTACCCGAGCCAGGGCGTGCCGCCGATCCTACGGCGAGCCGTAGCCGCCTCGACGGCACGGCGCCGGCAGAGAGCCCCCGCCGGAGGGAGGATGGGGACGTGGCACGACGCATGATCGGCGGACGGATCGCCCTCGACCGGGCCGAAGTCGCCGCGTTCACCGACGCGGCCTACTCCACGGTCAACCACTGGCACCGCCACCGCGCCCGGTTCGGTTTCCCCGAAGGCTTCCAGCACGACGGCCGCGAGTGGTTCTGGCTCGACGACATCGAGGCATTCCACACCGCGCACCAGGCCGCGAAACGCGCCGAGCTGACGAAGGTCGACCGCCGCGGCGACTCCGAAGACCTCATCGGCTCGGGCGCGGCGGCGAGGGTCCTCGGATACGGCTCGTATCGCAACCTGCCCGACACCCTGTATGACCACCCTGACCGAGTTGAGGTGCTGCCGGACGGGCGGGTGCGCCGTCTTTGGTTCCGGCGCACCGTGTGGGCCGTGGCCGACGCCCGTACGGGCCGGCAGTCCACCGGCCGCACCCCCGGCACCACCGGTGCCCGCAAGCCGCACCCGTACGCGGACGACCTCCGGCTTCGGGCCGCCCTGGAGTTGCTCAACGAGGCGGACGCCGCCGGGCGGGCCCGGCGTGGACTCGGGGTGGAGTTGGCGCGGAGGCTCAGCATTCGGCAGCGGACTGCGCAGCGGTTGCTGTCGGAGGCGCGCGGCGCGGCCGAACGCCGCTGATCACGTGCCACTCATCGACTAGCCGCCGATAACGGCTGAGCTTTCGTCGGCGGTCTCTCCTATCGTTGCCGTGTGGTCCTCCAGATTGACACCTCCGCACCGCTGCTGCGTCCGAGCCAGCTCACCGCCCTCGTCCGGGCCGTTGAGGGCGCCGATCCTCACGACGAGGATCGGTGGATCGAGTGGAAGTCGACCCTCGACCTGACTACGACGGCCGGGCTGGCTCATATCGTCAAGCACATCATCGGACTGGCCAACCGTCAGCCGGCCGCCGCCGCTCAGCGGGCTGGCGGATTCGGCTACCTCCTTGTTGGCGTGGAGCCCGGCGCGATCAAGGGTGTAGCGACGATCGACCTGGAGACCCTGATCGGTCGGGTGCGCCCCCACGTCGGCGACGTGGTGCAGTGGACGCCGGAGCACGTCACGGTCGACGGGAAACAGGTACTCGTCGTGATCGTCGACCCGCCGAAGGCCGGCGACCCCATCCACTGCCTCCGTAAGCAGATCGATAAATTCCTACCCGCCACCGTCTTCGTCCGGCACGCCGGCCGCACCGACCCGGCCAACCCCGGCGATCTCGACCTGCTTCAGGCCCGGTTGCTCGAACGTACTCCGAGGCTGCAGATGACCGTCGCGGCGACCCCGCCGACCATTGAGGAGTCGCCCGACATTCACGACGCGGTTAACCGGTGGGTGGAACAGCGCCGCCCAGTTCTCCTTGCCGCGCGCCACCAGTCCGCTCGGCAGCCCAGCGTAGGCATGGTGGGCGTGCACACCGGCTTTCTAGGACCGGTCCGAGACACCCGTACCGAGGAGCAGTACGCCGAAGAAGTCGAAGAATTCCTTGACGGGGCACAGGAAGTTCTTCAAGGTCGTGGATTTTGGGACCTGTTCCGCCACAAGCCAGCCTCATTGACCTTGACGGTGACCAACCCGACCGACGTTGGCTACACCGCCATTCGGCTTGTCGTCCATGTCCCTGGGCAGGTGAATGGCTACCCCGAGGAACTGGTCGAGGCCCTGGATGGCGACCGTCCTGGCGCCCCGCGTCCCCCGAAGCCACTCGGCACGCCCTTTGTTCGCAGTCTCGTCCCAAACCTCTCGGCATACAACTTTGCGGCGCACATCCCCGCACCCGTGTATCCCGGCCCAGGTCCCTCGTACACGGTGCGAGACAGCGGCTCGGTCACGATCGAGTACGACGACTTCGAGTTGCGTGCCGAAGAATCCGTGAACCTGGAACCGGTGCCACTGTTTGTCCTGGAAGAACCGGGCGCCACACTGACCGCAACATGGTCCGCAACTGCCGCCGAAGTCCGTGGACGGCTCGCCGGTGAGTTCACCATCACGGTCGATCCCAGCACCCTTGACTTGGAGAATCTTGACGACGACCACGAGGTCGAGGAGTGATCGTCGCTCTAACACGGCTAGGGCCCAGCTCTGCGATCTGAGATGGCGCGCCGCCGGTCCTTTTCGACCGGCGGCGCTCAGCTCGCTGTCACTCTTCGTCATCGGCCCGCCGCGGTACACCGGCACCTTCGGTACCTCGATGAGGTAGCTCAGCGCGCGGCCGGTCCGTGCCTCGGCTGGCGACGGTGCGATGCAGCCGGCCGTACGTCGGCATCGACCTCGATCGTACGGAGGCTGGGCGCTCTCTTGATCATGCGTCGTACCACCTAGCCGCGTTCGGCGCGGTGTCCGTTCGGGTGGCTGTGTCTGTGCCCACGCTGACCTCGACGGGTGGATCAAGCCCTGCCGGGCGTAACCAGGGGGGCCTCGGTGTCGTGTTGAGTGAACAGCTCGGCATCACTTAACGCACCGCGCACCGGTTGCTCGCCAGTGCCTACGAGCGACCGCTGCCAATCCTGCTGCCCCAGCATCTGACCAAGACGACAACTAGCCCATATCAGAGGAAGGTGTACTTGTGGCGCGAGACCGAGGGGTGTCGTGACAAGTTCGCGTCGCACCCCACACCTAGAGTCAGGTGCGTTCGTAGTCGGCGCGCCACAACGAGTCAGCATCGGCGTGGCGCCAACACGCCACGTCCGAGGGGTGCGCTACAGGTGTTCGACGAAGCAACAACCGCGATCATCACCGGAGCGACCGGCAACATCGTTGCTTACATGCTCAACGGCCACGCGGATGCCTTGCGTGCTTGGGTGTCGAGGATCTTCCGCACTGGAGGGGAAGCCCGGCACTCGCTGCCCCTTCGAGCATTGGAGGAGGACAGTGCCGCCTTGGCGTTGGGGGCCGCAACTGAATCGGACATCAGGGCGCGGTGGAGCGTACTGCTCACATCTCTCCTTGCCGCTCATCCCGAGTTGCGCGCCGAAGTCAACGCTCTCGCGACTACCTCAGTCCCGGCGAGTGTGGTCAACCTTGGTTCACAGAACAACTACGGCTCGGGGCCGTTTATCGCCGGACACAACTTCGGAAGTATTAGTTCGGCTCCAGGGCGGAAAGTCGAGTGACGGTATCCTTCCCTGAACACAATCCTCCGGTACAACAAAACAACTTTGGCCCCGGGCCGTTTGTTGCTGGCCACAACTTCGGCAACATCGAGATGGTGGACGACAGAACTAGGGCAGCCCTCGCTAAGATCTCCAACGATTTGCCGCCGGTTGGTGCACTGCTTAGTAAGGCCCTTGATGAAGGCTTGATACCGCCAGAGACGGTGCGTACCTTGGCGGGCGTAGCGCAGAATCTCAACGCGGATACCGCCCACTGGATCCACGAGGGTGGCCGAGGTATCAATGAGGACACCGCCTCCTGGATCTGGCAAGGTGGCCAAGGCATCAATGAGGACACCGCCTCCTGGATCGCACAGGCGGCACGAAACATCAACCCAGAAGTAGCGAGCAGCCTCACCCACACCGCTGGTGAACTGAAGGAGGCCGCCGATAGGTTTGAGGACGTACTCCGGCAAATAAGCTCCACCTCCGGTGCCCTTCGCGCGTCAAAGACCCACGCAAGTCAGTGGAGTCAAACTGCGGCAGCGATGCAGCGGGCAGCAGGCGAATTGGCAATGGCAAGGCAGGTCGAGGCAAATCTCCGAGATAAGTATTCGGCCAAGTGGTTCGGGTACGGAGCTATCGCGGGGTTCGTCGCTGCAATAGTGCTCGCTGTCCTAGTCATCGTAATCATGGTCAACGCCACCTAAGCGACAACTTTGGCCGGACCCCGCACTCAATCGGCACGACATGTCGCCGGGTCAGCGCTCGGACCCGGCGACATGTCCATCCAGCGAGCTGGCTCAGTCCTCGTCGTCGTCTGCGTCAGTCCGAGGCGTCGGAACCTCGATCAGGTAGCGCAGAGCGCCGTTGATGTCGGTCTCTCGGCTGTCGGCGGTGCGCTTCAGCACGTCGTAGACGTCGTCAGCGACCTCGATCGTGCGGAGGCCGGGCGTTGTGGCGGTCATGTGTAATCCCTTCTGGCAGCGTTCGGCGTGGTGCCCGTTCGGGCAGCCGTGCCTATCCACGCTGACCTCGACGGTGCGATCAAGACCGCCGCTGGCCCCAGGCCAGGGTTACGACTCAGGGCTCCGTTCGAGGGTGGAGCGTCGTCGCTCGTTTGGTGTGTGTCACTGCGGGGCGTCGCCTCGAATGGCGGCGTCGGCGGCGCGGAGCAGGGCGGCGGTGAGGCCGCGAGCGTGCTCCGGGTTAAGGCTTAGTTGTAGGTCCGTCCTCGGCCGGAACGCTGAACTCGACGTAGGGGAGTTCCAGGCCGGCTGGATCGGTGCCGATCCAGCTCGGGCCCATGTCCCAAACGCCACTCGCACCTTTGCTGCAACGAGGCAAGCCCGGTCGTAAACGTGCACCCTGTCCGCCACGCCTCGGTGCAGGAGTGCCCCAGGTGAGAAAGGGTCGGCGTCGTCGTGGCGGCACTCCGTGCACCAGGGCGGTAGCGCTGGGGGTGCGGTGGCCGGGCGGGGTTGGCCGTTCGGCCAGGCTCGTTCACCTGCGGCTTCCTCGCGCGTCTGATCCTGCGCGGTGCACTGGCGACGGCACGCTATACCGATGCGGTGAAGCGGGAGCCGTTGACCGAATGCGCCTCCTGGCGCAGCGTGGCGAGAAGTTCCGACACGGCGCTGTTGCGGATCGAGTGGCCGTTTTGGCGTATGCGACGTGCGAGGGCATCTCGGTTGACGGTCTGGCCTTCGCGGATCAGCTCGTCACGGGCTGCGCGGGCGGCGGGCAGCAGCGGTACGAGATCCGGGGCAAGGTCCACATCGGCATCGTGTGCGTCGTCGGACGAGTCGTCGTCGTGAGATTCCGTGTCGAGGTCATGGCCAGTCTCGTTGACATCTGATTCGTGGTCGCCTTCCGGGTGTTCGGCGGTGTCAGGAGCCTCACCGGGACGCGACCTGTCGACATCGACGTCGACGGGAGGGCGCTCGGGCAGCGGTCTCCGATCGGGTGGCGAGAATTCGTTGCTGTCGGGCGGGGGCTCGACAGGTGCCGCTGCGGCGCGCTCGGCCGGTGCCGGTGCCGCTGGTGCCTCGGCTAGCACGGCGTGCGGTTGGTTTTCGGCTTCGCGGCGGCGGGCGGCGAGTTCCACGAGTGAGACCGATGCGACGATGATCAGCCCGTCCACCGAGAGCGGTAGGAGGTAGGGCACGGTGCCGGTCTCGCCGTATCGGGCGACGACTCCGACCATGTGGTGATAGCTGATCCACGCGGCGATGGCGGCGATAGCCGAGGCGGCGACGACTCGGATGACGCCGAGTGAACGCCGGTAGACGGGTACCCGGGTGACCAGCTCGACGGTGATCAGCAATGCCAGAGGTGGCCACGCCGCGATGGCCTGGGAGATCGGGTTCGCTTGTGCGTGCAGGATGTTCGCGGTGACCGAGGCGGCCACGCCGAGGGCCAGCGTCGCCCGCACGGCCCATTGCATCCGCTGGAGCTGGCTGTCGTTCATGGCCGTCCTCCACTGGCCGGGGCGACGGGTCGGAGTTGGCGTTCGGCGACGCGCCGTGTGGCCTGGGACGGTTCGGCGTCGCCGAGGTCGGCGAGACGTTCCTCCAATCGGCGCAGGGTGCGCCGCACGGCGTCGGGTCGCTGCTGCCGGCCGTGGATGCGCATGATCCGCTGGCATAGCTCCTCGTTGACCGGGTCCAGGTCGGCGGCGCGTTCGAGGGCGGCGATGGCCTGGTCGGGGTGGTCGGGTTCGAGGATTTCGGCGATGCGGGCGTAGGCGGTGAGGATTTGGTGGCGGTAGCTGGTGGCGTAGTCGGTGGCCCAGGTGTGGTCGTGGCCTTCGGCGAAGTCGCCCCCGTACAGCTGGGCCGCCCGGCGTAGCGCGGCCAGCATCGTCGCTTCGTCGTCGGTGGTGGTGGCCTGGTCGATGGCGGTGAGCATCTGCCAGAGGTCCACGGTGACGGTCTCGGGGTCGAGGTGGTATCGGCTGGTGGCGGGGTCGTAGACGATGAACATGGGCTCCTCGTGGCCGGTGGCGGCGCGCAGCACCCGCCGGGCGGAGGTGATGTCGGTTCGGACGCGTTTGACGGCGGCGGTCGGGTCGATGTCGGGGTGCAGGTCGGCGGCGAGCTGGTCGAGGGTGCGGCCGGCGGGGTGGGCGGCGAGGACGGCGAGCGCGGTGTAGGAGCCGCTGCGCATTCCGGTGGCGATCGGCCCGGCGTCGGTGGCGACGGTGACCGGGCCGAGCACCCGGAGGCGGACCAAGGCCGCCGCGTCGTTGGGTTGGACCGGTACCGCCTCGTTCGTCTCGACGGTCGCCGCGGCCGGTGAGATCTCGGCGGGCGGGTCGTCGACGTCAGCGCCGGCCTCGGGGCGGGCTATCGCGTCGGTGAGCATGGAGAGGATGGCGGCGAGGTCATCCGCGCCGAGGGTGGACAGCCGGGTCACCGGATGCGGTTCGTCGCCGGTGGCGGTGCCCTCGGCGCTGATCTCGATGGTGGGGATGCCGTCGTGCGAACCGAGGATGACGGGGTGCAGGTTCAGGGCGGCGCGGTGGGTGGCGACGGCCTCCAGGCGGGCGGCGTGCCGGGGGTTGGAGTCGATGAGCAGCACGTACGGCGGTTGCGTCTCGGCGTGGTCGGTGCGGGCGTTGAGGTCGGTGATCGTCTCGGCGTGGAAGGTGTCCAGCAGCCGGCGACGGCCGATCATTTCCTCCTCGGCGTGGGTGACCGCCGCGGCGATGTCGGCGAGCACGACGAGGCGTTCTCCGTCGTAGGCGGTGCCGTCGGGGTCCAGCCCGACCGCCGGGGCGTCCTCGGGTAGTAGCCGGGCGAGTAGGTCGGCGGTCGTGACCACCACTGTGCGGGCGATGGCTGCCTCGACCGCGCCGCTGGTCAGGACGGACGCGAGGACGGCGCGGGCCGCTGGTACGGCTCCGTCGCCGTGCAGGGCGACGCCGGGACCGGGCAGGTGGAACAGGCTTATCTCGGTGCCGTCCGAGTCGACGCCGATGGGTGCCGCAACGGCAGGGCTGGCGGGGCGGTGGTCGCTGCTGGGGCCGAGGTGGCGGCTGCCGATGATGTCGACGGGGGCCAGAGAGGGCGGCATCGGGGAGCGTTGCGGGGCGGCGCTCGCCGATGCCGGGAAGGTCAGCCGGGCGCGGCGGCGTCGTTGAAGGCGTAGCAGAGTGGCCACGGCCGCGATGGCGGCGGCCAGGCCGAGGCTGATCCAGCCCTGCGCCGGCAGCGTGATTCCTGCCTCGTCGGTCTGCTGGTCGTCGGATGGGTCGGTGTCCGGCGCGGGGGTGGCGACATCGGCCGACTCGGCTGGGGTGCTGGATTCGGCGGTAGGCGGTGAAGGGCTCGGCTCCGGGGTGGTGGGGGTGGCCGGTGGCGGTGGGACTGCTGGGGCGGTCTCGTTGACCTCGGGCGCGGTGGTGTCGGGGCTGCCAGGCGGCGGATCCTCGATGTGAGGTGGGGTGGCTGCTGGTGGGGCCTCTCGGGCGGGAAGTGCGAGAACCCAGCCGACGTGGATCTCGTCGGGGTCGGTGAGGGCGTAGCCGTTGGCCTGTTCGTGTCCCCGGTTGAGTTTGTAGACCTCCCGCCAGCGGTGCGGGTCGCCGAGGTGTTTCTCGGCGAGGTCCCACAGGTTGTCTCCGGCGACGACACGGTGTGTCCCGCCCGGGGCGTCTCGTGCCCAGGACGGGACAACGGGGCTGTCTCGGTGGGTGGCGAGCGGGAGAGTGTCGCTGGTGGCGGACACACCGATGGTGAGCGCCGGGCGTGGGCCATGCTGCACGGTCTGCGGGGCGGCGGGGTGTGCCGGGGCGACGGCAACGGCCGGGCGGCGTGCGGCGGCATCGGCGGCAGCCGCACTCGCCGTAGGGGTGGTGACGACGCGGGCAGCGTCGAACAGCACGGCTCCAACGATCGCGCCGACGAGGACAGCGGCGACCCAGCGGATCGGGCCGCGTCGCCTCGCGGATGGGCGGGGCTGTCCGCGCCGGGTAGCCGACGCGGCGGCGGACATCTCGATGATCTCGATGGCGGTGTCGCGCAGGAACTGCGCCCACAGCACCCAGCCGATCGTGGCCAGCAACGCGAAGACCATGTTGTCGGACCACGGGCTCGTGATCGCGGCGTGCAGGTCGGTCAGAGTGGGCACAGTGTCGGGCTGCGACCAGCCGATCCAATCGAGGGGCCAGCCGGCCGCGACGGTCAGCAGCCACGGCACCCCGGCGGTGAAGCCGGCCAGCACGGCGAGTGCGAGCAGGGCGCGCACGGTCCGGGCGATGGCGGCGAAGGTGCGGGACATGCGGGGTTGTCCTCTCCCATTGTGCGGGGTCAGGTGTTGGGGCCGGTGACGCCCTGCACAGCGGCGGCCGTCGCGGAGGCGGACACGGTGAGCTGCCGCACGCCAACGATCTGCAGGAGCTGGGTGCGACTGGCGCGGCGCACGGTCACGGTGACCGTGGTCGTGGTCGCGGTGGCCTCGCCAGTGGCGCCCGCCGAGACCAGCCACGCCCGTGCGGCCGACGCGGCTCGGGCCGGGTCGAGTACAGCGACGTTGCGGGTGCGGTACTGGTACAGGTCGAGTTCCTGCGCCCCGGCCCTGGCCGCCGCCTGGGCGATGTCCAGGGCACGGACCTTCTGCGTGAGGGCCAGGCCGGCGTCGAGGACCAACCCGGCCACGGCGAGCAGGGCGACAATCATCAGGACCGCAAACGCGGTCACCTGGCCGGAGTCGTCTCCGGTGCGCTCGCGAAGCCGCCGCCAGCGGCCGGCATCGGCCTGCCTCACGACGCGCCTCCTCTCCACATGTCGATGGGGGAGGTTGCCGTCGCCCGCGTAGTGCGGGAGCCGGGCACGGACAGTAGGGCGAGGTCGGACAGGGGAACGGTGCAGGCCACGCTTACGGTGACCGCGCCGCCGGGACGCAGCCCACCGGTGGACACAGTGACGCTGACCTGCTGGCAGGTGACCGCTCGGGCGGCGAGGGTCTCCCGCGCGGTGCGATCGGCCTCGGCGCGTGCGGCAGCGTCAGTGCGGGCGAGCGAGGCGGACCGGGCCGCGGCGCTGGCGGCGGCGTCGAGGTCCATCTGTGCCGAGACCAACCTCCCGCACAGCACCACGAACAGCAGCACGGCCACCAGCAGCGGGGTAAGAAGAGCCGCCTCGGTGGTGCTCGCCCCCCGGTCGCCCAGGGCGACGACCTGCCGCAGCCGGAGGCGTCCGGCTCGCGCTCCGGCCCGCGTCATGGCGCGGCTCCGTCGTCGGGCACGAAGCGTTCGACGGGTCGTACGACGGTGGCGCGGACGGTCCACCGCACGCCAGGAACCACGGTCGCCGCAGTACCCGTGATCTCCGTGCGTACCTCGGTGGCAGTGCGCGTCACCGACACCGACGAGTCCTTGAGCACGCCGTCGCCGATGGCGGCGAGGGTCTGCTCACCCGCGTCGCGACCGTCGGCAGCGCTGGATTGGTAGCCGGCGGCGGCGTTCGCCGTCCGGGTCGCGGCGCTCTGGGCAACGTGGGTGGCGTGCATGAACACCCCGGCCTGGATGACGAACATAACGATGAGCAGCAGCAGCGGCATAGCGATGGCCAGCTCGGCGGTAGCGGCGCCCGCGTCGGAGCGGGCGGTCATGCGCCTCCACCGGGCGCGCAGCCGCCGCACCGCGCCGAGCGCTGGGGTGGGCGGGCGCTCGGCGCGGTGTTCCCGGATGGTCGGCGGCATCGGTGTCAGCCGAGGTTAATGCTGTTGGCTTTGCTGGTGACCTTGACCGCGATGATGCCCAGGACCACGATCGCCAGGGTCACCAACACGGCAGTAACGAGGACGGCCTCGGTGGAGTAGCCACCGTCCTTGGTGTCGCGCACCGCCTGCCAGCGGTGCCGCAACTCGGCGGCGAGGTATGTGACGAGAGCGGACATTACGTGTTCCTCCAATGCGGTACGAAATCTCGTGGGTCTTCGGGATTGGTGAACTGGCGCGCCTCCTACAGCCCGCCGAGTACGGCAGCCATCGCGGGGTATCCGAGGAAGATCAGGAAGCCGGCGAACAGGGCGACGATGGGAAGAGCCATGCGTTCGGTGGCGGCGTTGGCCTCGCCCTCGGCATCGGTCAGTTGCCGGGCGCGTAGAGCGATGGCCCGAGAGCGCAGCGACGCGCGTACCTTCGCTCCCTCGGTGCCGGCCAGCCCGACGGTGGCGGCGAGCTGCTGCAACTCGGCGACCGCGACCCGGCGGCCGAGCGCGGCGAGGATGTCCCACGGCGGTACCCGGGCCAACCGCGCCTCGGTCAGCGCGTACCGCAGTTCGGTGTAGGCGGGACCGGAGCCAACCTGCGCCGCGTCGTCGAGCGCCTGGTCTACGCCGGCGCCGGACGCGAGGCTGATGACGACCAGATCCAGGAAGGACGACAGGGCGTCACGGAACGCGGCCCGGTGCTTGGCGGCTTCCGAGCGCACCGACAGTTCCGGGGCGAGGAAACCAGCCGCGCCGAGCAGCAGCGACGCGGCGGCGGGCATTGTCACGCCAACGGTGACCCCGGCCAAGGCGAGCAGCGTCGCGGCTACCGGAGGCAGGAGGAAACCGAACACCGTCGCGGTCGCCTGCTCGGCGAGGTGCACGTCAACCGGCTTCTCAAGGGTGGCGAGGTCGCGGCGGGTACTGGCCAGGGGAAGGCCCGCCCGGCGTAGCCACCGCACTGCCGGGCGGCCCCACCGTCCGGTCCACCCCAAGGAGGGGGCCTCGGCGGCGTCAACGGTGCGGTCGAGCCCGTACGGGGCGTCGAGGGCCTTGTCCAACCGGGGCGGGCGGGGAAACCAGCCCACCAGCACGAGCCACAGGCCCGCACCGGTGCCGAGCCCGGCCAGCAATATCAGCCCGGTCATGTCGACACCGCCTCTGGTTCGGCCGGTGCGGCGACTCTTACCAGGACGCGGGCGGTGTCGCGGTCACGCATGAGCCGGCCGAGCCAGGCAAACGCTGATGCGAAGCAGCCACCAGCAGCCAGGAGCACGAGCTGGCCGGTCGCCGTGTCGAAGGGGGCCAGGTAGCCCCGGTTGAGCAGCGCCAGCAGCCCGGCCATGGCCAGGGTGGCACCGACGATGACTCGCGCCGAGGTGCGATTGCGTTTGCGGGCGGCGGCGATGCGGTGCCGGGAGGCGACCTTCGCCCGCGCGGACGTGGCTAGCTCTCCCAGCACGTCGCCGAGCTGCCCGGCGCTGCCCCGCGCGGCCATCACGAGCCCGGCGACCACGAGATCGGCGGTCGGGTCTTCCAGTTCGGCGGCGAACGCGCGCAGCGCGTCATGCAGCCGCCAACTGCGCTGCAGGCGCACCGCCAGGCGGGTCACCTCGTCGCGGATCGGCTCCGGGGATTCGATCGCGCTCGCCGTGATCGCCTGTTCCAGGCCCGCCGCGCCGGACAGGTTGTCCCGCAATGCCTCGGTCCAGGTGGCGATGGCCTCGATCCGTGACACCCGGCGGGTGTGGTCGCGGTCCGGTCCGATGACCTGCGGCAGCATCCACGCCCCGGCCGCTGACAGGGCCGCCGCGACCGGCCAGCGGGTCACCACACCGACGACCACACCCACAGCTAGGCACAGGGCTACCCGACGCCGGTCGACCGGCCCACGGGTCGAGGCGAGCCTCGACAGCCACGAATCGGTGTTGGAGTCGACGGGCCCGTTGTCCCGGGGCGACAGGCCGATAGCCATCAGGACCAACCCGAACGCGGTTCCGACCCCCAGCAGGGCGGCGAGGGGCACTGTCAACACCATCACGCCCACCCCCCACCCGGGGCGGTGCGAGCCTCATCGAGCAACCCGGGGTCGAAGCCCCACCCGGCCAGTGCCGACAGCAACCCGGTCGACGGCGGCGCACCCGGGACCGCCCGACCATCACGGTCAGGTCGGAAGATCTCGTTGCTGGACACGGCCAGCCCGTCAGCGCCGACCACCTCCCGCACCGAGGTCAGCGCCCGGATCCCGCCATCCCCGGCGAACCCCAGGTGCACGACCAGGTGAACCGCCTCGGCGACAAGAAGGTTGGTGGTGGCCGGGTCGAGGCGTTCCGGTGCCTGCGCGGCGTAGAGCATGAGTTTGTTGAACGCCCCGGCCGACGACGAGGCGTGGATGGTGCCGAGCGAACCGTCGTTGCCCTGCGACATAGCGTTGAGCATGGGGATGACTTCGTGCCCGCGGATCTCCCCGACGATGACTCGGTCCGGCGACATCCGAAGCCCCGAGCGGAACAACATGCTCATGTCGATCGCGCCCTCGCCCTCGACGTTGGCCTCCCGCGACTGCAACGGCACCACGTCCGGATGCACGGCCTTGTCCGCGTCGAGCGCCAGCTCATAGGTGTCCTCGATCGTGACAATCCGCTCGCCCGGTGGGATCGCCGACGCAAGCGCTCGCAAAAGCGTCGTCTTGCCCGCGCCGGTCCGCCCGGCGATGAGGACGTTCAGCCGCGCCCGCACCGCAGCGGCCAGCAGCTCCCGCAGCACGGGGTTGACGGTGCGGAGTTGCTCGAGATCGGCCAGGGTGACCTTCACGTAGCCGTGCCGACGGATAGAGAGCGCCGGACGCCTGGTCACCGACATGATCGCGTGCAGACGGGAACCGTCCCCAAGCTGCAGGTTCAACACCGGGGCCGCCCGGTCCCAGCGGCGTTCCTCGGCACCCTCGCCACCGGTCTCGGCGCGACCGGCGTCCGCCGCCAGGCGGCGGATCAGCTCCACCATCTCCGCATCCGAGTCGGCGATCGACCCGACCTGGGCGCGGCTGCCGTCGCTGTAGCGGACGAACACCTGGTCACAGCCGTTGGCGTTGACCTCCTCGATCCGTTCATCGTTGAGCAACGGTTGCAGGCCGCCCGCGCCGAGCAGCATGTCCGCCACCGCCCGGCCCACCCGCGACTCGACATCCGGGCGCAGCGGCGGACGCCCGGCGTTCATCTCATCCGTGGCGTACGCGTCCAGAACCTCGTTGATCAACCGCCGGGTCGTCGCCGCGCGTTCCTCGGCGGGCATCAGCGAGCCGCTGGCCGTCTCGTGCGCCCGCGTGGCCCGGGTGAGCCGCTCGGCGACATCCCGGCGGATGCGCCGCACCACCGTGACCTCGCCGGACTCGCCGGACCCTGCGGTCGACAGGAAGGGGCTGGTCATGACGTCGCCTCCGTGGATACATCGGCGTGCGGGGCAGCCGCGACGGGCAGGTAGGGGGCGAGGTCGGTCCACAGCCGCGCGTAGGCGGCCATCAGAGGCAAACGACGCCAGCGCCGGCCGGCCACCAGTTCCCCGCCGAGCACCGCCGCCGCCCGCCGGTCGTTCGGCAACGGACCGAGCACGGTCACCGCCTCCGGGTCGCGGGCCAACTCCTGCCCGACATGGGTCGACAGGACATCCGCCACATCCGCCGCCGAGTAGACGCCGCCCGCGCCGAGCAGGACGACCAGCCGACCCGCGCCCGCATCGACCAGCTCGCCCAGGTGCTCACGCAGATGGGCCACCTCGTCGGTGTTCGCCCGAGCCAGCACCAGCACCACATCGGCAAGCCGCAACAACGGCCACACCGGCGAGCCCGGCCCCAACCGGCCGCAGTCCGCCACCACCATCCGATCGGTCGCGCCCAGCACGGCCCGGCCACTACCGGTCAGCTCCGGCAACGCGGCGCGGGTCTGCGCTCCACCCGCCGGGGCGACCACCACCGGCACCGTCGCCTCCCGCACCGCCACCGGCTGGGACGCGGCGGCGAACACATCTCCCGGGCTCGTTGCGCCCCGCGCGGCGGCGGCCAGGTCCACCACGCTCGGCACCGCCGCCAACCGGTGCCGGCGCATCAGGTCTCCACCCGCCGGGTCGCACTCCACCACCACCGGCCGCGCCCACTCCGGCGCGACCGCGGCCAACCCGAGTGCCGTCGTCGTCGCTCCCGGACGACCCTTGACGTACGTCACCGCCACCAGAGGCATGTCAGTTCCCCTCAGGCGAGGTCTGCATCAGCACCACACCGCCGGACGGAGCCGCCGCCAACTGCGGCGCGTCGGTGGCTGCCAGCAGGAGCGTGATGACGGTCGAGCCCTCGCCATCGCCAGCGAGGTCAATTCCCAGCACCACGGCCGACAGCCGGGCCGGCGCCGACCCGCTCGCCGCCGAGCTGGCCGTCGGAGCCGGCTGGCCACCGTCCGGCGCGGCCGAGACGTAGACGGACACTCGCGCCCCCGCTGCGAGCCCTTGCGGATACTGGCCCGGCTTCACCGCCACCGAGGCGGTCACCTGCCCGCCCGGCGGAAACGCGGCATCCCCGAGCAACTCCGGCGTCAGCAACGTGCCGGCCACCAACGGCACCACCGCCGTGCGACCGACCACCTCTACCGCTTGCGCGGCCGGGACCAGCCGAACCCCCGGGTCGCGGGCGGCGGAGACCTGCTTGAGGTCCGCAGCGGTGATTGCCTGCCCGGCCGCCACCGGCCGCGCAACCGCGAGCACCTGAACACGATCGCCGAGCTGCGCCGCGCCGTAGGCATAGGCCAGCACGCACACGATGACCAGCAGGCCGCCAAGCGCGACGAACGGCAACCGGCGACGCCGCCGGGTGGCCCGCCATGGCCCACGGCCCGCACGGGCGGCAGTAGCCGTCGCGCGATCGTCTAGACCTGTTTTTGGGCGCACGGAATCCAGCGCCATGACCTGTCCTCCTCGGGATGCGACGCTCGAACGATCTGGTTTGCTCGCTTAGCGCACGACCGCCTGCGATTCCTGGACCCGGGTCTGTAGCTGCCCGGTCGTGGTCAACCCCGGCACCGTGCCGGACTGCCCAGCCCCGGCCCAGCTCACCTCCCACGTGACCGTGACCGTCACCTCGTAGCTGCCCCGAAGCGCGCCGGCCGAAGACCGCCGATAGACGTGCCCGCAGTCAGGGGACGCCTTCGCCGGGTCGGTACCCGAGGTCCAGGTCGTTCCCGGACCGGTGCAGGCCACCACCACCCCGTCGCCCATCGACCAGCTCGCCTGCACCGGCCGTGCTGTCGCCGTCACACTGACCCCCGGAACCGAGGCCGTCGCCGACACCGACCGCCACGAACCGCGATCGAGCGCCAGCCACACCGGCAGGTTCACGAGCTGGTTACCTGGCGGGTTCATGCGGATGACGATCGTCGGCAGGTTCAGGCGCGCCCGCGCCTGCCGAGCTAGCACCGCCGGAGAGACCACCGGTGCAGCACCCGCGATCCACACCACACCGCCGAACGATGCAGGGGGTCCGTAGCAGGTCCGCATGTACCAGCCACCCTCACCCGCCGGCTGACCCCCGAGAGCAGCGATCGTCGAAGGCGACGGATCAGCCGGCGTGTAGTAGCAACCGTCAGCCCCCGCGTAGGCCCCATCTCGCACGCAAGGAATTTCCTCACCACCCGGGTTGCGGCACTTACCATCACCGCCCTGGCCGCCACCATCACCGCCGCCCGGCTGACTCGGCTGACCCGGAATCCCCGCGTTCACATCGCACGCCGGACGAGGGTCGTCCTGGCTGCACTGCACACCTCCGGTGCCGCCGTCCGCGTAGGCGGTTGCCGGCACTGCCAACAGGCCCGCAACCGCAAGAGCAGCCAGCACGACGCACTGGCGCAGGCCCGTCAGCATGTTCCCGCCTTGTCGAGGATGAACGAGCTAACCCTCCAGCCCTCGGCCGTTTGTTCCACAGTCGCGGTGGTCCGGTGCTTGCCTCCAGGTTCATCGTTAGCCAAACCGCCGGACGCCTTATGCTCCAACCACTTCTCGTCATTGACGCAGTCCAGAACTGTCACCTTCACGGGGTTCCCAGCCGGCGCCAGGTTCGTCACCTTCGGGTCGAGCACCAGCTCACCGAGGATGACCTCCCTCTGCTCACGGTTGGTATACAGCGCGTTGACGATGAGCCTCAGCGCTTGACCAGAGGCGTAGCGGCGTACGTCGGGAGCATCGGGGTCCGACACCTTGGCCGCCTCAACGAACGCGTCCCACATGCCCTGATACGCGGTGACCGCTTCCTTTTCGGCGACAGCGTTCGGTCCGAGGCTCGTGGTGGTCGCCGGGGTAATCGGCTGCGTCGTCGGCGCTGACTCGGCAGGCTCACCAGGGCTGCAAGCGGTGCTGAGCAGCACCGACCCGCTGACGAGACAAGCCATGAGCTGACGGGTTAACACCTGCCACTACCTCCCCGAACTTGGCGGACAGCCCATGTTGGGTCACAGGCTTTGCGTGGCTAGACGCGGACGATGGCTCACCGGCTGCGTCAAGGTCACCACTCGTGTTTACACCTTCACCCCATGGTGATGTCTACGTGCGTACCTCTGGGCACGCGCGTGAAGCCGGCCCGAACTCACGCGCGGCGGAGCACGTACCTCGGCACAACTGCGGCTCGCATATGAGTGCAAATGCCTCGTTCAGTGTCGTCCACCCGACAGATCCGCTAGTGCCGATAGCGGCTACGCTCCGAGAAATTGTGGTCGCGAGAAGGGCGGACCGAGATGGGCGGCCACGAACGCACGCAGCAGGTACTTGCCCTCTTGGGGCGTAACAGCACGTACGAGGTGCTGTCCACGATGGAGGCCACGGGCGGCACCGCAACCTTCGCGCAGATCGCTAACGCGACCCCCCACCCAGCCGCGATCCTGCGAGCGATGGCCGCTTACGGCTTCGTGGTCAGCCTTAACGGCGGCACGTTGGACAGCGACCCCCGCGCCGAAACCCCCTTCAGCCTCACCGCGAAGGGACAAGCGATCATGGGCCACCTGCTGCGCTTGCATCTCTGGATGGCCTCGCGCACCACATCGGCGCAGGATGCGGGCATCTCCCTCAAAAGCGCGTATACAGAGGACGCCTGAATCGCGAAGATTGCTACCGAGAGCCCCCGTTCGGGAATATGCGCTCCATCGTAGATGCTGCCAACCCTGGCTAGATCTCTCGCTGAGGGTGGCCCTACCTGCATAGACTGTGCCCTTCTTGCAGCGCTCTCGGATTCGGGGGAGGTGGGTAGCGCTGATGGAGGAAGTGCAGGAGCTTCTGAACCTTCTGGCCAAGCGGAAGCTCTCCGTGGCGATTCTGACAGCTCTCCACGACGGACCACTTCGCTACACCACGCTTCAACACGTGGTGTCGCGGGTCAAGGACGAGCCCGTGCACTCACGCACGCTGACCGACACCCTGAACTACCTCTGTGCCCAACAACTCGTCGAGCACCAGTACCAAGGCGCGGACTACAGGCTCACCGCCGGAGGTCAAGAACTTGTCGATCTCCTTGCCGAGATCAGACGGTGGGAACGGCAGCACCGCGTCAGCGGCGACCGGTAGCCGGGTCGGGTGAACAGTTTCGCGACCGTTGGGCTCGGCATCTCAGGCGCCATTGTCGGAGTGCCGCTGGCGGCCGTCGCCTACGGCGTGCAAGCCTCCGGACCGGTCCGGATACCCGAACGTTGGTGGCTTGGCGGCGCGGCACGTCCCAGCGTGGTCATCGCCACCGCCGTCTGCACGGGGGTTGCCGCCGCGATCGTTGGTGCCGTAATGCCGCCGACCGTCGGCCTTGTCTTCTATGCGATCTTCGCTGTCGTCGGCGTCGGGCTGGCAATCATCGACGTTCGTTGCCGAAGATTGCCCCATTGCCTCACTGGGGCGCTGTGGACCTCGTCTGGCCTGTATTTCGCCGCCGTAGCCCTCTCCAACGGCGAAATCGGACCCCTCGGGCGAGCGACCGCCGCAGGCATCGCCACAGTCACGGGCATGCTCGTGATCGCCTTGTCCCTGCCAGGTCAGCTAGGGCTGGGAGATGTTGCGTTCGCGGGAGCAATCACCTTCAACCTTGGCTGGTTGAGCTGGTCAGCCGCAGGGCTCGGCCTCCTCACCGGACTGATCCTTCACGGCGTTCTTGCTGCCACACTTAAGCATTGGAGAGCCGGTTATGCACTCACTCCAATGGGACCAGCCCTGATGGTTGGATGGCTCTCAACGGTCGCGCTCGGATGGCACGCCTTCGTGCTGACCGTCTAATTTAATCAGCTGATCCGCGAATGTCCCTACATCACGCTGCGGAGATCAGCCATTGCGCGCCGAATGACTTCTTGAGCTTCGACCCCAATCACGGATTCACTGAGCAGGCGATCCATCACCACCGAGTACGCTGCTGCTTCTTCGTCATGGAACATGTACTCACCGATGAAGGTCTCGACTATGGCGAGTTGAGGGCCAAGCAGAAGGAACGAGTTTTGAGGTGCGATCGAGAGTTGCCGTCCGAACGGCAGGATGCCCAGCGTGACATGTTGCATGTCAGCTAGGTGGATGAGCCTGTCTAGCTGCGCAAGCATGTCTAGCGGAGGGCACAATAGAAGTCGCAGCGCGGCTTCTGAAATCACAAATTCGAAAGTTTTCGACGTGTCATAGAGGGCCTGCTGTCGAGACATGCGGCGAGCTGTTGCGGAATCCACGTCGCCGGGGTCGGCACCGTGAAGTCGCACGCCTTCCTCGATTCGACTTCGAGCGTATCCAGGTGTCTGTAGTAGGCCGGGAATGTAGATGATCTCCGCGTTGCGAACGAGTGTTGCCCTGCTGACCAGTTGGTCGTAGTTCTGCTGGATCGCGGTCTGGCCGAGCCGGACTTGCTGCTTCCACTCCTGGTGCAGGCCCTGAGCCTCGGCGAGAAGCGTCCTGAGCGTGGCGCTCGTGACGTCAGACGCATGGCAGATGGTTATCCAGCCATCGAGATCATCGTCGGTGGGCATCTGTTTGCCGGTCTCGATTTTTGAGACCTTGGATTGTGTCCAGCCCAACTGTCGTGCCATTTGGGCACCCGTGAGGCCGACGTTGCGACGAAGCCCACGTAGATGTCCGGCCAATCCACCGGGCCGTCGGAGCCAATCCTCAATCGAGTCCACTGTCAGAAACTTTTCTTCGATGCCGGGGATGCCTCGCCCGGATTAGTCGATGTGGGGCCCGGAACTACTGTTCTGCAGGGCGAGACGCCACCAGTGATTATGCTGATCAACGACCGCTGGATCTGTGAATATTTCACCCCCAAGCGGTTCGCCTCGATCGCTAAACCGCATTACGGCAAGGCGTTTAGAGTCAAAGAGCCACCAGTCGTCCTTAATTGGCAGGTCGATGCTCTCCGCCTTGCTTCTGGGTATGTAGCGGATAACCTCGCCAGCGGCCGAGTTGAACTGGCCACTCCAGATCTCCCACCGTTGATAGTCAGTCGGAGGCTCGTTAAGGACGCGGACTCGTTCGACCCTCCGCCCCTGGGAGGTCACAGACCGAATTTGATCTAGCCATGCAGCGTAAAACCCAAATTCGGTCACGGGGCGCGGCTCACCGGCGAGGAACTCGTCTATCGACTGCTGTTCCTCTGCTACCTGATAGACAGGTTGTACCTCAAGCCTGAATGCCGTTGAGGTGAAGTAGCGGAACAAATGATTGAAGTCGTCGCCGGTGAGCTGCTCGGGCATCGTCAGGATTCCCGCGCCACGATGCCTGCGATGACATCGGCAGGGACCTCGATGGCGGTTTCGTTCTCGCCGAGATCGCGGAGGTTGGCGCGCGTCGCCTCGTCCAGCTGCCAGCCCTGGACTACATAGTTCCCGTTCTCGGCGCGGTACAGCGCGGGACAGTTGCCTGTACCGCTTTCACTCCACTTGCGAATGAACTCGAGTTGCATGTCGTCGCACCTCTCCCTCACCGCGCCGCTCCCGTCGTAGCGCGTGCGCAGGAGGATGCTCGCATGCCTCGAAATTATTCGCAATATTCGAGGGGTCGGCAGGCTGGTGTGTGCCGGTGCAGCCAGGGCTCGGCTCGCTGGCACTACTCGGGAATAGTTCCTTGACCTAGGCGGCTGACGTCGGGCCAGCCTGATGAGTGCTCACCGATGCCCGGCGACGCTAGCCACGAACTCAAGCCACGTCTTGCTGTCGAAGACCAACGCAGGGCCTGCGGGATCCTTCGAGTCCCGGACGGCGACGCAAGGGCCAAGGTTGGTCGCAACCTCGACACAGCCTCCGTTGTCTTGGGAACGCCTGCTCTTGCGCCACCGAGCGCCGGACAGATCGGGTTTCAACGTTCACTCCTCGCGAAATCCTCGTACTGGTGGGCCGCGGCCTCGATTAGCCGGGCGGACTCTTGCTTGCTGAGAGCGGAAGCGGTCATGTGGTTGTACGCAAGGTTGCAGCGATCCAGGTCGTCGGCCTTCTCCAGGTAGAGGTTGCCCGCCTGGCACTCTACGTAGACCACAGGGCTGTGCAGGCGATCGTCGAAATCAAAGATAGTCATCGCGCCGCGAGTGCCGGGGTACCCCCCGTTCTTGAAGGGCACCACCTGCACCGTGATCCACTGAGGCATGGTCAGCAGGTGTCTGAGCTGGGCCGTCATCACGTGAGAGCCGCCGACCTCGCGGCGCAGGACACTCTCGTCCAGGATCGCCCATATCTCTGGAGGGTCATCGCCGAGCAGCTTCTCCTGCCGCTCCATTCGGATCCGCACCTGTCGCTCGCGCTGGCCGTCGTCCGCGATGAGGGCGACAGTGCCGGCGATGGCGCGGGCGTACTCCTCGGTCTGCAGGAGACCATGGATGACCATCGGCTCATAGGCCCTGATTCTGGTCGCTGCACTCTCGATGCCGAGGAAGGTCGCGAAGGGGGCAGGCACCGCCCCAAATTTTGACCACCAACCACGTTGTTTCCCGAGCTTCTGCAGCGCGTATAGCTCGGTGCGCAGCTGATCGTCGGCCACATCGTAGGTGGTGAGCATCAACTCCAGCTCGGCTCGTACGACGCCGACCTCGCCCGCCTCGATCTTCTGAATCTTGCTCACAGAGCAACCAAGGCGGTCTGCGATCTGACCCTGGGATACGCGCGCCCCCTCGCGTAGAGCGCTGAGTTGCTCGCCGAGCTGCCACCTCGGGATGGTCGGGCCGATTGGCCTGGGCATTGGGCTCCTCCTTGGGGCCGACAGCATCACAGACGTCGGGTGCTCCCAGCCCAGCGCGACACCACAGCTCGGCTCGTGGAGCGTACATCCCCTGGGCAGCGATCCGGAGACGCAAAGTTACATCAGAAGATTGACATCCCTAGTGCAGAATGCCACGCTGCATGTGGAGAATATATTCTCCGCATGATGCCAGCGATGGCCAGTTGCCTGGTCAGGAGGGAGCTGGGGATGAAGGTCCTAGCGGGAGACTGCATTTCGCACGTGACAGGCAAGGTGTCGCCTCGTGGCTGACTTGGGACTGTCGCTGGCGGTCACCCTCGCCGCGCACGATCGCGCCGCAGATCACTTCTGGTCGTTCATGGAGGACCGGGGCGTTCGGTTACTCCCGCCCCCGGCTGCGCCGATGTTCTTCTCAACGCTTGGGCAGCTGATCGCGAATCGGGGTGATCCTGCCGGCCGGCGTGCTGCCGTGGCCGTGTTGGGTCGAATGTACCGGCGTTTCGAGCTACAGCCGTATCACGCTACGGCCATTGCGGCGGCGTTGATCGATACCGTGCGGCGGTTCGCAGGCGGTGGCTGGGAGCCCGAGCTGGCGAGTGATTGGGAGCGGGGTTGCCGCCGGGCGCTTCGGCTCGCGGAGCGAGCGGCAGGGGCGCTGGGCGATGGTCCGCACGTGATGCTCGGCGAGGTGGAGACGTGCGAGACCGTCTCTGACGGTGTAGCGGTGTTGACTGTCCGGCCGATGCGGCGGCTCAGGTACATGCCTGGTCAGGCGATGCCGGTGTGCACGCCTCGACTGCCCGGGATGTGGAGGTGGTATTCGCCCGCCAACGCTCCGCGCCCGGATGGGCGGGTGGAGTTTCACGTCCGTGCCGTCGTCGGAGGTGTGGTCTCACCCGCGCTGGTCGATCGGGTAGCACCTGGGGACATGTTGTGGCTGGGGCCGGCTCGCGATGTAGGGCTGTCACTTGAGGCCGCCGGTGTCGCCGACTTGCTGTTGGCGGCTGGGGGCACGGGGCTTGCGCCGCTGCGGGCTCTGGTCGAACAAGTCGCCGCGTCGCCAAGCGGCCGTCGGGTGACGTTGGTGGTGGGGGCGCGGACTCTGCTCGACCTTTACGATGCGGTCGCGTTACACAAGCTTGAGCAGGCACATGGTGACTGGCTCACGGTCGTGCCGGCTCTCTCCGATGACCGTGAGGTCGAGCCAGCCGCGCAGGGCGACCTGCTCAGCATGGCCCTGTATCTCCATAAGCCGGGGCAGGCGTTCTATGTCTGCGGCCCGCCGCAATTGATCGAGGCGGCGCGGAAGCGACTGCCTCTCGCGGGGGTTCCCTTTGGCAGCCTGCACCTCGCCGCGACCTTTCAACGCGCACTCGATTCGGCGCTATGGGGGTCTCGCCGCCGCTCGCCAGACACTGCCTCCCTGGCGTCCGCGCTGCGGACGGCCGGTGACGGTAGCGGGCTCGGCCTCTCCATGGGGGATGCGCGATGAGGCTGATGGAGGCGGCGGTCCGTTGCGCGACCGACGAGGACGTTGACGCCTTGTCCTCGGTCGTAGCTGACGCGCTGATGGCTCAGCCCCTGGGTGTATGGCTGGTACCAGATGTGGCCAAGCGTCCGGCGGTTGTGCGTCGCTACGCGCGGCTCGTGTTGATGCAGGGGCTGGAGCATGGTCGAGTCGATATGACCGACGATCGTGCGGCGGTTGCGGTTTGGTACTCGCGGTTGGAGCCATCACCGCCGGCTGCGCCTTGGATGTACGACCTACACCGGCTCCTCGGCCCGCACGCGGCCCGGTTCGCCCTGCTGCACGCATACGTCGATGGGCTGCGTCCACACCGCCCGCACCACCAGCTCGCTCACGTCGCGGTCCGTCCGGGGCACGAGGACGACGCACGGGCGTTGCTGGCCACCCACCATCGGACCTTGGACCTCGCGGGGCTGCCGTCGTGTGCGGAGTACAGCAGCGACCGGCCCCGAGACGGACTGCTCGCGCGAGTCGGTTATCGACCACGCTCGCCGGTCCTGCTCCCGTCAGGAGGCCCCGCTCTGTGGCGGATGTGGCGCCCTCAACCCGACGACGAGCAGCCCTGCGGAGCGGCTAGCGGCGGGCTGCCGCGACGAGACCGCCTTGACCGCACCTCGATTCCTTTCCTCGGCCGCGTCCTCCCGGCAGCTAAGCCGCGTCTTCCCTGACCACCCATTGAGGCACCGATTCATTACCTGCTGGCGGCCACGTTTCTGCCGGTGGGCCACTCCATCACGCCCAGATTCCGAAGGAAGGCACCCCTCATGCTGACCCGAGCTACTCAGCCCACCACCGCACTTCGACCACGAAGTCCCGCCTTGTGGCGGTGGGTAACAGCAGGAATTGCCACTGCCTGCACCGGCACCGGCACCACGCTCGCGGACGACGTGACGTCGACGGAGTACGCGTGGGGGTATGCGATCCGGCGGGAGTGGCCAGACGGGACGCATGACCTGTTCGGGTTCGCGGCCGATACCGAGACCGCGATTCGGCGGCTCAACCGTGATCGGAGTTTCTGGCGTGGCGGCCCGGTACGGCCGGCGGCGGTCTACCTTGTGCCCGCCAACGCCGCCGATGTGGGTGCGCATCCAGTAGATGGCTGCCGCAGGTCGGGGTGCCCGGACTCGTCGCAGCGGGGGCAGCGGTGAAGTCGGCGCAGGTGCAGGTGGGGCTCGCGCGGCGGACGCTGACGCCGTTCGGGTTGTGGGTTTTTGGAGCGGCGGCGTCGGCGCCCATGGTGGTGCTCACCGGAGGCATCGTCGCCACCTATGCGACGACGAAGGTAACGGCTCTTCCTCTGACCTTCGTGCTCGTGGCGGGCACGGTCGCGATGCTGGCGGTGGGGTACGCGGCGATGGCCCGCCAACTCGGGCACCCGGCGGCCTACTACGCGATCCTCGCTAACGGACTTGGCCGGAGTTGGGGTGTCGCTGCCGGCATGGTCGCACTGGTGGCCTACAACGCCATCCAGATCAGCCTGTACGGGCTGCTCGGGGCGACTTTGGCAACCCAGCTCGGCGGCACCTGGTGGGCATGGGCGGGTTTCGCCCTGGTCGTCGTCGGGGTGCTGGGTGTGCGAGCGATCATGTTGTCGACCCGTGTCCTGGCCGTCGTGCTGGCCATGTCATTGCTGATCGTTGCGGTGTTCGTCATCGCTGGGTTGGGGCGGCCTGCGGACGGTGAGGTGTCGTGGGCAGGCTTCCACGCCTCGGGTCTGGCGGTTAGCGGCATCGGCGGCGCGGTCGCCTTCGGCGTAGCCGGGCTGACCGGCTTCGACGCGCCGGGGTCGTTGGTCGAGGAGGCCGTCGACCGGAGGTCGGTCGGCCGCGCCACCATCGGCGGCGTACTTGTCCTGGGCGGGGTGTATGCCGTTGCCGCCTTCACGATGGGGGTGGCAGTCGGCCCAGGCGTGGTTGGGGAGGTGGCCGCTGATCCGGCGTCCGGGTTGCCGTTCTCGGTCCTGGCGCGTCTTGGCGGCTGGTGGTCGGCTCTCGCGAGCGTGGTGCTGATCTTCGCGATTGTTACCTCGATGCTGGCGTTTCACTCGGTGTTCGCCCGGTACGTGTTCGCCATGGCCCGGGAGAGGGTGCTGCCAGCGGGTCTTGCCCGGACCGGTAGCGCGACCCGGGTCCGTTCCCCGCGCGGCGGGTCGCTGACGCAGACGGTCCTCGCGGTAGTCGTGGTGGGCTTTTTCGCGCTCAGCGGCGCTGACCCCATGGCGGTGTTGTTCACCTGGCTGTCGACGTTGGGGGCGATGGGCCTGCTGTGCTTGCTGCTGGCCGCGTCGGTGGCCGCCATGACGGCACCGGCCAGCGTGCGAGGTCCCCAGGCCGGCGCGTGGGAGTGGCGGCTCGCGCCCGCCCTGGGCGTGCTCGGCGGGTCGGTGTTGCTGGCGCTGATGGTCGGCAACGCCGGGTCCTTACTCGGTGTCGCGCCCGGGTCGCTGAAACCGTTCCTGCTGCCTCTGATCCTCCTTGCCACCGCGGTCGCGGGCGGAGTGTGGGCCGGGCACCTGCGGCAGGCCCGCCCGGAGGTCTTTGCCGGCATCGGCCGTGGCACGCCGAAGACCCACGCCGTTCCCGACGCCATCAACGTCTCGATCTGACAGGGGCCAACGATGAAGACCCACGCGGCCATGCCGCCACCTGGCGGGCACTACGGCGTCGATCCCCTGGACCCGCGCTGGCGAACCGGCCACCCGCCCGCAGCACCGCCTGTTAGCCCACCCGAACCTGTGGCCAGCATGCCGCCGCCCGGCTACGGTGCGGCCCGCATCCCCGCCGACTACCACCGACCGCCAGACACCGAAGTTCTCCCCGCCCCGCCATCGACCGTTGCTGAGCAGCGCATGGTTGACAGGGGAGTAACACTTGAAGCCCGCCGGGCGGACCTGCGCATGGCTGACCTGCGCACACAGGTCGTGTACCGGTCCAAGCGGCTGAACACCGGTCACTTGATCGAAGCTGACCAGGCGTTCGGGCAGCGCAACGCGCTCGGCCCCCACGCACTGATGCTGTTCTTCGTCTCCGACGCCCCCACCGAGCCATACGGCTACAAGCTGCACACCGCCTACCGGCTGTGGCCGCAGGCGCCGGACTCCGATGTCCTGCCACGCCTGCTCGCGGAGATGACGGACGTCGCCGCGGACAACATCGCCTCCATCGGGCGGAAGTGGAGTCCCCTCGGACCAGAGGGTTCCATGGTCAACGGCGGTGACATGACCCTGCCTGGCGGGAGGTACGTCGGCGTGGGTGTCAGCACCCTCGACTCCGATCAAGGCCGCTGGTATCAGGTCGCCCGTACGCTCCGGGACGCGGCGGCAGCCGGCCGTTACATGTCGGCGTTCAACCTCAAGGGCCAGTGCTACGCCCTGTTGACCGACGGCACCGCCCTGCACGTCGACCGCGACCCGCAGGCCCGCCTCGGCGAGGACGGCGTGCGCTGCAACAAGACCCTCGACTCGAACCGGATCACCTATCACAACCCGTACGAGCACCTCACCGAGCAGGGCGACGACGAAACCCGCGACATCTGGCGGCAGCTCACCGCACTGCACCACACCCTCACCGCACACCTGCTCGCCGGGCGGTGGGCGTGACCGGTCACCAGAACCTCAGCCTCGCCGACGCCGCGGACCTCAACCGCGCGCCGATCGACGTCACAGCCGTCCTTGACCACCTGATCCACGAGGCCGACGCCGCCGCCGCGACGAGCATCGGGTTTCCCGGCGCCGTGGACCTCGACTACAGCGAGGTCATGACCCGCCTCGGCAATCGGTTATGGAACAACATCGGCGACCCCGCGGACCTCGGCGGGATCGCCCACACCCGAGTGCTGGAGCGGGCCGTCATCGCCTGGGTCGCCGACACGCTCGCCATGCCGCGAGATGACCGGTGGGGCTACGTCACCACCGGCGGCACCGAAGGCAACCTATCCGCCCTGCACACCGCCCAGCACCGGCACCCCACCGCCCGCATCTACTACTCGACCACCGCCCACTACTCGATACCCAAGATCGTCCGAATGCTCGGTGCGAGGGGAGTCGTCGTCAACGCTCACCCGAGCGGGGAGATGGACTACGCCGATCTCGCCGCGCAGGTCAGCCGCCGCCGACGTTGGCCCGCCATCGTGGTAGCTACCGCCGGCACCACCCTGACCGAAGCCGTGGACGACACCACCTCCATTCGAGCTGTCCTCGACGAGCACGGGGTGAACGGACACCTGCACGTCGACGCGGCCCTGTCCGGTATTCCGCTCGCACTCGACGGACGGCTACGCCTCGATGACGGCAGCGGCATCGGCAGCATCGCCATCAGCGGCCACAAATTCCTGGGCGTGCCGACGCCCTGCGGAGTCGTCCTCATCCGTGACAGCGTCGGCAAGTACGGCAATCAGATTCCCTATACGGCCACCCTCGACACCACCGTCAGCGGCTCCCGCTGCGGCCTGGCCGCCGCCCTGCTCTGGCACGCCATCGCCACCCACGGCCGCGAAGGGCACCGCTGGCGGGCAACTCAAGCCCGCCGCCTCGCCGCCTACACCGTCGACCAGCTCACCGCCGTCGGCTGGCCCGCCTGGCGACACCCGCACGCCTTCACCGTCGTCATGCCCACCCCACCCGAGCAGGTGCGCAAAAAGTGGCTACTCGCCACCGACAAAGCCATCAGCCACCTCATCTGCATGCCCGGGATCACCCACGGCCAGATCGACGCGTTCGTCGCCGACCTCACCGCCACCCAACCACCACTGATGATTCCGCGACCTCGGCCCCGACCGGACGGTCTACCAAACCCGAGCAGAACGCCATGAGCCCCGAACGCGGCGGCCAGAGACATGCCGGCGATGCCACGGCCGACCACCCCTGCACGCCCGAACCCTGATTAGGAAAGGCAGCACCGTGAAGACAACTACTCACAACGGCCAGGTACCAGCCCAGCTGCGCGAACTTCTCGACCCGACCATCCGGCAGGAGCTGGACAGGCTCGACATCCGACCCGGCCACTTCGCGCTTGAAGTCGGTGCCGGCACCGGTGAGATCACCGCCCACCTCGCCAGCCTCGTTGGTCAATACGGCACGGTCAGCGCGGTCGACAATGACACCAGCTACCTCAACCCGACCGCCGTGATCAACGTCTACCACCGCGACCTCGGCCGCGACACCCTGCCCGGCGACCCCAACCGCTTCAATCTCGTTATCGCCCGGTGGCTGCACGGTGCACTGCCGCACCCGGCGGGGGTGCTGGAGCAGATGATCTCCCGGCTACGTCCCGGCGGCTGGCTCGTCCTGGCCGACGTCACCGGCACCCCAGCACGAGTCTTTCGAGCACCCGGCGACGACGCCGCCCTGATTCACGCGGTCCTCCGGCGCGTCTACCGCACCATCGCCGGACCCGACGCTGTTGGAAGCTGGACGGTCGACGCCCCCGCCCTGCTCGTCGCCAAAAACATGGTGCAGGTGTGCACCCACACGTCCACCGAGACATGGACCGGTAACGGTCCCGGATGCCGACTGCTCGCCGACGCGGTCAACAAGCTCCGCCCTGTCCTGACCACAACCGAGATCAACAACAACGACCTCGACCGGTTCATCGCCCTCATGTCTGACCCCGGCGTGGTCCTCGGCTCCTACGAACGCCGAGCAATCCACGCCCGCAAAGCCAGCTGACCGACGCAGACCTCGACCCCTCGGCAGCTCCCCAAGCCGGTGCCGCTGTGGAGCTGTCACTTTCCAGCACCTACCGGAAGTCGCCGCTTGAGGACTATCTGACCGCTCGCTGCTCACGGGTAGGCGCGGCAGTCGGTCCCAGCCAGCCGTGTCGACTGCCACCTCGCCGAGAAGTCCTGCTCGCCCTCCTCGATCTTAGGAGTTACCGCCATGACCATCACCGGGCTTGCCACCCCGGCCACCCTGCCCACCGAAGTCGCTGCTCTGCGCCCGATCGGCGCCGACCTGATGGAACGGCTGCAGCACGAAGCCCTCATCGTGCCGGGCAACTGGGTCGTCGAGTATGGCGACTATCAGAATGGCGGCTGGCGCACCCTGTCGCTGCTCAACGACACCGGCAATCCGCGTGACGTCACGATCCGCGATTGCCCCGAGCCGGTTGCTACCACCCTGCTCACCCGCATGCCCGCTGTTCAGCAGCTACTCGCCGAGCTTGGGTTGCGATGCATGTGGGCGCGGCTTGCCCGGCTGGAGGCCGGAGCCTTCCTGTGGGAGCACCGCGACTACGGCGAGCTGACCGACGTGGAACGTCATCGGGTGCACGTGCCCCTGGTGACGAACTCGTCGGCGTACCTGATCCTCGGCGGGACGAAAGTGCACATGAGCGATGGCCGGGTGTGGCGGTTGACGCCTACCAGCCCTCACGGTGTGTGCAACCGGTTCGGCCCGGCGCGGATCCACTTGGTGATCGACTGCTACGCCGACGACGTGTTCGCCGCCTTGAACACCAACGCGAGTTCCGTCGCGAACTCTGTAGCGGTGTTGCCCACGCCTACCGACGACGCGCTAGAGGAGCACGTGGCAACGGCATCCGGCCTGGCGCAGCTCGGCTACGACCGGGCTGCCGAGACCACGCTGCTGGAGCTGTTCTACCGCTACGCGCTGCCGGAAGGGCAGGTCTACGACCTCATCGTGACGATGTATTCCGCGCTGCACCGGGACGACGATGCCGAACGGTGGCGGTCAAAGAAGGCCATCATGCTCGGCCACGCCTGACCACCAAGCCGACCGAGGAAAGGACCAGTCGCCGTGAATACCCTCCTGGAGACCGTCGCCGCCGCCAACCTGCCACACCAGTTCGAGCTGCTGGAAACGTCGGTCGAGGCGCTGTCACACAGCCCGGCTGTACAGTCCCTACACATCCGAGGATCCCTGGCAACGGGGACCGCCGACCGTCTGTCAGACGTGGACCTCATCGTCGCCGTGCACGATCCGAGCTTTGCGTCGTTCGTCCAGGTGATCGATGCCCTGATGACCGCTGAACTCGGTGCGGTACTGCCGGGTTGGCGGGACACCATCGTCGCCCGAATGGGCGGCCTTGGCTATGTCTACCTCGTCGCATACGGCGGGAAGCTGTACCAGGTCGACCTCTACATCGTGCCCGTCAGCCGCCTCGACACCGTGCTGGCGCGGACTGCGGCCATGCCGGTCTACCTCGCCGATGGGGCTACCAGCCGCCCGCACAGCCACGTCGACTGGGTCATCAACAGCACGCTTGAGCGCCCCTACACCTCCGGTGAGCTATTGGTGGAGATCCTCGTGCTGGGCCACATGATCCGCAAGCGCATCAGTCGAGGGCAGCGGTTTATCGCTTATGCGGAGATGTTCGCCCTGCACACGGCGGTAAAGAACCTGATCAAGGCGGCACTCGCGCCGGAGTCGTTGTTCTACGGCTGGTACCAACTCTCCGAGGAGATCGGCTCCACCCCGATCGGCCGGCAGTGCCTGGCCGATCTGGAGCGCCTCATCAGCGGCAACGCGGTTCCTAGCGGCCAAGACCTCGCCGCAGCCCTGAGCACCGCGTTGGCCGTCGCCGAACGTGCGGCTCCGGCCATCCTGGAGCCGCTGCGCCCGGCCGTCGACGCCTACTGGCACTACTTGGAATTCGCATGAGCGCCCCCAGTCTCGGCGAACCGACTAGGCCCGGCCACGCCGTGTTCTTCGGCGGGTGTGTGCCAGCCTCCCCATACGAGGAACGCCTCGCCTACGCCATCGGCGCAGCCCTGGCAGGGCACGGCCTCACGCTGCTACACGGCGGCTACAACGGCCTGATGGAGCACGCCGCCCAAGGAGCCGTCGAAGGCGGCGGATCCGTCGTCGCGGTCACCCTGACGGGCGCGGCTTGGGGGGCCTTCAACCCCTACGTCACCACCGCGACCCACCAGCCCACCATGGGCGCTCGAATGCATGCCTATCTCGACCACGCCAGCGTGATCGTGTCCATGGCCGGCGGCGTCGGCACCCTGCACGAGCTGACCGCCGCCCTCTGGTACGCCGGGAACATTCGTCCGGTCCCGGTCGTCGTCGCCGGGCCGACCGCCCGCCGCCTGCTGGCCTTCCTGCGCGACGAGCGATGGGTCTACAGCTCACCGACGCGTCCGCTGGACTTCCTGCACGAGGTCGATTCCGCGGCCGACCTGATCCCCGTACTCGATCGCGACGAGTCGCGGAGCCCGGCATGGTGAGGCCCACCGGCGATATCGCCGGTCAGGTCCTTGCCCTCGGCACCGTCGCTGAGTCCTACGCTCTGCCGGACGGCACGGTGATCAGCTCGTACTTCGATGAGTATCGGGTCGCCGGCGACCCGAAGATGCTGGGCGACGTCGGGCGGGCACTGGCCGACCTGCTGCCCCCTCGCGTCGAGGTGGTGGCCGGGCTGGAGCTGGGTGGGGTGCCATTCGCGCTCGCGGTCTCCGCCGTCACGCGGCTGCCCCTCGTCTTGATCCGGAAGGTCATCAAGCCCTACGGCACCCGACGCCAGGTCGAAGGCCACCCGCTTGTCGGCCAGCGGGTCGCCATGATCGATGACGTGGTGCGGTCAGGGCGGCAGATCCTGACCGCCGCCGACGCGCTGAAAGCGGCCGGTGGCCTGCCGACGGCGGCGGTCGCGGTACTGACACGCCCCGGCCCCGCCCGCGCCGTGCTGGCCGAACGCGGGATCTCGCTGGACTGCATGCTTCCCGAGGTGCCCCAGCATGATTCGCTGGCGACGGTGATGCGCCGATGATCGGGGCAGTGCTCTTCGACCTCGACGGCGTGATCGTGGACAGCCGCGCTTTGGTGGCCGCCGCGCTGTCCGACGTGGCAACGAACGTGCTCGGACGTAGACCGGACCGTCGTGCGGTGGCCGAATTGATCCACCTACCCCCGGTGCAGGCGCTCGGCATCCTCGGCCTGACCGACCCGGTCGGGGCATTCGATGACGGCTTCGACCTCGCCTACGCCGCCCACGCCGCGAACGCCGCCCTCGTACCCGGCATCGTGCGTGCGATGCGACGACTCCGCATGAACGGGATGCGCCAAGCGGTCGTCACGCTCCAACGACGGCACCGCATCGCGCTACTGGGTCTCGGTGCCGTAACCACGCTGATGGACACATTCGTGACTTTCGAGGACGCCAAGCCCAAACCCGCACCGGACCCGGTACTGGCCGCACTCTTCCGACTGAATGTGCCCCCGCACGAGGCGTGGTTCGTCGGAGACACCGTGACCGACATCGTCGCCGGGCACGCGGCGGGAGTCCGGGTTGCCGGCGCGGCGTGGGGCTACTCCAGCGCCGAGGTGCTTGAACAAGCCGGGGCCGATGTGGTGCTCACCGACCCGGCGCAGATCGAGGCAGTCGCCCTGGAGCAGGCGATCGTCACGGTAGGCTACGCTGGCAGCGCCAGCGGCAACGCCGTGCCACCAGGGACAACATCGGTGAGCAGCGGCGCGAGAGGCAACAGGGATAGGACAACGCGTGATGGGCATGGTGGGGCGGCGAGCTAGCCGCGCCGAGCTGGGGAACGAGGACAGCGTCCTCGCCTGACCCCCTCGGCCCAGCTCGGCGTGACCTGACATCCCACCGCTGTTCCCTCGCGAACCCGCCTGGACGGACACCGGCGAGGACCCCGCCCGCGCTGCTCCGCGCAGGTGGGGTGCCGGGTGCGTTCGCGTCACCGCCCAGTGAGGCTCTTCCATGCGTTCAGACGAAATCCGCACGACCTTCTTCGACTTCTTCACTAGCCGCGGCCATAACCGGGTGCCATCGAGTCCACTCATCCCGGACGACCCGACCCTGCTACTCGCCAACGCCGGCATGAACCAGTTCAAGCCCTACTTCCTCGGCGAGGTGCAGCCGGCGTACCCGAGGGCGACCACGGTGCAGAAGTGCGCCCGGACCTCCGACATCGAGAATGTCGGGCGCACCACCCGCCACGCCACGTTCTTCGAGATGCTCGGCAACTTCTCCTTCGGCGACTACTTCAAAGCCGACGCCATCACCTACGCGTGGGAGCTGCTCACCGAGCACTACCACCTCGACCCCGAGCGGCTGTGGATCACGGTCTACCGCGACGACGACGAGGCATTCGATCTGTGGCGCCGCGTCGGAGTCCCCGCCGAGCGCATCCAACGCCTCGGCATGGACGACAACTTCTGGTCCATGGGCGTACCCGGACCGTGCGGCCCCAGCTCCGAAATCTGCTACGACCGCGGACCCGCCTTCGGCCCGGACGGAGGCCCGGAAGCCAACGGCGAGCGCTACCTCGAAATCTGGAACCTCGTGTTCATGCAGAACCTGCGCGGGCCAGGCGACGGCAAAGGCGACTTCCCGATCGTCGGGGAGCTGCCCAACAAGAGCATCGACACCGGCCTTGGCCTGGACCGGCTGGCCGCGATCCTGCAAGGCGTCGACACCGTCTGCGAAACGGATCTCCTCGCCCCCACCCTCGCCACCGTCGAAGCACTTGCCGGCCGACGCTTCCCAGGTCGCGACGGCAGCGACGCAGCCGTGTCGTTCCAGGTCGTGACCGAACACGCCCGCTCCACGGCGTTCCTCATCGCCGACGGCGTGCTGCCCTCGAACGAGGGACGCGGATACGTGCTGCGACGGTTGATGCGCCGGGCGATCCGCCATGCCCGCGCCCTGGGCATCGATGCCCCCGTCCTCACCACCATCACCGGCAGCGTCATCGACAACCTCGCCGCCGACTGGCCCGAGTTGGCCGCGCAACGCTCCCTGATCGAGGCCGTCACCACCCGGGAAGAGGAGACCTTCGGCGCTACCCTGCGCCAGGGCAGCCGCCTGCTGGACGCCGCGATCAGTCGCGCCCACGCCGACGGAGCCAACCTCCTACCGGGGGACACCGCGTTCGAGCTGCACGACACCTACGGCTTCCCGATCGACCTCACCATCGAAGCCGCCCACGCCGCGGGCCTCGTCGTGGACTCCGACCGGTACGCGGCTCTGCTCGATGAACAACGCC
The DNA here is from genome assembly GCF_044456785.1 of Micromonospora sp. NPDC050795. Lineage (NCBI taxonomy): Bacteria > Bacillati > Actinomycetota > Actinomycetes > Micromonosporales > Micromonosporaceae > Micromonospora > Micromonospora sp. NPDC050795. The sequence goes on along the minus strand of NZ_JBITGE010000028.1, from coordinate 1,770 downwards.
GCCGCGCCAAGAACACCGGGAAGGGCAAGACGGCCGCCGCAATGCGCCGGCAAGACACCTACCGCGAAATCCTTGCCCGATACGGCCGCACCGACTTCATCGGCTACACCGACACCACCGCCGACACCCAACTCCTCGCGATCCTGCGCGACGGTGAACCGGTGCAAGAAGCGTCTGAGGGCCAACAGGTCGAACTCGTCCTCGACCGCAGCCCGTTCTACGCCGAATCCGGCGGACAGGTCGGCGACACAGGCACCATCCACACCAGCGACGGCACCCGCATCGACATCACCGACACCCAGTACGGCCTCGACGGCTTCCAGATTCACAGCGGACGCATCGCCCACGGCGAAGCCCGGCCAGGGCAGACTGCCCAGGCCAATGTCGATACGCGACGCAGAGCAGCCACGGCCCGCTCCCACTCCGCCACCCACATCGTTCACGCCATGCTGCGCCGCACACTCGGAGACCACGCCCGCCAACAGGGCTCACTCGTCGCACCGGGACGGCTCCGCTTTGACTTCACCCACTTCGCACCCCTAGACGACACCCAACTGACCACCATCAGCGCCCTGGTCAACGACTACCTCCTCGATGACCCCGACGTGCGCGTCTGGCACGCCACCCGCGCCGAAGCAGAAGCCGCCGGCGCCACCGCTTTCTTCGGCGAGAAGTACGGCGAGCACGTCCGCATTGTCGACATCGGCGACGCCTCCCGAGAACTCTGCGGCGGCACTCACGTCGGCCACGGCACCCAAGCCGGACCCGTCCGCATCCTCGGCGAATCTTCCATCGGAGCCGGCCTACGACGCGTCGAAGCACTCACCGGCCGCGACGCCCTCGACCACGCCGACCACGAGCGGAACCTCCTGACCGAAGTCGGCCGGCTAGTCAACGCCCGCCCGGACGACCTGATCGCCACCCTGACCAAACGACTCGCCGCACTGACAAAGGCCGAACAATCGCTCCAACAACACCGGCAACGCGAACTCGACCTCATCGCCGAACGCCTCGCCGGGCAACGCCGCCACGTCGGAAGCGGCTGGCTCATCGCCACCATCCTGGACGACGTCACCGCCGTCGAACTGCGACCGCTAACCAACAACGTCCTCAACCGCTGCCCCAACGACCAGCCGGGAGTCGTGATCCTCGCCGCCGCCACTGATGATAAAGCCCAACTCACCTCAGCCATTACCCCCGCGCTAGCCCGCACAGGCATCCAGGCACGCGAGGTACTAACGACGGCCGCTCAGGTGATTGGCGGCGGCGCAGGCGGCAACGGGAACCTCGCGAGTGCAGGCGGTCGCCAGGTCGAGAACCTGACCGACGGGATCCTGCAGGCGACGCTAGCTGCCGAAGCCTTGCTGCCGAATTAGGTAGTAGTCGGCGAAAGTGCCCAGAGGAATTCGTCTGGGCACTTTCGCCGCCGCCGTGACGGCAGCCCCCAACCGCCGCGCGGCGGCCCTCGGACGATGGCGAGAGTCGAGATTAAGTTGGTAGCTCGCTGGTCGGCTGCAAGAACCAGTGCCGTAGGGGACCGCGCCTCACTCGAAACAACCAGCCGCTGCAACAGTAGAATGGGTCCTCTGCTGCCGCACCCCAAATCCTCGTCATTCCGTCGTGGACTTCCGCCGAATCGCCCGCCGGACGCTGCAACTGGTGTAATCCTCGGCGACCTAGGTTCTGTCTCGTAGATCTTGGTGGTCGGGGACGGCGCGTAGCCAGTCAAGGGTTTCGACCAGGTCGAGGGTGGCCTGGAAATGGGTGGCG
>NZ_JBITGE010000027.1:0-106120 GCF_044456785.1 Micromonospora sp. NPDC050795 | reverse complement strand
GGGGGCCCCCGGGGGGGGGCCGGGGGGGCGTGGGGTGGGGGGGGGGGGGGGGGGGGGGGGGGGGGGGGCCCCCCGCTGGGGGGGGGGGGGGGGGCGGCCCCCCCCCCCCCCGACCGCGCCCAGCCGGGTCCGGCACTGGCTGACCGGCCAGCTCACCGAGTGGCAGGTGCCCGAATCGGTGATCGGAGCGGCGGTGCTCTGCACCAGCGAGCTGACCACCAACGCGTTGCTGCACGCCGGCACGGCTGCCCGGGTGGAGATCGACCTCAGCGCCGAGCGGCTGCTCGTCTCGGTAGCGGATTCCGGCACCCGGGGGACCGTGACCCGGGCCCGCACCGACACGTTGAGCAGTCGCGGGCGCGGCCTCGGCCTGATCGAGGAGCTCAGCGACGCCTGGGGCACCGACCCGTCGGTCCGGGGCTCCACGGTCTGGTTCGAGATCCTCACGCCGCCGGCCGCGCATCCCTGAACCGCCCCATGGCAGGAGGACGCCAATGGCCACCAGCCGGCCCGCCGGGGTCCTCTTCGATGTCGACGGCACCCTGGTCGACACCACCTACCTGCACACGGTGAGCTGGTGGGAGGCGTTACGCCAGACCGATCAGCCGGTGCCGATGGCGGTGGTGCACCGCTCGATCGGGATGGGGTCGGACAAACTCCTGGACCATCTCCTCGGCCCGGAGCGGGACCGCGACGCCGACTCCAAGCTGCGCGACGCGCACGACACCCTCTACGCCGAGTACTGGGAACGACTCACGCCGCTACCCCGGGCGGCCGACCTGTTGCGCGCCTGCGCCGAGCGGGGTTTGCGTGTCGTGCTGGCCACCTCCGCCTCGCAACCCGAGGTGGGCGCGCTTCGTCGGGCGCTGGACGCCGAAGACGTGATCGACACGATCACCTCCTCCGCGGACGCCGAGCAGAGCAAGCCGGCACCGGACATCCTCATCGCCGCGTTGGAGCAGTCCGGGCTGACCGCCGAGCGGGTGGTCTTCGTCGGCGACTCGGTGTGGGACGTCGTCGCGGCCGGCACGTTGAACATCGCGTGTGTAGGCCTGACCTGCGGTGGCACCAGCCGCGGCGAGCTCGCCGGCGCGGGCGCCGTGGCGGTGTACGACGACCCGGCCGCGCTGTTGCACGAGTTGGCGGACTCGCCGCTCACCCGACCCCGCTGAGGATCACTCGGGTCCACCGGCACGGACGCGCATAGCCGGAGCCCTTGCGGGGCAAGGACTGTCACCACCTGCCCGCACCTTGCGGGTGCGGGCAGAAGGGTGGTGCCGTGGAGCCGGTAGATGTGGCGTTCGCGCTGGTGGGCCTGGGAGCGCTGCTCGCGGGCATCCTGCCGCGGGTGCTGGAGCGGCGCCCGCTGTCCATGCCGATCGCCTTCCTCGCCCTCGGCATGCTGGTGTTCCTGCTGCCGGTCGGGCTGCCGTCACCGGATCCCCTGGCCCACCCGGAGCTGACCACCCACCTCACCGAGATCGGGGTGATCGTCGCGCTGATGGGTGCCGGGCTCAAGATCGACCGGCCGTTGAGCTGGCGGCGGTGGTCGTCCACCTGGCGGCTGCTGGCGATCGCGATGCCCCTGTGCATCGCGGCGGTGGCCCTGCTCGGCTGGTGGTGGGCGGGGCTGGTGCCGGCCGCCGCGCTGTTGTTGGGTGCCGCGCTGGCGCCCACCGATCCGGTGCTCGCCGCCGACGTGCAGGTCGGCGAGCCCACCGACGTGGAGGATTCCGAGGACGAGGTCCGCTTCGCGTTGACCTCCGAGGCCGGCCTGAACGACGGGCTGGCGTTCCCGTTCGTCTACGCGGCCATCGCGATCGCCTCGACCAGCCTCGCCCCCAGCGACTGGTTGGCCGAGTGGTTCACGGTGGACGTGCTCTGGAAGATCAGCATCGGCGTCGGCGGTGGCCTGCTCATCGGCTGGTTGCTCGGCAAGCTGTTCTTCCGCGCCCCCAGCGAGCTGCGGCTGGCCCGGCACGCCGAGGGCTTCCTGGCGCTGGCCGCCACGTTCCTGGCGTACGGGCTGGTGGAGGTGGTCGGCGGATACGGCTTCCTGGCGGTGTTCGTGGCCGCCCGGGCCATCCGGGCCGCCGAGCGAACCAGTGAGTTCCACTCGGTGCTGCACGACTTCGCCGAGCAGGTCGAACGGCTGCTCACCCTGGTGCTGTTGCTGCTGCTCGGCGGCGCGATCGTGGGTGGCCTGCTGGGCCCGCTGACCTGGCCGGCGGCCGCCGTCGGGCTGACGCTGGTCTTCCTGGTGCGGCCGCTGGTCGGCTGGTTGTCGTTGCGCGGCGCTCCCGGGCGACCGGCCGAGCACTGGGTCATCTCGTTGTTCGGCATCCGCGGCGTCGGCTCGTTCTACTACCTCGCGTACGCCACCACCAAGGCCGACTTCCCGCAGGCCGAGCTGCTCTGGGCGACCGTCGGGCTGGTGGTACTCGTCTCCGTCGTGGTGCACGGCATCACGGCGACCCCGGTCATGCAACTGCTGGACCGGGAGGGAGAGCGAACCTCCGACCCGGCCGAACGGGACGCCGACGCTCGCCCCGTCGCGGCAGCCGGGCACGCCTGAGGGGGGTGGCTCAGGCCAGGCGGGCGGCCAGCGCACGGCCCAGGTCCCGGCCGGAGCGCCAGGCGCTCTGCACCCGGGGCTTGCCGAACGCGTCGCCGGCCAGGCCGATCCCGTCTGCGTCGAGGTGGTGGGTGACGCCGCCGGTGTCGCTGGTCGGCTTCGCGTACGTCCAACGGTGCACGTGCACGTCGACGGCCGGCTCAGGCAGCCCGAGCAGGTCCCGGACGGCCTGTTCGATCGCCGGGCCGGCCCCGGTGGGTTGAGCCAGGTGCCCGGCCGCGAACTCCGGCACGGTGTGCGCGACCAGCACCGGCGCGCCGTCACCGCGCCGGTCGCCGTCGTCGCAGACGAGGTTGAGCACCGGGTGCTCGTTGACGAACGCGCCCCGGAAGTCCGGCCACCGCCGCGTCGGGAAGCGCAGCACCGCGGCCAGCGACGGCGACCAGCGTTGCTCCTGTACGACCCGGGTGGCCTCGGTCAGGGCCGGGTCGAGCAGCAGCGCGGCCTGCGGACCCGGCATGGCCAGGGCCACCGCCGCGCACGACTGCCCGTCGACGACCGGGCCGGGTTCCACTGTGAGCACCAGCCGGTCGACGGTCACCGGTACCGCGCCGGCCAGGTGCTCGACCAACGAGCGCAGCCCACGGGGGGCGGCGTACCGCATCGGCCCGGACACCTCGTGGTTTCCACTGCGGTCGTACGCCTGGAAGGTGTCGGTCCATTCGTGGACCAGCCCGGCGGCGCGCCACTGCTCGACCAGTGCGGCGAAGTCCGGGTCGGTGGCGGTGAAGTAGGCGGCTCCGATGTCCGCGGGCCGGCCCTGGAAGCGTTTGCTGGCCATCCGGCCACCGCAGACGTGCCCCCGCTCCCGGACCTGCACCGGCACCCCGGCCCGGGTCAACTCGACCGCACAGGCCACCCCGGCTATGCCCGCCCCGACCACCACCACGCTCGACCGGTCCTTCGTCATCCGATGATCGTATGTGGCGGCGTTGGGGCATGAACCACCGACGATCGGGGTACTGGCACACCTGTTCGAAAAGGAAGGGTGATGATGATGACGGACCGCAGCACCGAGCAGGCCGACCAGCAGGCCGACCAGAACGCCGCGATCAAGGACCCGGACGAGTGGGTCACCGGGGACGAGCCGCCGACCGCCGCTCAGGAGTCCTACCTGAGCACGCTGGCCCGGGAGGCCCATGCCGACCTCCCGGACGACCTGACCAAGGCCGAGGCGTCCAAGCGCATCGACGAACTCCAAGCCAAAACCGGCCGAGGCCAGTAACCCGGCACCCCACACCCCGCACCCCAACGCCGTTGCGTCGGGCCCGTGGGCCGCCGGGCCAGCCCCGTGTTCGACACGGGACGTGTCAAAGATCAACGTGTTGTCGAGCGAAAGACCCGCGCCGATCTTGCGGTTTCTGTTGTCGACCTGGGCCGGTATGCCCCTTGTGTCGGGACACAAAGTGCAAGATCGCGGAGCAGGGGCAATGTTTTACGGGCGCTTTGTCACCCACCACAACTCCATGATCGGCGAGGCGTCGCTCGCCCCCCTCCACGCGATCTTGCACTTGCTGTCGCGACAAAAGGCGCGCAAGGCGCAGAACAGCGACAGCAAGTGCAAGATCGCGGGAGCAGGGGCGAGGGGCTAGGGGTGAGGGGCGGGTTAGGGGCGGGGCAGGGGGTGCAGCTTCACCTCGGTCAGGCTGCCCTCGTGCACCTTGGCGGTGAGGTAGGTGGCGTGGGGTTGGGAGCGGCGGTCGGTGGGTGACCCGGGGTTGAGCAGGCGTAGCCCACCGGGCGCCTCGGTGTCCCAGGGGATGTGCGAATGCCCGAACACCAGCAGGTCGACGTCGGGAAAGAGGGCCGCGCACCGCTTCTCCCGGCCGGTCCGGGGACCCGTCTCGTGCACCACCGCGATCCGCAGGCCGTCGAGTTCGACCCGGGCCACCTCTGGCAGCCGGGCGCGCAGCGCCGGGCCGTCGTTGTTGCCGTACACCCCGATCAGTCGGCGCGATCGCGCCGTCATGACGTCGAGCAGGGCCTCGTCCACCCAGTCGCCGGCGTGCACCACCACGTCGGCCGCGTCGATGGCCGCCCAGAGGGGCCCGGGTAGGTCCCGGGCCCGCTTGGGTAGGTGGGTGTCCGCCGTGAGCACGAGCCGCATACCCGGCATTGTCCCCCGAGTCCCGGCCGTCCACCCGGGGGACGTGGGTGGACGGCCGGGCTCCGCCTCCGCCGCCCGGCCCCGTGCGTCATCGACGCTCGGGTACGGGTACCGAGCCGGTCAGGGGGCGGTCAGGGCAGGGTCCAGCGTTGCGCCCCGGTGCCGTTGCAGGTCCAGATCCGCAGTTGCCGACCGTCGGTGAGATCCGAGTTGGGGATGTCCAGGCAACGCCCGGACTGGGGGTTGCGCAGGCTGCCGTCCGACTGGGCGGCCCACTGCTGGGCCCCGGTGCCGTTGCAGTCGTAGAGCTGCACGAGGGTGCCGTCGGTGGTGCCGCTCGCCTTCACGTCCAGGCACTTGGCGAGCCCCCGCACCGTGCCGTCGCCGGGCAGGGTCCAGCGCTGGGCGGCGGTGCCGTTGCAGGTCCAGGTCTGCACCTTGGTGCCGTTCGCGGTCTGGCTGGAGGCGATGTCCGCGCACTTGCCGAGGGCCTTGACCTCACCGGTGCGCGCCCCGCCGGTGCCGACGCCCGGGCCGGTGAAGGTGTAGCTGTCCACGTCCAGCAACGCCCCGCTTCCGCCGGTGACGACCAGGTACAGGTCGTGGGTGCCGTCGTCCGGCTTGGTCACGGTGGCGCTCAGCTCGGTGTAGTTGTCCCAGCCACCGGTGTTCGGCACCGCGATCCGGGCGACCTCGGTGCCGGTCGGTGAGTCGTACCGGAAGGAGAGGGTGCCGCCGGGGCCGCCGGAGGAGACCCGGGCCCGGACGCCGGTGATCCCCTTGAGGCTCACCGCGTGGTGCCGGACGCTCTCGCCACTCTGGACGTCACCCAGCCGCTTGCCACCCTCGGCCGCCGCCTGGTCGATCACCTTGGGGCCGTTGAGCTGGACGAAGTGCTCGGCCTGCCACTGTTTCGGGTAGAGGCTGATCTCCTGCTCACCGGTGAGTGCGACCGAACCGGTCGCGCCGCGATCGGTGTAGCTGCCCCGCAGGACGAAGAACAACACCGAGTCGGGGCCGGCGTGCACCGGGCCGGTGTTGAAGGTCGCGCCGCAGCCGGTCCCCTCCCCCTCCTCGTGGGCGTGCTCCTGGTGGCCCAGCGCCGCCCGGACGACCACCGCCGAGCAGGCCGGCGTGCCGTCCTGCGGGTCACTGGCCGTGGCGCCCACCGTCAGGTCCTGCTCCCAGTCGAAGAGTCCACCGGCGGGCAGTCCGGTCAACGTGACAGCGGGCCGGTTGTTACCGACCACCACCGACACCACTGTGGTGGCGCTGCGGCCGGTGCCGTCGTTGACGGTGAGCCGGGCGCTGTAGCTGCCGTTCGCGGAGTACGTGAACGACGGGTTCGCGGCGGTCGAGTCGGTGCTGCCGTTGTTCGTGAAGTCCCACGCGTACGTCAGCGGGTCGCCGTCCGGGTCCGAGCTGCCGGCGCTGGAGAAGGTCACCGCGAGGGGTGCCAGGCCGTTGTCCCGGTTGACGGTGGCCCTGGCCACCGGCGACCGGCCACCCTGGACGTAGTTGATTTTGTAGAGACCGGCGTCGGCCGCGCCGGAGAAGTAGCCGCTGCCGTACTCCAGCAGGTAGAGCGAGCCGTCCGGGCCGAACTGCCAGTCGATGGGGTGGACGAGTTTCATGCCGGCGAGCACCGGCTCGATGACTGTCGGTGCCCCGGTGGACGGGTTGCCGTTGTCGAACTGGACCTCCTTGATCCAGTTGCGGCAGTACTCGGAGATCAGCCACTTGTTGTCGTAGTAGGCCGGCCACTTCACGTCGGAGACGAGGTTCGGGTCGTAGTGGTAGACCTCGACGTGGTTGGGCGATCCGCACCCGCCGGGGTTGTCCAGCGCCGGCCAGTCCTCGCTGCCGCCGTGCTGCTCCCAGACAAGTGCCGGTTTCGTCGGCGGGAGCTGTTGGACGCCGGTGTTGCGGGGTGAGTTGTTCACCGGTCCTGTCGTGCCGCCGCAGGGGAACCAGCCACGTGGTGTGGCGGTGGCGAAGTCCCAGTCGTTGTAGGCGACGTTGGGGCCGCCGCAGTACGGCCAGCCGTAGTTGCCGGGCCCGTTGGCCCGGTTGAACTCGTCGTAGGCCGCCGGGCCACGGTTGGCGAGGTCGGTGCCGGCATCGGGCCCGACCTCTCCCCAGTAGAGGGTGTTGTTCGCCTTGCGATCCACCCAGATCCGGTACGGGTTGCGCACACCCATCACGTAGATCTCCGGGCGCGTCCCCGCGGTGCCGGCGGCGAAGAGGTTGCCGGCGGGGACGGTGTAGCTGCCGTCGTTCTCCGGGTGGATCCGGTTGATCTTGCCGCGCAGGTCGTTCGTGTTGCCGGAGGTGCGCTGGGCGTCGTACTGGGCGTTGCGGTTCGTCCGCTCGTCGATCGGGGCCATCCCGGCGGAGTCGCCGCCGGAGTTGGTGTTGTCGCCGACGGCGAAGTACAGGTTGCCGGCGGTGTCCCAGCTCATCGAGCCGGCCGAGTGGCAGCACAGGTCGCGTTCGGTGGGCCACTCGATCAGCATGTCCTCGCTGCCCGGGTCGAGCAGCAGCGTGGACGGGTTGAAGGTGAACCGACTGATCCGGTTGACCAGGGGGGTGACCTTCGGCGAGTAGAAGAGGTAGACCCAGCGGTTGCTCGCGAAGCTCGGGTGCAGGGTGATGCCGATCAGGCCGTCCTCGAAGCGGGCGTCCAGCGCCAGGGTGAGGGCCACGGTGGTGGACCGGGTCGCCGGGTTGTAGAGGCGGACCTGACCACCGGCGCTGCTGGTGCCCCGGTTGATGTAGAAGACCTTGCCGTCGGGTGCCACGGCCAGTTCGATCGGTTCGCCCATGGACAGGCCGCCGTCCAGGGCGACCTTCTCGAAACCGGTGGTGGCGGGCGGAGCGAGGGCGGCGGCCTGGGCCGGGGACGCGGCGGCCGGCAGAACGCTTGCCTGCGGGACGAGGCAGAGGGTGACCAGGACGGTGAGCAGGGTGGTGGCGCTGACGAGACGTCGGCGCGGTGTGCGGGACACGAGACCTCCAACTGTCCGGGGGATCTCGGTGCCGCTCCCGCCGACTGGAGGAGCACCGCAGGGTGTCCCGGACATTAACGCCTTTCACTGGAAAGCGATAGAACTTTGCGTTGCCAGATAGAAAGTTGTCACGATCTCCGCGAAAGTCCGGCTCAGCGGTCCACCGGAGAGAAGTACGCCGGGGGCATTCCGCACTGACGCAGCGTCGGGTCCCGCTCGACGTCGGTGAGCACACCGGCGGCGTTGATCAGGCCGATGTGGGAGAACGCCTGCGGGAAGTTGCCCAGCTGTTCCCCGGTCAGCGGGTCGATCTGCTCGGCGAACAGGCCGAGGTCGTTGACCCGCTCCGCCAACCCCCGGAACAACTCGTGCGCCCGGTCCCGCTCACCGGCCAGCGCCAGGCAGCACACCAGCCAGAACGAGCAGATGAGGAAACCCGCCGGGTCACCGTCCCAGCGCCGCAGCAGGCCGTCGTGGGAGAGCCGCTGCTCCACCGCGCGGATCGTCGAGCGCATCCGCGGATCGTCGGCCCGCAGGAACCCCACCAGCGGCATCACCAGCACCGACGCGTCCAGCTCGTCGGATTCGAAACTCCCTGTGTACGCCTGGAGCCGCTCGTTCCAGCCCCGCTCGAACACCTCCGCGCGCACCGCGTCGCGGGCGGCCGCCCAGCGGGCCACGTCCGGCGGCTCGCCGAGCCGGTCACCGAAGCGGACCGCCCGATCCAGGGCGACCCAGCACTGCACCTTCGAGGAGACGTGGTGGTGCTGGATGCCACGCTCCTCCCACATGCCCGCGTCCGGCAACTCCCAGTCCCGCTCGGCCTGGTCGGCGAGCACCCGGAGCACGTGGTGCACCTCCGGTTCCAGCGGCTCCAGCTTGTCGCGCATCAACCAGGCCGCGTCCATCGCCTCGCCGAAGATGTCGGTCTGCCGCTGCTGCCACGCGTCGTTGCCGATCACCACCGGAGGGCTGTCCCGGTAACCACCGAGCTGGTCCAGGCGGTGCTCGGTGAGGTCCCGCTCCCCCAGCACGCCGTACATGATGGGCACCGGCCTGTTGTCGATGCGGCCCATCGCCCGGCCCAACCACGCGAACTGCCGCTGCACCTCGTCCAGGCACGCCGTCCGCCACAGCGCCCGCAGGGTCAGGCTGAAGTCGCGTACCCAGACGTAGCGGTAGTCGTAGTTGCGGTCACCGCCGAGCTTCTCCGGCAGCGAGGTGGTCACCGAGGCCACCACCGCTCCGCTGGGCCGGTACGTCATGCCCTGCACCACCAGCCGGCTGCGTCGCACCTGCTCGGGATAGAGCCCGTCGTAGGGGTGCTCGGTCGACCAGGATCGCCAACCGGCGACGGTGTCGGCGATGGTCTGATCGGCGTCCGGCACCTCGGGCAGCGGGGCGTCGTACGTCGGGGCGTACCCGAGGGTGAAGGTGTGCCTCGTGCCGGCGCCGGCGGTGAACGTCCCGGTGGCCTCGCCGTCGCCGGCGGTCAACCGCTCGCTGCCGCGCAGGGTGAGTCGCGCGGCCCCGGCGATGGCCTCCAGCATGTCCTCCCGCTCGATCAGGTACGCGATGGCGCGGCCGTACTCGAAACGCGGTCGGTAGTGCACCCGCATCGACACCGAACCGGACAGGCCCTCCACCGAACGGACCAGCACCTGCGGCGAGTGCAGACCGATGTCGTGACCACGTGAGCCGGGCTCGAAGGCGAGCGCGTCGGTCAGCGCGACGTCCCCGTGCGCGGTGTGGAAGACCGTCCGCAGCACCAGCGTGTCCTCAAGGTAGGAGCGCTCGACCCGGTAGTCGCCCTCGGGCTGGATGGACCAGTGCCCGGCGTTGTCATCGAGCAGCCGCCCGAACACCGACGGGGCGTCGAAGCGGCCCGGGCACCACCAGTTGACCGAGCCCGAGGCGTCCACCAGCGCCGCGCTGCGGCCGTCGGCGAGGAAACCGTAGTCGCTGATCTGTCCGCTCTCCACCCGACTGGCTACCCGGGCAGTCGCCGCCCATTCCCCTCCCGCCCGGCGACGGACACCGCGTTACCGGTCGGCCTGGGCGGGAACCCGGGGAGCTGACGAGGGAGGATGCTCATGACGTCAGCTTCGGGGCCGACCGGCAACTGGCGGCCCGGCACACAGGGTGGCGACCTGCTTCCATCCGGACCTGCCGGCCGGCTGTCGACGCCGAGCGGGAACGGCAACGGGCCCGAGGGCGGGCCGCCAACCGTGACAATCGGCTCGTACCCGGACTATCCGACCGCGCAACGGGTCGTCGACTACCTGGCCGACAACCGCTTCCCGGTGGAGCACAGCGCCATCGTCGGCACCAACCTCACCCTGGTGGAGACGGTGCTCGGGCGAATGACCACCGGTCGAGCCGGCCTGCTCGGCGCCGGTACCGGCGCCTGGTTCGGGCTCTTCATCGGCCTGTTGTTCGGCATCTTCACGGTCGGCAACTGGCTGGCGGTGATCCTGGTCGGGCTGGTCATCGGCGCGATCTGGGGTGCCGTCTTCGGCGCGGTGGCGCACGCCATGACGGGCGGGCAGCGCGACTTCACCTCGGCAAGCTCACTGCGCGCCGGGCAGTACGCCGTGACCGTCGACGCGCAGCTCGCCGACCAGGCGCGACAACTCCTCGGTCGGATGCAGATGCCCAGCTCGGCGACGAACGCCCATTGAGTGACGTTCGATCGGCCGTCCCGGCACACACCGGGACGGCCGTTTCGTCGTTCAGTCGTGGTACGCCAGCTCGCCGGCCCGCAGCGGCACGTCGACCCGGTTCTCCGGAGGTGCCAGCGGGCAGGCCCAGCGGTCGTCGTACGCGCAGCTCGGGTTGTAGAGGTAGTTGGCGTCCAACCGGACCCGATTACCGGGCAGCACCTCGACGCCCCGACCGAAGGTGCCCTTCACCGTGTCGGTGAGGTACCGCCCTCCCCCGTAGCTGTCCCGCCCGCAGGTGCCGTCGCGCAGCGGAACGAACAGCCCGCCCCCGTACGCCTCGATCCACCACAGGGTCAGCGGCCCCCACGGCGTCTCGGCCACCGCGACCCGCCGGTACGCGACCACCCCGTCCGGGCCCCCGGTGTCGATGCGCAGCTCACCGCTGGCCGAGCGCAGGGGCGCTTCGACAATGGCCTCGGGATTGGGCGGGAAGTAGCGCACCCCGGCGAAGTCGGGTCGCTCCGCCACCGGGATCGGGCTCTGCGGGTGGTTGGCGAAGAGTGCGTCGCGGCCGGCGCGGAAGCCGGCCAGGTCGACGTCGGACAGGTACAGCCGGGCCACCCGCTCCCGCCAGTCGGCCAACTCCAGATCGCTCAGCATGCCGGGGACTCCTGATCGAAGGAGAACTCGCCGGACCGGGCGGGCCTGCCACACGCCTGGCAGCGCACGTCGGCGACAAAGACCTGGCCGCAGACGTTGTGGATGAAGTCGACCCTGGGCACGTCGTCCTCGCTGTAGGTGTCACCCCAGCGCTTGAGCACGAGGATCACCTGCCCGAGGTCCTTGCCCTTCTGGGTGAGTTCGTAGCCCGCGACCTTGCCGTTCTCGGTGTCACGGGCTTGAAGGATGCCGGTTTCGGTGAGTTTGCGCAGTCGGGCGGCGAGGACGTCCCTTGGCGCACCGACGGCCCGGAGGATCTCGGTGTACCGGGAAGCGCCGAATGCGAGCGCCCGCACGATGTGCAGCGACCACCTGTCGTTGACTGCGTCGAGCGCCACAGCGAGAGAATCCTGCTGCGGTTTGGTTTTCAAACCGTCAGTGCTACGGTTCGGCTGGTTGGACATTCAAACCACCCTACCCGAGGAATCACTCATGACATCACCGTCCGCTCCACGTACCGACGCAGCATCGCCTGCCGTCACCCAGCGCCGAGCCTGGACGACACTCGTCATCACCGGGTTGATCATCGGCACGGCCTTCATCGCGGTCTATGTCGGGCTCCAACGCAGCCCGCAGCCGAGCCGACTGCCGATCGCCGTGGTCAGCGAGCGACTGGCGAACACCGCGCAGGCCGGGTTCGGCAACTCCGTGGCCGTCACCGAGGTCGCGAGCATCACGGACGGCGAGAGGATGGTGCGACACGGCGACGCGGTCGCCGTGCTCGGCGCGACCTCCCCTAGCACGCTGACACTCGACTACGCCGGCGCGAGCGGATTCAGCGAGAGCGGAGCGGCACGTCAGCTCGCTGCCGGTTTCGCCGAGAAGGCCGGGGCGACCATTCAGGAGAACGACATCGTCCCGCTGGCGATCTATGACAGCCGAGGACTGTCCGCCTTCTACGTGGTGTTCGGCGTCACCCTCTCGTCGTTCGTCCTCGCGCAGGGGCTCACCGCGGCGACCGCGAAGGTTCGCCTCCGCCACCGGCTCTACGCGATGGGCGGCTTCGCCGTCGCGATCGGTGTGATCGCGGCAACCGTCGCCGGCCCGATCTACGGGTCACTGACGGCTCCATTCCCGCTGCTCGCGCTCTCACTCATCCTCCTTTCCGCCGCCAGCGCCTTCACGACGAAGGCCCTGGGGGCCTGGCTCGGCCCGGCCGGAATCGCCCTGGCCGTCCTCACCCTCACCACAATCGGCAACGCCACGAGCGGAGCGACGATCGGGATCGACCTACTGCCGGCGTGGGCGCAGGCCATCTCGGCGAAACTCCCGCCGGGCGCGGCCGTACGGGCCGTCAACAACTTCGGCTACTTCGACGGCGCTCACACCGTGGCACCCCTCGCCATCCTCGCCACCTGGTTCCTGGCGGGCCTCGGGTTCGTCCTGCTCCGGCAGCGGACCGTCACACGCCGCCCGCTCGGCGCCGAGGTGGGACGGTGACCGCTCGGCCGTCAGCGCGACGGCCAGTTGGTGAGGACGGCGTCGAGGGCGTCCAGGGTGCGCGACCAGGAGTCGTCGGTGGGGCGCGGGGTGTGCCGGAAGCCGCCGGTCTTCTCCAGGCTGACGAACCCGTGGAACGTGCTGTGCATCATCCGCACCGCGTCGGTCTGGTCCGGTTCGGAGAGCTGGTAGCCGCGCAGGATCGCCCGGGTCATCTCGGCGTGCCGGACGCCCGCGCTCGCGGCGGCCGTCTCCGGGTCGAGGTCGATCTGCATGGCCGCGTATCGGCCCGGGTGCTCTCGCGCGTAGTCGCGGTACGCGTTGGCGAACGCGACGAGCGCGTCCTTGCCGGCCCGGCCGGCGAGCGCGGCGGCGACCCGGTCGGCCAGCTCCGCCAGCGCCAGCAGGGCCATCCTGACCCGTAGTTCGTGCGCGTTCCTGAGGTGGAAGTACAGGCTGGCGTCCTTCACCCCGAAGTGGCGTGCGAGGGCGGCGACTGTGACGTTCTCCAGGCCCACCTCGTCGGCCAGCTCGGCCGCGGCCAGCGTCAGACGTTCGGCGGTCACCCCGGCACGTGCCATGCAGCACACTCCCAACCTATCTCAAATAATCACTTGCCTAGGAGAGCTAGGCTACTACCTATGTTGGCCCTGACCGAATCCGTCATCCGCGCGTCCTTCGTCAATTGCAGTCGTGGCGAGGCGAAGCGGCTGACCGTACCCAACGATCTTGAAATGCGTCCGTGGGACGACCTCGACTTCCTCGGCTGGCGGGACCCGTCCGCGCCACAGCGGGCCTACCTGGTCGCCGAAATTGACGGCAAGCTGGCCGGGGTGGTGCTGCGGGCCGCGACGCACCAGACGGGGCGCGTGCGGCACAGCATGTGCTCGTTCTGCCTGACCACGCACCTGGGCGGAGGCGTCTCGTTGATGACCGCCCCCAAGGCCGGCCCGAGCGGGCGGCAGGGCGACTCCGTGGGCACCTACCTGTGCTCCGACCTGGCCTGCTCGCTCTACCTGCGGGGCAAGAAGCACGCCGGACCTCCCGCGCCCGAGCCGCTGCCCCTGCCGGAGAGGATCGACCGCGTCAGGAGCGCCCTCGCGACGTTCCTCCGCAAGGTCACCGAGTGACGGATCGAGGCGAACGGCGCGGTCGGGGCTGAGGCGTGTTCGGACCCCGGCCCCGCCTGCGGTCAGCGGTCGGTGGCCAGGCGGGCGTGCAGGTGCTCGTCGTAGCGGCGGCCGTCGCCGTAGCGGTAGGACTCGCGCAGGGTGCCCTCGGCCGGGTAGCCGGCGCGCTCGGCGACCCGGCAGGACGCCGGGTTGGCCACCGCGTGACACAACTCCACCCGGTGCAGTCCGAGATCCGCGAACGCCCACTCGGTGAGCCGGACGACGGCGCGCGCCGCCACCCGACGCCCCCGCGCCGCGGGCATCGTCCAGTAACCGATGGACGCGTCGCCGTCGCGGATATTGTGCAGCGACACCGAGCCGAGCAGTTCGCCGCCGGCCGCCGCGGTGACCGCCATCGAGGCGTGGCCGCCGGTGGACCAGTCGGCTCGGCGACGCACCCAGAGCAGCGCGACCTCGTCGTCGATCGGGCCGCCACCCTGCGGGTTCCACTGGGCGATCGCCGGATCACGGAGGGCGTCGCGCACCGCCGGGGCGTCATCGTCCCGCCACGGGCGTAGCAACAGGTCGGCGGCGGAGAGTTCCACGTGTTCCACGAGGCCGGAGTCTGGCACAACCCACGGCCTGGGCGCCGCTCGTTTCACACGGGTTTATTTCAAAGCTGCACGAACTGACGGTCGGCGGCTACGGAAGTGACCGATGCAACGCTCAAACGGAGTTATTTAAATTTTGAAAGAGTGCTACCGTCGTGGGCATGACCGAGAGCCTGGACAGCACCCGAGAGGCCGCCTGGCGCGCCTACATCGAGGCCAGCCAGCGTCTCTACACACAGTTGGAAGAGGATCTGCGGGTCGCCAGCGATCTCAGCTTCGCCGACTACCACGTGCTGGTCCTGCTCTCCGAGGCACCCGGGCAGCGGCTACGGATGGGCGAGCTGGCCGGCCGGTTGATCTTCTCGCCCAGCCGCCTCACCTACCAGGTCTCCTCCATGCAGCGTCGCGGCCTGGTCAGCAAGGAACCCTGCCCGGACGACCGGCGCGGCAGCGAGGCGGTCCTCACCGCCGCCGGGCTGCTCGCCCTGCGAGAAGCCGCACCCCACCATCTGGCGTCGGTGCGTACCCATCTCATGGACGACCTCGACGATGCCGAGGTCGCCTGCCTCACCCGGGTCTTCGACCGGCTCGGCGAGCGCCTGCGGGCATCCCGGGCCAGCTCGACCACCCCCGCCTCACGCTAGGAGCCTCGACATGCCCGCGATCACCGTCGACAACGTCCTCGTCCTTCCCCGCCTGCCCCAGCTCGACGAGGCCACCACGATCCGCCCGGTCCGCACGGTGACCACGGCGCCCAGCGGCTTCGAAGGTGAGGGCTTCCCGGTCCGTCGCGCCTTCGCCGGGGTGTCGACCACCGACCTGGACCCGTTCATCCACCTCGACCAGATGGGCGAGGTCGACTACGCGCCGGGCGAGCCCAAGGGCACCCCGTGGCACCCGCACCGCGGCTTCGAGACCGTCACGTACATCATCGACGGCGTCTTCGACCACCAGGACTCCAACGGCGGTGGCGGCACCATCACCGACGGCGACACCCAGTGGATGACGGCGGGCAGCGGCCTGCTGCACATCGAGGCGCCGCCGGAGCACCTGGTGGTGAGCGGCGGGCTCTTCCACGGCACCCAGCTGTGGGTCAACCTGCCCCGCTCGGCCAAGATGAACCCGCCCCGCTACCAGGACATCCGGGGTCGGGAGTCGGCGCTGCTCACCACGCCCGACGGCGGCGCGCTGATCCGGGTCATCGCCGGCGAGGTCGCCGGGCACCGCGGCCCGGGTTCGACCTTCACCCCGATCACCATCACGCACGTCACCGTGCAGCCGGGCGCGCAGGTCGACCTGCCCTGGCGGCCCGACTTCAACGCCCTGGTGTACGTGCTGGGCGGTCGCGGCACGGTCGGCACCGACCGGCGGCCGGTGCGTACCGGCCAGCTCGCGGTGCACGGCCCGGGTGACGCGCTGCGGTTCAGCGCCGACACCTCGCAGGACAGCAACACGCCGGCACTGGACCTCTACATCATGGGTGGCCAGCCGATCCGGGAGCCGGTGGCACAGTACGGCCCGTTCGTGATGAACACCCGGGACGAACTGCTCAAGGCGTTCGAGGACTTCCAGGCCGGCCGCCTCGGCGTGATCCCCACCGAGCGGCTCCCGCACACCGGCGGCCAGGGCACCCGACCCTGACCACCGTCGACCGCTGAGGTCGGCGCCGACGCCTCCGGTTCAGCCCGGGGGCGTCGGCGCCACCTCAGGAGACCGCAAATATCCCGGCAACGCCCAGAATCACCATCACCAACACCGCTACCAGCGCGCCCCGCTCGCTCTCCACCGCCGGCTCGCGGTTCTCGGTCACGGGATTCGTCGTGTCGCGGGGCATGGTGTGGCCTCCTCGGCTGTTGTCGCGTCGCTGTCGATGGCGTTGGCCAGGTCACCGGTCCGGGTGCCTGACGTGCGGACCCGCGTCGGGGGTCCTACGGTGAGGACGTTGCCGACCTCCAGGGGGGCTGGACGGTGCCGTTGCAGGACTGGTTTCTCACTGCTGAGGAACGCGCCAACCCGGTCTCTGGCATACCCGTGTGGACCACGGGAAACCTCGCCGAGCCGTTGATTCACGGTGCGGCGTACTTCGACCGACTGGTCGACGAGGTCGAGGCCCTGGGCGCCGGCGACCACCTGTTCTTCACCGACTGGCGGGGTGACCCGGACCAGCGGCTGCGACCGGACGGTCCGACAGTCGCCCAGCTCTTCGCGCAGGCCGCGCAGCGCGGTGTGGTGGTCAAGGGGTTGATCTGGCGCTCGCACCTCGACGTGCTGGCGTACAGCGAGGCGGAGAACCGCGACCTCAGCGAGACGATCTCGGCCGCCGGTGGCGAGGTGCTGCTGGACCAACGGGTCCGGCGCGGCGGCTCGCACCACCAGAAGCTCGTGGTGCTGCGGCACCTGGACGCACCCGAGCGGGACGTCGCCTTTGCCGGCGGGATCGACCTGTGCCACAGCCGCCGCGACGACGCCGCGCACCACGGCGATCCGCAACCGGTGCAGATGTCCCCCCGGTACGGACCCAATCCGCCCTGGCACGACGTACAGCTCGCGGTGCGCGGTCCGGTGGTCGGCGCGTTGGACACCCTGTTCCGGGAACGCTGGACCGACCCGATGCCGCTGGACTCGGAGAACCCGATGGCCTACCTGCGGGACCGGCTGCGCGGCTCGGACCTGCGCCCCGACCCGCTGCCCGAGCAACCGGCCGATCCGCCGCCCTGTGGTCCGCACCAGATCCAGGTGCTACGCACCTACCCCGCCGTCCGTCCGCGCTACTCGTTCGCACCGGACGGGGAGCGGACCGTGGCCCGGGGTTACACCAAGGCGGTACGCCGGGCCCGCCGGCTGATCTACCTGGAGGACCAGTACCTCTGGTCGGCCGAGGTCGCTGACCTGTTCGCGCACGCGCTGCGGGACAACCCGGACCTGCACCTGGTCGCCGTCGTCCCCCGCCACCCGGACGTGGACGGCAAGCTGGCGTTGCCGCCGAACATGGTGGGGCGCGAGCAGGCGCTGTCACTGTGTGAGCGGGCCGCACCGGACCGGGTGCACGTCTTCGACGTGGAGAACCACGCCGGTGGCCCGGTCTACGTGCACGCCAAGGTCTGTGTGGTCGACGACGTCTGGGCCAGCGTGGGCAGCGACAACTTCAACCGGCGGTCCTGGACGCACGACAGCGAGTTGTCCTGCGCGGTGCTCGACGAGACACCGGACGAACGGGAGCCCACCGACCCGGCCGGGCGGGGTGACGGCGCGCGCAGCTTCGCCCGGGACCTGCGACTGCGGTTGTGGCGCGAGCACCTGGACCGTGACCCGGATGGCGCGGACGACGCCGACCTGCTCGACCCGGCGGACGCCGTCGCGGCCGTCACGGGAGCCGCCGATGCGCTGCAACGGTGGTACGACGACGGCCAGGTCGGCGAACGCCCACCGGGTCGGCTGCGCCCGCACCGCCCCGAGCGGCTGCCGTGGTACACGCGGGCCTGGGCGCTGCCGGTGTACCGGCTGGTCTACGACCCGGACGGCAGGCCGCTGCGGGCGAGGTTGGCCGGCACCTGGTGAAACGGTCGGGCCGGCTCCGGCGCGGCCACCGCGTGCACGTGCAGCCCGCCCGGGTAGGCGAACGACGAGCGTGGTGAGTAGTAGCCGAAGCCGATGGTCAGTGGGTTGTCCGGGCGCAGCGCGTACATCGGGTGGCCGGGCTGGAGGAACTCCACCGACTCGATCTCGAACGGGGCGACCGGCTCGGCGACGAACGGGTAGGCCGAGCTGACCAGCTGGCCGTCGCGCCGGGTGAAGTAGCGGTGGTGCCCGCTGCTGATCGCGTGCCCGGTCTCCCCCACCCGACACCGGGCCCGGATCAACGGCGTGCCGTCGATCTCCGTCTCGGAGAGCAGGTCCTCGCCGTTCACGTCGATGTGGGTGCGCCCGGCGAGCACCGGGGCGCCGCGAGCGACGGCGTACTCGCGGACCCGCCGGCTGGAGGCCACGTAGTGGGTCCACCAGCCGCCGGCGTTGAGGCCGCCGGGGGCGTCGACGCCCAGCAGCGAGACGCCGAGGTAGGTCAGCGAGTAGGCGCCGAAGCCGGAGGTCTGTGTCTCGTCGTCGACGACGTACTGGTTGAGGAAGACCTGCCGGTCGGGGCGGGGACTAAGCCCCGGAGGGACCAGCGCGGCGACCGCGTCAGGATCGGCCGGCAGCCAGCTGAAGTAGAGGGTGCGACTGTTCACGACAAGCTGGGGAGCGGCTGGATCGAGCACGGTGCCTCCGAACCGGGTGTGTACACGCGACGCTACGGCCGGTCCCGTCAGCGGAACAACGACAGATAGTCGACACTCCTGGCAACTTGTCGGATTTCATGTTGACCAGTCGACGCGACCCGTGGGCCGATCGGCCGGACCGATCGGCCGACCGGTCAGCGGTCGACAGCCACAGCAACGGGTAAGGATCCACCACCAGCACCCTGACTTCCGCGTCATTTGCCGGCTTTGTCATTGGACACACCTTAAGTACATCAACCTTTCGGCTAGATTTCCGGGAGACGATCAGGTTAAGGTGACTCCCGAACGGCCTATTGGAAGCTAAACCAAAGCGTCACACCTTTTTGTCCGCGGACGAGGTGCAGGGAGGACCACCCATGACCGCGCCAACGATCACCGAGCAGCCGAGCGCCGCCGTCAAGACCACCACCAAGCTCGACCCGCGCGCTCTCACCGACAGCGCTGCCGACCTGCTCAACGCGATGGCGGCGCTGCCCGCCAACCACCCGTCGCGCGCCGCGCTGCGGGACCGGGCGATCGAGGCCTGGCTGCCGCTCGCCAACCACCTGGCCCACCGCTACAGCGGGCGCGGCGAGCCGAACGACGACCTGGCGCAGACCGCCGCGATCGGCCTGATCAAGGCCATCGACAAGTTCGACCCCGAGCGCGGTGTCGACTTCGCCGGTTACGCGATCCCCACCATCATCGGCGAGCTCAAGCGGCACTTCCGGGACCGCACCTGGGACATCCGGGTGCCTCGCCGGCTCCAGGAGCTGCGGCTGGCCATCTCCGACGCCAACAGCTCGCTCCTGCAGACCCTCGGCCGCTCGCCGACGGTCGCCGACATCGCCGCGCACCTCAAGCTCACCGAGGAAGAGGTGCTGGAGGGCCTGGAAGGCGCCCGCGCGTACAACGCGGTGTCGCTGTCCACCCCCACCGGTGACGGCGAGCGCGCCACCGAGCTGGGCGACATGCTCGGCGGCGAGGACAACGAGTTCGAGCTGGCGGAGCTGCGGGTCGCCCTCGGCCCGGCGCTGGCCACCCTCGACGAGCGCGAGCAGAAGATCCTCACGCTGCGCTTCTACGGCAACCTGACCCAGTCGCAGATCGCCGACCAGATCGGTGTCTCGCAGATGCATGTCTCGCGGCTGCTGACCCGGGCGCTGACCAAGCTGCGCGGCCAGCTCGACGGCACCTACTGACCGGTTGACGAGCGGAGGGCCGGGTCCTGGGACCCGGCCCTCCGTTTTGTCCGTGCTGTCACGCGAGCGTGACAGCACGACCACGGGACGTGCTGGTCACGTCGACCTGACCAGCTCGGTACCCGACCGGCTCACTGCCCGGCCGGCTCCCGCCACATCGGCCAGAACGGCGTGCCGTCGGGCACCCGGAACGGCTCACCGGCCAGATAGCCGTGCTTCGCGTACAGGTCCCGGCTGCGCGGGCTGCTCGCCTCCAGGTACGCCGGCATGCCGTTGGCGTCCAGCCAGGCGTGGTGGTGACGCATCAGCGCGCTCCCCAACCCCTGCCCCTGCCGGTCGGGCCGGGTCGCCAGGAAGGCGAGGTGGTGATGGTCCGGATGCGGGTGGTTCGCCGCGAACAGCTCGTCGAGGTGCTGGAACCGGTCGGTCCACTCGCCGCAGGCGGCGGCCAGTCGGGCGTCGTACTCCGCCGGCGGCGGCACCGGCTCACCGACCGACGGAAACCAGACCGCTACCGAGGCCCGGTCCTCGCTGGCGTGGACCATGCCGTGCCGCATCGCGTGCTCGACCAGGATCTCGAAGTCCCCGGCCAGCACGGCCTCCCGCTTGCTCGCGTCGGGGACCAGCCAGTACGTCACCTCCAGGACGGTGAACGCCTCGGCGATCCGGGCCGCCACGAGAGACGTCTCCTCCGGCCCGAGCCGCTCGATGACCACGCTCATCGGGTCACCTCCACGGCGGCCGGCGCCTCCAGCCTGGTGACGACGGCGGCGCTCGCCGCGCCCAGGCCGATCCGGGCGTACGTGTCCGGGCGGCTGCTGCGCAGCAGCAGGGCCCAACCGATGCCCAGCAGGGCAGCCACCGGGTACGCGCCGGGCAGCGCCCACCGCAACGGGGAGTCCGGCGCGACGCCGAGCAGGTTGGCGAAGTTCGACACGGCCAACCAGATGATCACGAAGAGCGCGATGGTGGCCAGGCCGGGCGCGATGGCCCGTCGCCAGAGGTTCTCGCCGCTGGCGGAGCGGGCGAAGTAGGCGATCACCGCCACCGAGGTGGTGGCGATCAGCAGCAGGACGCCGAAGCCGCCCGTGGTGCCGACCCAGAAGAACAGCTGCACCACCGGCTCCCAGCCGTTGACCGCGTACAGCGCGATGACGAACAGCCCGAGGACGCTCTGCGCCACCGAGGCGGCCCGCGGCGCCCCGGTACGGGCCGAGGTCTTCCCGAACACCGCCGGCAGCACCCGCTCCCGACCGAGCGCGAACGTGTACCGGGCCGTGGTGTTGTGGAACGAGATCATCGCGGCCAGTACCGAGGTCAGGAAGAGCACCTGCCCGATGGTGACCATCGTGTCGCCGAGCTGCGCGCCGGCCAGGTTGAAGATCAGCTCGACGCCCTGCGCGCCGGCCTCGGCCACGATCTTGTCCTGCCCGACGGCGACCGTCATGGTCCAGGACGACAGCGCGTACAGCCCGGCGATGATCGCCACCGAGAGGTAGGTGGCCAGCGGCACCGTCCGCTTCGGGTCCTTGCTCTCCTCGCTGAAGACCACCGCCGACTCGAAACCGACGAAGCCGAGGACGGCCAGCACCAGCACCGCGCCGAGGCCCGGCACGAAGAGGTTGTCCGGCGAGAACGAGGCGAAGCTGACCTGACCGTCGGCCGGGTTGCCGAGCTGCCCCAGGTCGAAGACGAGGACCACCACGACCTCGGCGACCAGCAGCGCGGCCAGGACCATGCCGTTGAGGTCGACCCGGAGCAGGCCGAGCACGCCGACCAACGCCCACGCCACCAGGGCCACGACGGCCCAGTGGGGGTGTCCGCCGAAGAGCCGGTCGAGCACCGGCTGGGCCGCCGCACCGATGGTGCCGTACAGCCCGACCTGGAGCGCGTTGTACGCGATCAGCGCGACCCAGGCCGCGCCGACGCCGGCCGGTCGGCCGAGCCCCCGGGAGATGTAGGCGTAGAAGGCGCCCGCGTTCTCCACCCGGCGGGACATCGCCACGTAGCCCACCGAGAAGAGGGCGAGGACCGCGGCGATCAGCAGGAAGGCCAGCGGGATTCCGGTCACCCCGATGACGCCGTAGCCGGTGGTGACGACGCCTGCCACCACGGTCAACGGCGCGGCGGCGGAGAGGACGAAGAAGATGACCGACGGGATGCCGAGGCGACCTCGGGCCAGGGCTTCGGAGACGTTGCTGGGTCGTTCGACTGTCGCTGTCGGGGGCATACGACTACTCCGATGGTCGAGGGGAGGGTTGGGGGTTACCGGAGGGGGACCAGGGGATGCGGATCAGGGGATGCCGCGCAGCACGGCGGCGCCGACGGCGGCCTCGGTGTGCCCGACGAGTTCCTTGAGCGGGGCCGGCAGCGCGGGGATGAGGACGTTCAGCCGGTGGTGCGCCCGCGGGCCGGCGCTCCACAGCACCTCGCGGGTCAGCCCGGCGGCCACGACCAGGCCGAGAAGCAGGGCGTCCGGCACGCCCGGTGGCTCCGGCCGGTCCAGCAGGGCCCGGAGGCGGGTGGCCGGCCAGGCCACCGCGTTGAGGTCGATCGGCAGGTAGCTGACCGTGGTACGCAGCAGTCGGCGGCTCTCCTGGCGGCGCAGCACCCCGGCGCGGGCCAGCCGTTCTCCCACCGACGCCGTGGCGCTCTGCGCGAGGAAACTCAGCCAGGTGCGCAACTCCCGGTGCTGGGACTCGCCGATCAACTGGTCCAGCACCGTGTGCGCCAGGGCGTCGGCTGGCGGACGCCTGTCGATGACGGTGACCTGGCCGGCCACGACCGTTATGTGTCCGTAGAGGATCAGTTCGCCGAGGAGCCCGCCGGCCAGCCCGAGCCCGGTCGCCGCCGGGTGCAGTTTCGCCTTACCACGACTGTCGTTGTGGGCGATCAGGAAAAACTCGTCGGCGATGAGCAACGATCCTCCCGACAGGTGTGTCCACAGTGTTCGCAACCGGGAAAGGATGCACCGACAGCTACTGCAACGCAACTCCCAGATTTGAAAGTTGCACTCCGTGCATCTGCGACCTGCGGATCTTGTCGTGGCAGACTCGGACGGTGACCGCCACCCCCACCGTCCGACCCGCCGCCAGCCCGACCGTGCGGCGTCGCCGCATCGCCCGGGAGCTCCGCCAGCTACGGGAACGCGCGGGCATGACCCTCGATGTGGCCGCCCGTCAGCTCGACATGTCGAAGAGCAACCTCTCCCGGATCGAGACCGCGCAGATCGGCATCAAACCGCGCGACGTCCGGGCCGCTCTCGCGCTGTACCAGGTGACCGGTTCGGATGCCGAGGCGCTGATCGAGATCGCCCGGGGGGCACAGCAGCGCGGCTGGTGGCAGAACTACAGCGACGTGCTCCCCGAGTGGTTCGAGTTCTACGTCGGGCTGGAGGCCGAGGCGGCGGCGCTGCGCACGTACGAAGCCGAATCGGTGCCCGGACTGCTGCAGACCGAGGCGTACGCCCGGGAGATCTTCCGGCGCACCGCTGGCGAGGACGGTCTGGAGCGCAAGGTCGCCGCCCGGCTGCGCCGGCAGGAAGTGCTGCGCCGCGAGGACCCGGTCGTCCTGTCGGTGGTCCTCAACGAGGCGGTGCTCCTGCGCCCGGTCGGCGGAACCGCGGTGATGGCCGAGCAACTGGTCCACATGAGCCGGATCGCGCAGCTACCCAACGTGACAATCCAGGTACTGCCCTTCACCGCTGGCGGGCATCCCGCGATGAGCACCCCGTACGTGATCCTCAACTTCGCCGATGCCGCCGACGCGTCAGTGGTTTACCTGGATAACCTCACGATGGGGCTGGCTCTGGAAGAAGCCGATCATGTGCTCGGGTATAGCCTTCTGCACGAGGAGCTGTGCCGGATGGCGCTCGATCCGACGGCGTCGTTGACCCGTCTTGAGCATGCTTCTCGTAACTTTGCGTGACCGCGTCTGCGGCACGCCGACGCAGACGAGAGGTACCGCGGATGACGGCGTACGACCTGACCCGAGCGGACTGGCGCACCAGCACGCGCAGCAGCGGCAACGGCAACTGCGTGGAGGTCGCGACAGTCGCGGGTCAGGTCGCCGTCCGGGACAGCAAGGACCGCTCCGGCCCGGTGCTCGCCTTCGGCGCGACCGCCTGGCGGGCCTTCGTGCTCGGCGTCGGCGAGGTCCGTCGCTCCTGACGCACCCGTCCCGGTGCGAGACTGGGCCGTGCTCTCCGACGTAACCCTTGACCTGCCGGTCCGCCCGGTGCTGCCGGCGCTGGTCGCGGCACTCGACGCGGCCGGCGCCGGTGTGCTCGTGGCTCCACCGGGCACCGGCAAGACCACGCTCGCGCCGCTGGCCGTGGCCGACCGGGTGAACGGTCGGGTGGTGATCGCCCAACCCCGCCGGGTGGCGGCCCGTGCCGCTGCCCGGCGCATGGCCGAGCTGCTCGGCGAGCGGGTCGGTGAGCGGGTCGGCTACGCGGTACGCGGCGAGCGCCGGGTCGGCCCGGCCACCCGGATCGAGGTGGTCACCACCGGCCTGCTGGTCCGCCGGCTGCACCACGACCCGGAGCTGCCCGGCACGGGTGCCGTGCTGCTCGACGAGTGCCACGAACGCCAACTCGACGCCGACCTCGCGCTGGCCTTCACAGTCGAGGCGCGCGCCACCCTCCGGCCGGACCTGTGGCTGCTGGCGATGTCGGCGACCCCGGACACCGACCGGTTCGCCGCGCTGCTGGGCGGGCCCACCCCGGCACCTGTGGTGCGGGCCGACTCGGCGTTGCACCCGGTAGAACGGATCTGGGTGCCCCCGGCGCGCCCGATCGCCCCGCCCGGGGCCGGGCCGGTGGACCGGGCCCTGCTCGACCACGTGGCCGTCACCGTCCGGCGGGCGCTGCGCGAGCACGACGGCGACGTGCTCGTCTTCCTGCCCGGGGCCGGCGAGATCGCCGCGGTCACCGGCCGGCTGGCCGACCTACGGGACGCTGTCGCGCTGCTGCCGCTGCACGGCCGTCAACGCGGCGCCGAGCAGGACGCCGCGCTGCGTCGCGGGGACCGGCGGCGGGTGGTGCTGGCCACCGCGCTGGCCGAGACCAGTCTGACCGTCCCGGGTGTGCGGATCGTGGTGGACGCCGGACTGTCCCGGGTACCCCGGATCGACCTGGCCCGTGGGCTGGGCGCACTGGTCACCGTGCCGGTCTCCCGCGCCGCCGCCACCCAGCGCGCCGGGCGGGCCGGCCGGGAGGCCCCCGGGTACGTCTACCGCTGCTGGTCGGCGGCGACCCACGAGCGGCTGCCCGCCCGCGCCGAGCCGGAGATCGCCACCGCCGACCTGACCGGCTTCGCGCTGGAGCTGGCCGCCTGGGGCCGACCGGACGGTGTCGGGCTCGCGTTGCCCGACCCGCCGCCGGCCGCCGCGATGACGGTGGCCCGGGACACCCTGGAGACCCTGGGCGCTGTCGACGTCGACGGTCGGATCACGACGCGGGGGCGGTCGATCGCCGCCGCCGGGGCGCACCCACGACTGGCCCGGGCGCTCCTGGACGGCGCCGGCCGGGTCGGCGCCGACCGGGCCGCCGAGGTGGTCGCCCTCCTCGCCGAGGAGGGCGCGGCCGGCCCCGGTGACGATCTGGTCGCCGGTTGGCGTCGGCTGCGCGCCGGCGTGGACGCGGGCGCGACCGCCCGTTGGCGCACCGAGGTACGCCGGCTGCGGGCCGCGCTGCCTGCCGACTCCCCGGCGAAGGGTCGCGCCAACGCCACCGGCCGGGGTGGACTGAGCGACGATCTCGCCGCCGGGCTGCTCGTCGGTCTGGCGTACCCGGAACGGTTGGCCCGGGTGCGGCGGCCGGGCGGCTCGGCGTACCTGATGACCGGCGGGACCGCCGCGGAGCTGGCCGCCGGCTCGGGGCTGGCCGGGTCCGACTGGCTGGCGGTGGCGGTCGCGGACCGCACGCCCGGCGCGCCGTCGGCCCGCATCCGCCGGGCCTCCCCGGTGGACGAGGCGACGGCGCGGGAGGCGGCCGGTCCGCTGCTGCGCACCGGCCGCGAGGTCGGCTGGTCGGACGGGGACGTGGTGGCCCGGGAGGTGACCCGGCTGGGCGCGATCGAGCTGGTCCAGCGGCGGTTGGACCGGCCGGACCGGGCGGAGGTGGCCGCCGCGCTGCTGACCGGTCTGCGCCAGGACGGGCTGGGGCTGTTGCCCTGGACGCCGGCGGCTCGGGCGCTGCGCGAGCGACTCGCGTTCCTCCGGCACCACCTGGGCGAGCCGTGGCCGGAGGTTGGCGACGACTCGTTGCTCGACGCCGCGCCGACCTGGCTGGGCCCGGAGCTGGCCGCCGCGCGACGGCGGACCGACCTGGCACGAGTGGACCTACCGTCGGCGCTGCGTCGACTGCTGCCCTGGGCGCAGGCCGCCCGACTCGACGAGCTGGCCCCGGAGCGGATCGAGGTGCCGAGTGGTTCTCGAATCCGGCTGGACTACGGCGACCCCGCCGCGCCGGTGCTCGCCGTGAAGCTCCAGGAGACGTTCGGCTGGCCGGCGGCCCCCCGCATCGCCGACGGTCGGGTGCCGGTGCTGCTGCACCTGCTCTCCCCCGCCGGCCGGCCGGTGGCGGTCACCGCCGACCTGGCGTCGTTCTGGCGTACCGGCTATCCGCAGGTCCGCTCCGAGCTGCGCGGGCGCTATCCCCGGCACCCGTGGCCGGAGGATCCGGGAACGGCGAAACCCACCCGGCACGCCACGCCGCGTCGGCGCTGAGCGGCGGTCTACTCCTCGACGACGTCGGCCACCACGACTGTGACGTTGTCCGGCGCGCCGGCGTGCAGGGCCAGGTCGATCAGCTTGGCGGCGCAGGCGTCCCGGTCCGGATAGCCGCTGAGCACCTCGGTGAGGGTGTCCGGGCGAACCACGTTGGAGAGGCCGTCGCTGCACAGCAGCCACCGGTCGCCGGCCCGGGGCACCATCGTCGCGTACGACGGGGAGACCTCGTCACCCTGTAACGCCTGGGTGACCACGGCCCGACGCGGGTGGCTGCTGGCCTGGTCGGCGGTGATCACGCCCTGATCCACCAGCATCTGGACGAAGGTGTCGTCCCGGGTGACCTGCTTGAGCACGCCCTCGCGGAACAGGTAGGCCCGGGAGTCGCCGACGTGCGCGAGCGCCAGGCAGCTGCCGGTACGGGCGAAGAGCAGGGCGGTCAGCGTGGTGCCCATCCCCTGGCGCTCGGGATCCTCGGCGACCGCCTGTCGGATCCGGGAGGTGGCCAGCGCGATGCCGCCCTCGAGCGCGGCCACCAGGGCGTCCTCGGGTGTCTCCAGGTCCAGCGGGGCGACCGCGTCGATGGTGAGGGCGCTGGCCAGGTCGCCGGCGGCCATTCCGCCCATGCCGTCGGCGACGGCGACGAGCCAGGTGCCGGCGTGCAGGGCGTCCTGGTTTCCGCTGCGGATCAGCCCACGGTCGCTCGTTCCCACGGAACGCAGCTTCAGGGTCATGGGTGGCAGCCTGCCAGGCGAAGGGCGCAGTTGTCTCTAGGAGATCAGGACGACGGCGCGTGGCGCGGCCAATCTCACGTCCGGGTGGTGGCGCGTCGGGGACGCCGCTCGGGCTGGTCGCCCTCGTCGGACACCGAAACCCATCCAACCAGATCAATTGACAGGGCGTGCTGGCACTGGAAACATCGAGCAGACACCTGGGAGCGCTCCCAGAGATTTCTCAGCTCCGTGCCACCACCACTGTCCCACTTCCCGTCCCGGAAGGACTCCCGTGACGCCATCCCGACGCCGCCTCCTGCTGGCTGCGGCGACCTCTCTGGCCCTCACCGGCGCGGGCGCCGGCGCGGCCCACGCCGACCCACCACCGGACGCCCCCGAGCAGATCGACAACGGCGACTTCAGCGAGGGTGTGAGCCCCTGGTTCTCCTTCGGCACCGGAGCGCTGGCGGTCACCGACGGCCAGCTCTGCACCACTGTCGCGGGCGGGCTTGCCAACCCGTGGGACGCCGGCATCGGCCAGGACGGCGTGCCGCTGATCGCCGGCGCCGAATACACCCTCGGCTTCGCGGTCTCCGCCACTCCCGGCGCCGCGGTCAAGGCCGTGTTGCAGCTCGGCAGCGCCCCGTACACCACGTACGCGGCCGTGGACGCCACCGCCACCGGCACCCTCCAGCGGGTCGAGCAGACCTTCACCGTCCCGGACGACAACCCCAACGCTCAACTGATCTTCCAGGTCGGTGGCGCCGCCCAGGCGCAGACCATCTGCCTGGACGACGTCTCGCTGCGCGGCGGCGAGCCGCCCGAGCCGTACGTGCCGGACACCGGGCCACGGGTCCGCGTCAACCAGGTCGGCTACCTGCCCGGTGGCCCGAAGAACGCCACTGTCGTCACCGAGGCCACCACGGCGCTGCCCTGGCAGCTGCGCAACGCCACCGGAACCGTCGTGGCCAGTGGCACCACCACCGCCCGCGGCGTCGACGCCGCCTCCGGGCAGAACGTGCAGACCGTCGACTTCTCCAGCTACCGCACCCCCGGCACCGGGCTCACGCTCACCGTCGACGGCGAGACCAGCCACCCGTTCGACATCTCCGGCGCCCTCTACGACCAGCTGCGCTCCGACTCGCTGCAGTTCTTCTACGCCCAGCGCAGCGGCATCGCCATCGACGGTGACCTGATCGGCGACGAGTACGCCCGCCCCGCCGGCCACCTCGGCGTCGCACCCAACCAGGGCGACACCAACGTGCCCTGCCAGCCGGGTGTCTGCGACTACTCCCTGGACGTGCGCGGCGGCTGGTACGACGCCGGCGACCACGGCAAGTACGTGGTCAACGGCGGCATCGCCACCTACCAGTTGTTGAACACCTTCGAGCGGACCAAGACGGCGGCCACCGCCAACGGCGGCGCCGAACTCGCCGACAGCACGCTGCGGGTGCCCGAACGCGGCAACGCCGTGCCGGACATCCTCGACGAGGCCCGCTGGGAGCTGGAGTTCCTGCTGCGCATGCAGGTGCCCGCCGGCAAGCCGCTCGCCGGCATGGTCCACCACAAGATCCACGATCAGAACTGGACCGGGCTGCCGCTGTCCCCGCAGGACGACCCGCAGCCTCGCGAGCTGCACCCGCCGTCGACCGCGGCCACCCTCAACATGGCCGCCACCGCGGCCCAATGCGCCCGACTCTTCGCCCCCTACGACGCGGCGTTCGCGACCCGCTGCGGCACTGCCGCGAAGACCGCCTACGCCGCGGCCAAGGCCCACCCGGCGGTGTACGCCAGCCCGACCGACGGCACCGGCGGCGGCGCGTACGACGACAGCTTCGTCACCGACGAGTTCTACTGGGCGGCGGCCGAGCTGTACCTGACCACCGGGGCGCAGAACTACCTGGCCGACCTGACCGCCTCACCGCACCACACCGGGAACGTGTTCGACGCCCGGGGCTTCGGCTGGCAGAGCGTGGCCGCACTGGGCCGCCTCGACCTGGCCACCGTGCCGAACGGACTGCCCGCCGCCGATCTGGCCCGGGTCCGCGCCTCGGTCACCGCCGCCGCCGACACGTACCTCGCCGAGCTGCGCCGGCAGGCGTACGGGCTGCCGATGCCCGGAGACGCCAACAGCTACTTCTGGGGCGGCAACAGCAACGTCATCAACAACGCGGTGGTGCTGGCCACGGCCTTCGACCTGACCCGCAACGTCGCCTACCGTGACGGTGCCGTGCAGGCGATGGACTACATCCTCGGTCGCAACGCCCTGAACATCTCCTACGTCACCGGGTGGGGAGAGCACGCCGCGGAGAACCAGCACAGTCGGATCTTCGGCCACCAGCTCAACCCGAGCCTTCCCCGACCGCCCGCCGGCTCCCTCGCCGGTGGCCCGAACGCGGCCCTGCAGGACCCGTTCGTGGCACAGTTGCTGGCCGGCTGCGAGCCGATGTTCTGCTACGTCGACGACATCAACTCGTACTCGACGAACGAGGTGGCGATCAACTGGAACTCGGCGCTGACCTGGATCGCCTCGTTCCTGGCCGACCAGGGTGACGCCGGCGCGGTGCCGGCCACCACCTGCACGGCGCGCTACACCAACTACGGCGCCTGGCAGGGCGGCACCGGGTTCACCGGGCAGCTGACCATCCAGAACACGGGCACCACCGCCGTCAACGGCTGGAGCGTGCGCTTCGCGTTCACCGGTGACCAGCGGGTCCGCGAGGCGTGGCTGGCGAAGGTCACTCAGTCCGGCGCGACGGTGACCGCGCGCAACGAGTCGCACAACGCCAAGATCGCACCGGGTGGCTCAGTGATGTTCGGCTTCAACGCGACGACCACCGGGGGCGCCAACCCGAGCCCCGGCCTGGTGACCGTCAACGGGGCGGCCTGCTCGCTGACCTGACCGACGCACGTCTCGCGCGGCCGGCGGGTCATCCGCCGGCCGCGTTGTGCTCGGTCACCAGGCTCGGGAGTTCGTCGAGCGAGTCGATCCGGAACAGGCACCGCTCGGCCACCGTGGAGGCGTCGAGGATGTGCCCCCACGGACCGCGTCGGATCAGGCACGTCTTCATGCCCGCCTCCAAAGCCGGGAGCACGTCGTTGTCGGGCCGGTCGCCGACGTACAGGATCGACGACGCGACACCACCGCCCGCGGCGACGACCCGCTCGAAGAACACCGGTGACGGCTTCGCCACACCCCACCCGTGCGACGTGCCGATCACGTCCACCGGAAGCTCGAGATCGCGCAGGGTCGCCTCCGCGTGAGCCGGCTGGTTACCGGCCAGGCCCACGAACAGGCCCTGGTCCTTCAAGGACTCCAGGCATCCCCGCGCGTCCGGGTAGAGATCCTCCTCGGCGAACGACTCCGGCTGGCCGGCCGCCGCCCGACGCTCCAGCTCGATGGCGAGATCGAAGTCGGGCCGGAAGACCCGGAACGTCTCCTGATAGTCCAGACCCCGGGCGATCACCGCACCGAAGACCGCCGAGAAGGTGTGCCGGGGCACGCCGAGCCAGTCGGCCCAGGCAGCGAACTCGTGGGACTCGTCGAGAATCGTCCCACCCACATCGAAGATGACAGTGTCAATCATGTCCGTCCCCCGTCGACGCTCACACCGTCGGTGAAGCATAGGCGGGGGTACGCGCAGCCGGCAGGCTTGGATGATCACTTGATGGGTGGCCGCACAGCGGTGGCGGTGTGGCGCTCCACAGGACAGTTCGGGGCACGCCGGCAGGGTGTCTGCGGCCGGCGCTGTCGAGCTGATGACCTGGACGAATCACCGGCACGCGGCAAAACCGGTGGATCGGACGCGCCGAGTGAGCCATGGTGACGCCATGGATGGCAGCGGTCTGGTTGACGATGATCTGGCTGGCGGTGGATCGACCGGTGGTGATCTGGCCGGCGGTGATCTGACTGGCGCGGAGCGTCGGGTGTGGGCCGCGATGCCGGCCGGGTCCCGCAGCGCATTGTCCGGGCTCTCCGGCGCGGACCTGCGCAGTCTGCTGTTGAGCGTGGCCCGCGACCGGGCGGCGACAGCGCGCCCGTCCGAAGTGGTACGACGGTGGCGCGAGGACCGCTTCGTCCGCCCGGCCCACGTCGACCCGCGCGCGCTCGCGCGGGTGGAGGCCCGGATGTGGCAACTGCTGCCCGCCGATGTCGCCGGGGTGGAGCTGTCGCCGGTCGTACCGGTCGGCGCCTGCTCGGCTGTCGCGCCGGTCAGCCAGAACAGGATCGTCACCACGATGCGCGCCAGCGAAGTGCTGAGCGATCCCACGAACGCCCTCGCCATCGAGGCGGCCGTACGTCGCCGCCGACAGAGCGAGGTGCACCTCGCCGCCGCCCACCGGGTGCTGCGGGCGCAGGATTTCGGCAGCGCCACGTCGGCGCACTTCCGGCTCTTCGCCCTGGTGTCCAGCGCCCGGGACACCGGCTCGGGCGACACGCAGGCCCGGCTGCTGGTCCGGCACCTCACCTACTGGCAGACCGTCCTCGCCGAGCTGGCACCGGCCGCCGCGCCTCACCTGCACGTCACCACGTTCGACAACGAGACCGTCGGGGAGCGGCTGGCCGATACGGTCCGACCGGCAGTCGACGCGGGTGTGGTGCCGCTCGTGGACGAACCGGAACGGTCTCGCGGTCGCGGCTACTACACGGGCTGCGCCCTGCGGATCACCGTCCTGGACGGCAGCCTGGAGATCGGCGACGGCGGCCTCACCGACTGGACCGCCCGGCTGAGCGGTGACGCGAAGGAACGCTGCCTCGTCTCCTGCCTCGCCACCGAACGTCTCGTCGACGTCATCAGCCGCTGAACCGGGCCTGACGACGACCGCCCCGCCCACCGTGCCCAACCCGGCCGACGGCGAACGATCAGCCGATCTCCTCGTCGACGAAGCACCAGCGCCAGGCCTCACCCGGTTGCGCCGAGCGGATCACCGGGTGGCCGGTGGACGCGAAGTGCTTGCTCGCGTGCTGGTTCGGCGACGAGTCACAGCAGCCGACCTGCCCGCAGCTCAGGCAGGTGCGCAGGTGCACCCAGTAGGTGTCGCCGATGGCGACGCAGTCCGCGCACTCGTCGGGGGTACGCGGCTCGGCGGCACCGGCCTCGGTCAGGTGCTGACAGCTCACTTCTCAACCTCTCGCAGCAGCGACTCTTCCAGGTCCAGGTCACGGTAGGCCTGCACCAACACTTCCTCAGGAATCCGACCGGAGTCCCGGGCCGCCCGGAACACGTCCCGCTCGGCGTCGATCATCTCCTGCCGCAGCCGACCGTACGCCTGCGACGGGGTCTCCCGCTCGTCGCCGCCGAGTCGTTCCCACGCCATGTTGGTGCGGTCCGCCACCGCTCGGCGTAGCCGGTCCACGACCGCATCCGGTGCGCCGTCGGCCAACTCGTCGAGGCGGTCCTGAGCGGCCTTGCTGGCCTGCTGCTGCACGGCGGCCGCGGAGAGCGCGTCCTGCACCGCGTCGTCCGGTGGCAGCTTCAACCGGCGGGCGACCAGCGGCAGGGTGGCGCCCTGGCCGACCAGGGTGAAGACGATCACGGCAAAGGCCAGCCAGATCAACAACGCCCTGGGGTACGGCTTGTCGTCGGCCAGGGTCAGCGGCAGGGCCAGCGCGGCGGCCAGTGTCACCACGCCCCGCATGCCGGCCCAGCCGATGATGATCGGGAACTTCGGTGACGGCCGGGCGTCACGGCGGCGCACCCGGGGGACCAACCGGGCCAGGTAGGTGGCCGGGAAGAGCCAGACGAACCGGCTCAGGAAGACGGTGGCGAGCACCGCGAAGGTGATCAGGATGAGCGAGCCGATCGGCTCGTCGAGGTCGTGCAACACCTCCCGCAGTTGCAGCCCGACCAGGAGGAAGACCAGGCCCTCCAGCAGGAAACGGACCAGCCGCCAGAACGCGCCGATCTGCAACCGGGACGCCGCCGACAGCAACTGGGGCAGCTTGTGCCCGAGCACCAGGCCGGTGACGACAACGGCGACCACACCGGAGGCGTGCAGGTGTTCGGCGGTGAACACCACAGCGAACGGGATGATCAACGACAGCGCGTTGTCCAGCAGCGGGTCGGTGATCCGCCGGTGCAGGAAGCCGAACACCAGCGCCCCGAGCGCCCCGATCAGGATGCCGCCGCCGGTGGACCGCAGCACCTCGATGGCGATCTTGTCGGCGCCGACGGCCGAGCCGATGGTGGCCATCGTCGCGACCCGCAGCAGCACGAGCGCTGTCGCGTCGTTGACCAGGCTCTCGCCCTCCAGAATGGTGACGACCTGGCGGGGCAGCCCGACCCGACGGGCGACGGCCGTGGCGGCCACGGCGTCCGGTGGGGCGACCACCGCGCCGAGGGCGAGGCAGATCGCGAACGGCAGCTGCGGCAACAGCAGGTGCAGCACCAACCCGACCACGAACGCGGTGAACAACACCAGGCCGACCGCGAGCAGCAGGATCGGCCGGATGTTGTTTTTGAACGCCGGCACCGAGGTCTCCAGCGCGGCCACGTAGAGCAGCGGAGGCAGGATGCCGACCAGCACCAACTCCGGCTCGAGGTGCACCTGCGGGAAGCCCGGCACGAACGAGAGCGTCAGGCCGAGGACGACCAGCACGATCGGCGCGAGCAGACCGAGCCGGCGGGCCAACGCGGCGCCCAGGGTGGCGATCGCCAGGAAGACGACGACCGGAAACAGGCTTTCCATGGGGTACGAGCCTAGGGGTACGCCGTTCCGGCCTCGATCAGCCGCCCGGGCGCAACTTCGGCAGTACCTCCGCGCCGAACGCGTCGATGAAGCCCCGCTGCTCCTGCCCGACGTGGTGCAGGGCGATCTGGTCGAAGCCGAGCTGCGCGTACTCCTCCAGCCAGCCGACGTGCCGACCCAGGTCCGCCGACACGTTCACCACCTCGGCGACCCGCTGCGGCGGCACGTCGGCGGAGACCACGTCGAAGTGTTCGACGGTCTCCAGGTCCCAGCAGACCGGCGGGGCGAAGACGTTGCTGCGCCACTGGTCGTGCGCGAGCGCCTCGGCCTGGGCCTGCTCGGGCGCCCAGGAGACGTGCACCTGGAGGTGCAGCGGCCCCCGCCCACCCGCGTCCCGGTACGCGTCGATCATCTCGCGCAGGTGCTCCACCGGGGCGTTCACGGTGATCAGCCCGTCCGCCCATTCGGCGCACCAGCGGGCGGTGGCCACGCTGACGGCGGCGCCGACCAGCGCGGGCGGCTGCTCGGGGCGGGTCCACAGCTTGGCGCGGTCCACCCGGACCAGGCCGTCGTGGCTGACCTCCTCGCCGGCCAGCAGGGCCCGGATCACGTCGACGCACTCCCGCAGCCGGGCGGCGCGCACGTCCTTGCGGGGCCACGGGTCTCCGGTGATGTGCTCGTTGCTGGCCTCGCCGGTGCCCAGGGCCGCCCAGAACCGTCCCGGGTACATCGCGCCGAGGGTGCCGATGGCCTGCGCGATGATCGCCGGGTGGTACCGCTGGCCGGGCGCGTTGACCACGCCGAACGGCATGCCGGTGGCCTGCAACGCCGAGCCCAGCCAGGACCAGGCGAAGCCGGACTCGCCCTGCCGGGCGCTCCACGGGGAGAAGTGGTCGGAGCACATGGCGGCGTCGAAGCCGGCCCGCTCGGCGTGCATCACCGCCTCCAACAGGGCGCGTGGACCGATCTGCTCATGCGAGGCGTGAAAGCCGAACGACGTCATGGGCACACCTCCTACCCACGTCCGCGTCGCCTGATGCGTGCCCTATTCCGCGTGTGCCCCCGCGCCGGCCGAGGCGGCGCCCTCGCCCACCCAGACCGTCTTGGTGTTGCAGAACTCCCGCATGCCCAGCGCCGACAGCTCCCGCCCGTACCCGGAGTTCTTCACACCGCCGAACGGCAACTCGGGGTACGAGGTGGTCATCCCGTTGATGAAGACGTTGCCGGCGTCCAGGTCGGTGGCGAAGCGCTCCTGCTCGGCCGGGTCCCGGGTCCAGGCGTTCGAGCCGAGCCCGAAGCTGGTGCCGTTGGCGACCTCGATCGCCTCCTCGTACGACGAGACCCGGAACAGGCCGGCGACCGGGCCGAAGACCTCCTCGGACCACATCCGCATCTGCGGGGTGAGGTCGGTGACCACCGTCGGCGGGTAGAACCAGCCGTCGCCGTTCGGCCGCTCGCCGCCGCAGAGCACCGTCGCGCCGTTGTCGACCGCGTCGCTGACCTGGGCGTGCACCTCGTCGCGGCCACGCTCGCTGGCCAGCGGCCCGACGTCGGTGTTCGGGTCCATCGGGTCTCCGACGCGCAGCGCTGCCATGTTGGCGGCGAACTTCTCGGCGAAGGCGTCGAACACGTCGGTGTGCACGATGAACCGCTTCGCGGCGATGCAGGACTGGCCGTTGTTCTGGCAGCGGGCGGTGGTGGCGACCTCGGCGGCCCGGTCCACGTCGGCCGAGGGCATCACCACGAAGGGGTCGCTGCCGCCGAGTTCGAGGACGGTCTTCTTCAGCTCCCGTCCGGCGATCTGGGCGATGGACCGGCCGGCGGGCTCGCTGCCGGTGAGCGTCGCGGCGCGTACCCGGGGGTCGCTGAGGATGTGGTCGACGGCCTCCGAGTCGACCAGCACCGTGGTGAAGGCCCCCTCGGGAAAGCCTGCTCGCCGGAACACGTCCTCCAGCAGCAGCGCGGTCTGCGGCACGTTCGAGGCGTGCTTGAGCAGGCCGGTGTTGCCGGCCATCAGCGCCGGGGCGGCGAAGCGCATCACCTGCCAGAGCGGGAAGTTCCACGGCATCACCGCGAGCACCACGCCGATCGGCTGGTAGCGGATGAACGCCCGGGTGGCCTTCACGGCGTCGGCGTCGGCCGGCTCGTCGGCGAGGAACGCGGGGGCCTTGTCGGCGTAGAAGCGGGCGGCGGTGGCGCACTTGGTCACCTCGGCCTGCGCCGCGACGTACGTCTTGCCCATCTCCGTGGTCATGATCCGGGCGATCTCGTCGCGCTCGGCGTCCAGCAGGTCGGCCGCGGCGTTCATCCACTGGGCGCGCTGGTCGACTGTCGTCGACCGCAGCTGGTGGAACGCGAGGTCGGTGCGCTCGATGGCGTCGTCGAGTTGCTCGGTGGACATCGCCTCATAGGTCTTGAGCACCTGTCCGGTGGCGGGGTTGGTGGTGGCGATGTGGGGCATTCCGTCCTCCTGTCACTCGAACAACGAGTGTCGTACGCCCGGCTCCTCGCGGCGGCGGGCGGCGCGGCGGCGCTGGATCACGACCAGGTCGACCACGGCGACCACGGCGAAGATCGCGCAGAGTACGCCGAGCCAGGCGATGCCGGCCCAGAACGCCAGCACCGCGAAGAGCACCATGATCACCAACCCGAAGCTGGCGAGGGTGAGCCGAAGGTTCAACGCGCTGTTCGCATGGCCGACCGTGCCACGGGCGCGCCGGGGCTGCGATCTCGTCATGCTCAGGGAGCTACCCCCGATCGGCCGGATTAACCTGTCCCGCGCGCCTGCACACCCGCGCCCGCCGGTGTGCTGCGGCACATCCGTTCGCGCCGCGGCCCCGGTCGACCGCAGGATGGGCGTATGTCAATGACCCTCGCCGTGCCGGTGACCGTCTCCATCGCCCGCCGCGTCGATCCCGGCCGGGCCAGCGAGATGGTGGCCTGGATGCGGGCCGGCACGGCGCTGGCCGAGGCGTTCCCCGGGTTTCTCGGCGCCGGCTGGGTGCAGAGCGGGCCCGGTTCGCCGGAGTGGCACATGCTCTACCGCTTCGCCGACGCCGAGACGCTGCGCCGGTGGGAGGAGTCGCCGCAGCGGCACTGGTGGCTCAGCTCGGCGCAGGGCATCGTCGAGCACACCCGGGTGGAGCGGCGTACCGGGATCGAGGGCTGGTTCGACAGGCCGCTGGAGCACTCGGTGGACCCGGTGGAGTTGGCCCCGCCCCCGTCGCCGCCCCGCTGGAAGCAGGCGGTGACCATCTGGCTGGCGTTCTTCCCCCTGAGCCTGACCGCCACCCTGCTGACGAGCCGCTTCCTCGACGCGGTGCCGCTGGCGGCCCGGGTGCTGCTGATGACGCTCTGCCTGACCCCGCTGATGACCTATCTGGTGCTGCCTCGGATCACCCGGGCGTTGCACTGGTGGCTGCACGGTCAACGGGCACCGTGGCGGGACGCATAGCACCTCGACGGCTTCCGCGTCGGCACTCTGCCGCATACCCGACAGCAACTTCCCGGCCAACCACATCCTGCGCATAGAGTTACCGCGCTGTCGCTCTGTGCTGCGGGAACGGGAGACGTCATGCCTCGACGCTGGGTCGCCGCACTGGCCTGTCTCGCGGCGCTGGTCGCACTGGCCTGCGAGGGCGGCAACTCCGCGGAACCCCGCCCCACCACGAGCGCCAGGCCGACGAGCGGGCCCGGCGGCATCGCCGCCCTCGGCGACTCGATCAGCACCGGCTTCGCCTCCTGCCTGGTGCTCACCTCCTGCGAGCGCAACTCCTGGTCGACCGGGGACGGGCTGCGGGTGCAGAGCCACTACCGGCGGCTGCTCGAACAGAATTCGGCGATCCGCGACCGGACGTACAACCATGCCCGTCCCGGCGCCCGCGCGGACGCCCTCGTCGGTCAGGCCCAGGCGGCGGTACGCGACCGCGCCGACTACGTCACCGTGCTGATCGGCGCCAACGACGTCTGTCGGGGCGGGGTGGACGCGATGACACCGGTGGCGCAGTTCCGGGCCGACGTCGACAAAGGGCTGCAGGTCCTGCGGACCGGCCGGCCCAAGGCCCGGGTGCTGGTGGTGAGCATCCCCGACCTGTACCGGCTCTGGGAGGTCGGGCACGACGACGAACGGGCCACCCGCGCGTGGCGGCGGGGCATCTGCCCGGCCCTGCTCGCCGAGGCGACCTCGACCGCGCCCGCCGACCGGGCGCGCCGGGCCGCCGTCCGGGACCGGATCGACGCCTACAACGCCGAGTTGAAGGCGGCCTGCCGGGCGTACGGATCACGGTGCCGGCACGACGGCGGCGCGTTGCACAAGGTCCGGTTCACCCTGGACCTGCTCAACCCGCTGGACTGGTTCCACCCCAACGCCACCGGCCAGGGCCGGATCGCCGAGGTGACCTGGCGCTCCTCCGGCCTGGCCAGCTGACGACCCCGGATGGGCCGTCAGGGTTGGCGCGGCTCCGGGACGCCGTTGCCGCGGGAGCCGTAGAGAGTCCGCGACCGCTGGGCGAGATCCTTCGTGGCCGACGAATTGGCCCAGGTGCCGAGCACGATCGCGGCACCGGGGACGATCTTGGCTACCATCCGTTTCGCGGCCCGAACGCCGGCCATCTGGGCTAGCCGGACGCCGAGTTGCAGCATGACCCGACCCAGCGGACGCTGGCCGCCCAGGCCGAAGAGCGCGTCGGCGCGTTCCCGCCCGGCGGCCACGCCGAGCGCCAGCCTGGCGCTCTCGGCGACCTTGTGCACCCGCTGGAGCACCAACAGGTCGGTGGCCCGGTCGCTGTGCAGGGGGTCGACGCCGTACGCGGCGGCGATGTGCAGGGCCATCCGCGCCTGGGTCCAGGCCAGCACGCCCACGTCGATCACCGCGCCGGGCAGCCCGGCCGCGCCGGAGACCGCGCCGGACAGTCGGGCCAGGTTGACGAACTTGCGGGCCGCCTGGTCGGCCAGGGCGTCGGCGGAAACGCCGGGCTGCTCGGCACGGGCCCGGGCGGCCCACTGCGCGGCCTCCGGCCCCAGGCGGCGCACCGCCTCCAGGGCAAGGTGCTCCGGCGCGTACTGCGGGTCGTCACGCATCCGGTCCCAGAGCCGGGCCGGCGGACCCTCGGGGGCGTCCACCGGCCCGGCCGGCAGGTCGACGGACGGCTGCGGAGTAGGGACGGCGGGCTGACCGCCGACGGGCGGGGTGTCGGTCACCAGGTCTCCCCAGGGGTGGAAACGGTGGACAGGGCGGCCGATGGAACGGTCAGCGGCGGCGGTTGGACAGCCGGGCCGCCAACCCCTTCAGCTTCTGCTGGTTGCCCGGCTTGGCCATCTCCCGACGACCTCGCTCCACCAACTGCTGCCCCTTCGGCGATCTCAGGAACGTGGTGATCCGCTGCATCAGTGACATGGCGTCCTCCTGTCGATGGTCCCGTAGTCATGTGTACCCCGAACCTGCAACACATGTACCCGGGATGCGACAGCCTCAACCCTGACCGTCCATAGTGGGCGGTAGGTTACCGCCCCGCCGGCACGATGGCGTCAACGACCCGGGTGGCCCGCCACTCGTGCTGCTGGTAGTGCTCGGGGTACGCGGAGACCTGCACCGCCTGGGCGGCGTCGGTGAGCCGCATCCGCTGCCAGCCGGGCACCTGCTCCAGCGCGCTGAGGAACTGCCGGGTGGCGAACTCGGGGTCCATCAGCTGCCCCACCGGGCCCCAGCCGCTGCTGGAACGCTGCTGGAACAACCCGACCGAGTCGTGGTCCCAGCCGACGCCCTGGTGGGGATAGTCCTGCGACTCGGGCAGCACGCCACTGGCCACGTTGTAGAGGTTGCTCTCCTGCATGGCGGTGGCCACCGCGATCACCAGACCCCGGCGCGGCACCCCCATCTTGCGGCCGGCACGGACGATCGCCTCGGCGTTCTCCATCTGGTCCTCGTCCAGCCCGGCGACCGGCGCCGGGTCGGTCGGGCGAGCCGGGGCGACCTTGCGGGCCGGCGCGCTGGTGTCCGGATCGGCGGGGCTCGCCGGGGCGGGCTGGGCGGAGGCGGACACGCTCGGGGCGACCGTGCGGTCGAGGGAACGGGACGCGCGCTGCTGCTCGGCGCGTTGCGCCAGCTCGGAGCTGGAGAGCGATGCACTCCGGGTCGCCGCGTCGGCGTCCTCGTTACGAACCTGGACGACGGCGGTCAGACCGAGGCAGCACACCACACCGGTGGCCAGCGCCAGCTGTGCCCGGCGTCGACCGGTCAGGTCCCGGGCGTACGCCCGGAGCCGGGTCGCGGCGGTTGTCCGTTCGGTTGAGGTGCCATCCTCCGTATCGGTAGTGGGGCTGCTCGGGGCGCACGGGTCGTCGAGGGTGCCGTCGTCACGCATCAACCGAGGCTAGGCAGGTGGAAACCCCGATCACGCACGGTGATCACGTGGCGCTCGACACAGATCGGAGCCGTACTGGTGGACGACCCGGGCGGGGTGACCCGCCCAGGGAACGGACCTCGCGTACCGGATGAAGCTGGCGCCGCACGCGGACCGGCACGGGCCAGGACGGGAGCGAACATTCCACCCCTGAGCCTGACATGATCGACAAACTCGGCCTTTGGGCCGAACCGTCCCTCGGCCGATCGGCCACGAGGCTCGGCCTGGTGGCGTAAACAGCCGATTAGTCCGGTCACGCCCACCACCCGGCCAACGGATCGCCCGACGCAGGAATGCGCCAGGATGGCGGGTACGTTGCCCGAACGGGTGCCCTCCGTCGTGACGGCACCCCGCAGGCACATTTCAGGGAGGTCCGCACCGGTGCTCGACCCACACGAGCTCTACCAGCTCACCGACGATCTGCCCGACCTCGGGCAGCCGGTCCTGATCCAGGCCCTCACCGGGTTCGTGGACGCCGGAAACGCCAGCCGACTGGCGCGTGAGCAGCTACTCACCTCGCTGGAGGGTCGGCCGATCGCCACCTTCGACGTCGACCAGCTCTTCGACTACCGGTCGCGACGACCGGTGATGACCTTCGTCGAGGACCACTGGGAGAGCGTCGACGCGCCCAAGCTGGAGCTGCACCTGCTGCAGGACGACGACGAGACCCCGTTCCTGCTGCTCACCGGCCCCGAACCGGACCTGCAGTGGGAGCGTTTCGTGGCCGCCGTCGCCGGGCTCGCCGCCCGGCTGGACGTCCGGCTCACAGTGGGGCTCAACTCGATCCCGATGGCGGTCCCGCACACCCGGCCGACCGGGGTGACAGCGCACGCCACCCGCCCCGAGCTGATCGCCGGCTACGAGCCGTGGT
Organism: Micromonospora sp. NPDC050795; assembly: GCF_044456785.1. Classification (NCBI taxonomy): domain Bacteria; kingdom Bacillati; phylum Actinomycetota; class Actinomycetes; order Micromonosporales; family Micromonosporaceae; genus Micromonospora; species Micromonospora sp. NPDC050795. The sequence goes on along the minus strand of NZ_JBITGE010000027.1, from coordinate 64,962 downwards.
TGCAACGCGTCCAGGTGCCCGGCAGCGTCGGTCACCTGCTGGAGTTCCGCCTCGGCGAACAGGGCCGCGACGCGCTGGGCTTCGCCGCCCACGTGCCGCACTACGTAGCGCAGACCGAATACCCGGCAGCCGCCGAGGTGCTGCTCACCTCCGTGTCGCGCAGCACCGGGCTGCTGCTGCCCGGCGACGGGCTGCGCTCGGCCGCCGAGGTGGTCCGGGTGGAGATCGACAGGCAGGTGGCGCAGACCGAGGACGCCGCAGCCCTGGTCCAGGCGCTGGAGGAGCAGTACGACGCGTTCGCCCGAGGTCGGGGCGAGAAGAGCCTGCTCGCCCCTGATGCCGGCCCACTGCCCACCGCCGACGAACTCGGCGCCGAACTGGAACGGTTCCTGGCCGAACAGACCCGTCCCGGCGACACCCCGACTGGCTGACCCGGCGTCGCGGCGGCGAATGCGGCAGGCTGGGGGCATGCGCCTGGCGACCTGGAACGTCAACTCGGTGAAGGCCCGCCTACCCCGGCTGCTGGAGTGGCTGGCCGACACCGGGCCGGACGTCGTCTGCCTTCAGGAGACGAAATGCCCCGACGGCGCCTTCCCGGTCGCCGAGGTCGGCGCGCTGGGCTACACCGTGGCCAGCCACAGCGACGGCCGGTGGAACGGGGTGGCCATCCTGTCCCGGGTCGGGCTGGACGACGTCCGGGTCGGGTTCGCCGACGAGCCCGGCTTCCCCGAGCCCGAGGCCCGGGCCATCTCGGCCACCTGCGACGGGGTGCGGGTCTGGTCGGTGTACGTGCCCAACGGCCGGACGCCGGAAGACCCGCACTACGCGTACAAGTTGGCCTGGTTCGCGGCACTACGCGACGCGCTGGACGGCGAGCTGGCCGGCGGGCTGCCGCTGGCTGTCTGCGGCGACTTCAACGTCGCCCCGACCGACGCCGACGTCTGGGACCCGGCGGTCTTCACCCACTCCACGCACGTCACCCCGGCCGAGCGGACCGCCCTCGCGGCGCTGCGCGACCTGGGCCTCAGCGACGTCGTGCCCACCCCGATGAAGGGCCCGCACCCCTACACCTACTGGGACTACCGGGCCGGCATGTTCCACCAGAACAAGGGCATGAGGATCGACCTGGTGTACGCGTCCGCGCCGTTCGCCCGAGCGGTCCGCTCCGCGTACGTGGACCGGGAGGCCCGCAAGGGCAAGGGTCCCTCCGACCACGCCCCGATCGTGGTCGACGCTGATCTGGTGCCCGCGGTCGAGACGTTCTGAGTTTGGCTAGGGTGGGCAGATGGCAGTCGTGAAGATCAACGCGATCGACGTCCCGCCCGGTGGCGGCGCGGAGTTGGAGAAGCGGTTCGCCGCGCGGGCCGGAGCTGTGGAGAACTCCCCCGGCTTCCTCGGCTTCGAACTCCTCCGCCCGGTGGCCGGCGAGACCCTCTACTTCGTCTACACGAAGTGGGAGAGCGAAGAAGCGTTCCAGGCGTGGGCCGCCGGCCCGTCGCGCGCCGCCCACGCCGCCGCCCCCGGCGACAAGCCTCGTCCCCCGGTCTCCACCGGTGCCAGCCTGCTGGAGTTCGAGGTGGCGCTGCACGTCCCCCAGCCCTGAGCGACCCTCGCAGCGCTTGATCCACTCGGTTTCAAGGAAATCGGGGTGTCCGAGTCAGTGGGACACCCCGGTTTCAACGATCCCGTGTCGATCAAGCCCGCGGGCAACAGCTCTGGATGGACAGTCACCGCTTCTGGAACATGACTGAAACCACTTCCGCGGTCAGCTCGATCGCCCAGTCAAGCCGCGGACAGCTATTGCGGCCTCGGCACTCCAGACACCCGCCCACCCGCCACAGCTGGTCACGTGCCCGAGTCCAGTGCGCGTCGAGTATCCGCTGCACCATGAACAACTCGGTTGCCTTGGAGACCGGCTCATCGATCGGCACCGTGACCCCCGTTCGACCTCCACAGTCGGGGCGTTCGTCGCTTCGACCTATACCTGCTGTGATTCGCCACGGTCCCGCCTCTCCCGGTCGCTCTCTGCGGGGCTGGGGCGACAGCGGCAAACCGCCGAGCACAGCGGATCACGAGCCGTACAGCATGCGCTCGATCGCCCGCGACCAGGTCGAGGTGATGCGGAGCCTGGGCCACGAGCGGTTCCGGCTCGTCGGTCACGATCGGGGGGCCCGCTGCGCGTACCGGCTCGCGCTTGACGAACCGGACGTCGTCACCCGACTGGCCGTCATGGACGTGGTGCCCATCGGGGACGTCTACGACCGCGCCGACCGGACGTTCAGCCTGTCCTACTGGGTCTGGTCCTTCCTGGCCGCGCCGGCGCCGGTGCCCGAGCGGTTCATCGCCGCGGCGCCCACGGTGCTCGTCGATTTCATGCTCGACACCTGGCCCGAGGTGAAGGACGCCTTCCCGCCCGAGGTGCGGGCGGCGTACGTCAAGCAGTTCAGCGACCCCGCGACGGTGCACGCGATCTGCGAGGAGTTCCGCGCCGCCGCGACGCTCGACTACCAGCAGGACGAGGCGGATCGCGGCAACCGGCGGATCACCTGCCCGGTGCTGTTTCTCTGGAGCCGACACGGCCAGGTCGCGAAGCTCTACGACGACCCGCTCGCGATCTGGCGGGAGTGGGCCGACGACGTACGCGGCGAGCCGGTCCCGGTCGGGCACTTCATCCCGGAGGAAGCCCCCGACGAGACCAGCCGCCAGCTCCTGGCCTTCCTGAGCTGACCCCAGCCTGATCTGGGGCGCCGCCGTCGGCTTGATCCAACTGGGTCCAGCGAAACCGGGGTGTCCGGGCTGGTCCGACACCCCGACGTCAATGATCCCGAGTCGATCACGAGCAGGTGGCCGCGCGGGCGTCCGGCACGGCGGGGCGCACGGGCGTGCGGCCCTGGCCGGGGCGTCTCAGGGCTTGCGGGAGGACTGGAGGGTGGCGAAGGCGATCACGTTGTCGGCGTAGCCGGTGCGTCCACCGATGAACTGGCCGCCGCAGGTGATCAACCGCAGCCCGGCGGGGCCGTCGTGGCCGTAGATCCGCTCGGCGGGCAACTGGTCCTTCGGGAAGTGCTCCACGGTGTCGACTTTGAAGATCACCGTCGACCGGTCCGCACGGGCGACCTCGACCAGGTCGCCCGGCTTGAGCTTGCCCAGGTCGTAGAAGACCGACGGGCCGCTCTTCGTGTCCACGTGCCCGACGATCACCGCAGGGCCAGGCTCACCGGGCGTGGGGCCTCGGTCGTACCAGCCGGTCTCGTTGTGCCGTTCCAACGGCGGTACGGCGATCGAACCGTCCCGCGCCTGCCCGACGGGCGCCACCGGCGCGGTCACCTTGATCGCCGGCACCGAGAGGCGCACCGGGCGACTGGCCGACAGCCCGACCGACTCACTGCGGGCCGGTCGGTCACCGCCGGTCGGGGCCAGGTCGAACGGGCCGACCGAACGGCCCAGCCCCGCCCCGGTGGCGAAGACGCCGGCCAACACCAACACCACAGCCAACGGTATGGACCAGGGGCTGCGCCCGGACGGCCGACTACGACGCGGGGCGACGGCGGTCGGCGGACGCGCGGCCACCGACGGGCGGTCGGGGTCTGGCGGGCGCTGGGGCCGCGACGAGCGCTCGGGACCTGGCGGGCGGTCGGAGCCCGGCCAACCGTCGTCCAACGGCAGCCGGACGTCATCGGGCGGCGAGGCGGGGCGGCCGGCGAACGGCTGGCGGGCAGCGGCCGGCGGGGAGGCAGGACGACCAGGCGACGGCGGGCGTGAACCGGCCGGTGGCGGCGTGGGGCGGAAGATCGTCATGGCAGCCTCAGCGACGCACGGCGGCTCGGGGACGACGCAGGGCCATCACGGCGAGGACCAGCCCGGTGATGATCAGTGCCGCGCCGCCGGGCAGCAGCAGCTTGCCGGTGATCCCGCCGCTGCTCCCACCGAACCCGGTCGCCGGACCCCGACTCGGCTGAACGGGGACCTTCTTGACCACCTGGAGCATGGTCGAGGCGGTCTCGCCGTCGCGGCACTCCAGCTTGACCCGGTAGTTGCCGGGGCGGGTGCGCTCGCGGACCATCGGCGCGGCGGTGAGCACCCCACGCTGCGGCTGCACGCCGACCGCCCCGAAGGCGTCGGAGACCACGGTGGCGCCCACCGAGTTGTCCCGACAACTGGCCCGGATGCCGACCAGGTATCCGGGCTGCACCGTGCTGGGGCTCACCTCGACGAAGATGTCCACCGCCGGAGTCGGTTGGGGAGCTCCGCCGGGCGGCCCCCCGGGCTGCGGCGCTGGCGCGACGGCAACCGCCCGCTCGGGCGCGGCGAGGGCGGGAGCGGCGGCGAGCAGGGGGCCGGCCAGCACGGTCACCAGCGACAGCGTCATGACGCCGTGGGTCACTGTCACGATGCCCCCTCTCGACGCCGTGCGGCCGTGTCGGGCAGCGGAGCATCCGACCTGCCGTACCAGTTGGATCCTCTCATTTCCGGTCGCACATCACATCCGATCCGCTGGCGGCGTCGCGTACGCTCGTCTCGCTGTGACCGCCATCGACCATGACCCCGCCGTCCCGCCCGCGAGCCGGACGATCCGCACGTTCCACCCCCGCCGGGGTCGGATGAGCGACCGGCAGACCGACGCGCTGAGCCGGCTCTGGCCCACGTACGGCCTGGATGTGCCGGACGGACCTGTGCTGCCCGTCGACCTGGCCGACCTGTTCGGTCGCCGGGCGCCCGTGGTGCTGGAGATCGGCTCGGGCATGGGCGACACCACCGCTGCGATGGCTGCCGCCGACCCGGATCGAGATTATCTGGCGGTCGAGGTGCACACGCCGGGAATCGCCAACCTGCTGCACCTGGTGGAGCGCGGTGGCCTGCGCAACGTGCGGGTGGCGGAGGGCGACGCGTTGTCCCTGGTCAACGGCTTGCCCGAGGGTGTGTTGGACGCCGTGCACGTCTTCTTCCCGGACCCGTGGCCGAAGTCCCGCCACCACAAGCGGCGGATCATCCAGCCGACGCACGTGGCGCTGCTGCGGTCCCGGCTGCGCCCCGGCGGGATGCTGCACTGCGCGACCGACTGGGCCGAGTACGCCGAGGCGATGCGGGTGACCCTCGACGCGGACGCGGAGCTGGTCGACGCGTACGGCGGCTTCGCGCCACGGCCGGCGCACCGACCGGTGACGAAGTTCGAACGTCGGGCGATCACTGCCGGTCGGCCGGTCGCCGACCTGTTGTACCGCCGACGGTGACCGACGAAACGCGCCGACGGTGACCGACGAAACGCCCGAACCGGAACGGGGCGGGGCGTTCGGGATGCCCGGACGGGGGTCCGGTGCGGACCGGGTTGGCGTACCGGGGCATGATCCAGGCACCATGGACAGGCTATGACGCTCACCGCCGCGCTGCCGAGAAGCGCCGACCCCGACACCCTCTTCGACGCGTTCGCCGGCTGGGCGAAGGAGCGCGGCCTCGACCTCTACCCCCATCAGGAAGAGGCGGTCATCGAGATCGTCTCCGGCGCCAACCTGATCATGAACACGCCCACCGGCTCGGGTAAGAGCCTGGTGGCGGTCGCCGCGCACTTCGCGGCCCTCGCCGACAGCCGGACGACCTTCTACACCGCGCCGATCAAGGCGTTGGTGTCGGAGAAGTTCTTCGCGCTCTGCGAGGTCTTCGGCGCCGAGAACGTCGGCATGCTCACCGGCGACGCCAGTGTCAACGCGGACGCCCCGATCATCTGCTGCACCGCGGAGATCCTGGCGAACCTGGCGCTGCGCGAGGGCACCAAGGCCGACGTCGGCCAGGTGATCATGGATGAGTTCCACTTCTACGCCGAGCCCGACCGAGGCTGGGCGTGGCAGGTGCCGATCATCGAGCTGCCACAGGCCCAGTTCATCCTGATGTCCGCCACGCTCGGAGACACCACCCGCTTCGTCGACGACCTGACCCGGCGCACCGGGCGACCCACCGCCGTCGTGCGCTCGGCGGAGCGGCCGGTCCCGCTCATCTTCTCGTACGCGATGACGCCGCTGCACGAGACGCTCGAGGAACTGCTGGAGACCAAGCAGGCCCCGGTGTACGTCGTGCACTTCACCCAGGCCGCCGCGCTGGAACGCGCCCAGGCGCTGACCAGCGTCAACGTCTGCACCCGCGCCGAGAAGGACATGATCGCGGAGGCGATCGGTGGTTTCCGGTTCACCGCCGGCTTCGGCAAGACGCTGTCCCGCCTGGTCCGGCACGGCATCGGCGTGCACCACGCCGGCATGCTGCCCAAGTACCGCCGCCTGGTGGAGACCCTCGCCCAGGCCGGCCTGCTGAAGGTCATCTGCGGCACCGACACCCTCGGCGTCGGCATCAACGTGCCGATCCGCACCGTGCTGTTCACCGGCCTGTCCAAGTACGACGGGGTCCGTACCCGGCTGTTGAAGAACCGGGAGTTCCACCAGATCGCCGGGCGGGCCGGCCGGGCCGGCTACGACACCATCGGCCGGGTCGTCGTGCAGGCCCCCGAGCACGTCATCGACAACGAGAAGGCCCTCGCCAAGGCCGGCGACGACCCGAAGAAGCGACGCAAGGTGGTCCGCAAGAAGCCGCCGGAGGGCTCGATCGGCTGGGGCCAACCCACCTTCGACCGCCTCGTCGACGCGGAGCCGGAGCCGCTGACCTCCAGCTTCCAGGTCAGCCACTCGATGCTGCTCAACGTCATCGGCCGGCCCGGAGACGCGTTCACCGCGATGCGGCACCTGCTCACCGACAACCACGAGGAGCCCGCCGCGCAGCGCCGGCACATCCGCCGCGCCATCGCCATCTACCGGGCGCTGCGGGCCGGCGGTGTCGTCGAGGAGCTGCCCGAGCCCGACGAGACCGGCCGGCGGATCCGGCTCACCGTCGACCTTCAGCTCGACTTCGCTCTCAACCAGCCGCTCTCCCCCCTCGCGCTGGCCACCATCGAGCTGCTCGACGCCGAGTCCCCGTCGTACGCGCTCGACGTGCTGAGCGTCATCGAGTCGATCCTCGACGACCCGCGGCAGATCCTCTCCGCGCAGCAGTTCAAGGCACGCGGCGAGGCGGTCGCCGCCATGAAGGCCGAGGGCATCGAGTACGAGGCGCGCCTCGAACTGCTCGACGAGGTGACCCACCCGAAGCCCCTGGCCGAGCTGCTGGAGGCCGCGTACGAGATGTACCGGCAGGGGCACCCGTGGGTTGCCGATCACCAGCTCTCCCCCAAGGCCGTCGTCCGCGACATGTACGAGCGGGCCATGACCTTCACCGAGTACGTGCAGTTCTACGGGCTGACCCGCTCGGAAGGTCTCGTCCTGCGCTATCTGGCCGACGCGTACAAGACGCTGCGCCAGACCGTGCCCGAGGACGCCAAGACCGAGGAGCTGATCGACCTCATCGAGTGGTTGGGCGAGCTGGTCCGCCAGGTCGACTCCAGCCTCATCGACGAGTGGGAACGGCTGCGCAACCCGTCCGACGTGGCCGAGGTCGCCCAGGCGCACGCCGCCCTGACCGATCGGCCACCGGCGGTGACCCGCAACGCGCGGGCGTTCCGGGTGCTGGTGCGCAACGCGCTGTTCCGGCGCGTCGAGTTGGCCGCGCTACGCCGCTGGGACCTGCTCGCCGAGTTGGACGCCGAGGACGGCTGGGACTACGACGCGTGGGCCGACGCCCTGGCGCCGTACTTCGAGTCGTACGACTCGATCGGGGTCGGGCCGGACGCCCGCGGTCCGGCGCTGCTCATGATCGAGCAGGGCCGGGAGCGGTGGACCGTACGGCAGATCTTCGACGACCCGGACGGCGACCACGACTGGGGCATCAGCGCCGAGATCGACCTGGTGGCCTCGGACGAGGTCGGGGCGGCGGTCGTCCGGATCACCGACGTCGGCCAGCTCTGAGGTGTCGATCGGCGCGGTGCCGTCCGGCGGTGCCCGGCCGAAGGCCAAACAGCGCCGGGGTACGCCGGGCGGCCACGTCCTCGATCCAGCCGAACAGCAGCACCGCCCCGGCGGCCAGTAGGCACACCCCAGTCAGTCGCAGCGCGATCGAGGCCACCGAGTTGTACGGGAGCACCGGCGCGAGCAGCAGGAACATCCCGAGGCTGGCCGGGATGTGCCACAGGTAGATGGTGACCGCCCGGGCGTTGACCACCCGGAGCACGGCACCCAGCGGCCCCCGGCCGACCAGCCGGGGCTGCACTCTGAGCAGCACGGCGACGAGCGCCATCGACCACAGTGTGGTGCCACCCGCGATGTGGTTGAGGTCGACGGCCCGGCCGGTCACCATGGCGGCCACCACCCAGGTGCCGCCCACCCCGGCGAGGCCGGCCACGAGGCAGCCGTACCAGCGCCACGGGACGCGGTGCAGCAGTCGATCATGGTGGGCGAAGCCCAGCAGCCAGCAGGACAGGTAGGCGGCGACGAAGTAACCGGCGTGCACACCGCCGAGATGCATCCCGACCGGCAGCGCGGTGGCGACGCCGATGCTGGGCCACGGCCAGCGGCGGAACAGCCACAGCAGCACCGGCGAGAGCAGCACCAACCACAGATAGGTGACGACGTACCAGAGCCCGATGTGGAACACCCAGGCCCAGGACTGTCCACCCACCGGTGGCACCCGCAGGGGCAGCACCCACCAGAGCAGTTCAGCCCAGCCGGCCACGCCACTCGGCAGCGGACGCCACCCGACGAAGAGCACCACCAGTGCGATCGCGCCGAACGCCCAGTACGGCAGCAGCAGCCGGCGCAGCCGCCGAAGCACGGCCGGCGGACCGTGCCGGTCCAGCGACGCCGCCATCAACGAACCGGCGATGCCGAACATCAGGCCCATCGCCGGCACCAGCAGGCTCAACCAGATCCACCCGGTGACGTGGAAGATCACGACGCGGACCAGGGCGAGCGTCCGCAGCAGGTCCAGGTAGCGGTCCCGGCCGTCTGCGGGGTCGGCGGACTGGACGGCGCGCGCCGCCGTACCCCTACCAGGGATGACGACCCTGGACGCCTCACCGATGACCACAACGCACAATAACGCCACAACTAGGACAAAGTTCGCGGCATTGCGAACGCGAGTGACGGGAGCGGCCGGCCGTAGGCGGGCTGTTCCTCCGATCAGCCAGCTTCCCCCGACAGACAAGGGGCCGGATGGTCCGGATCCCCGGGGCAACCCTCACGCGCAGCAGCCCGGGAGGCCGGGCGGAGGCCGCGACGACCACCTACCGGCGGTGGGTCACGACACTTTCTCCCGAGTCGATGAATCTTGGATTGGCCGCTGAGCACGGCGTTCTATCGGAGGACGAGGAGGTCGAGTGCGTCGATGACTGGGCCGGATTCGGTGTGGGCGGCGAGGTGGAGTCGAGCCAGACCGGCGGCGTACTCGTTGTCGGTGATCAGTTGTAGGGGCGTGTGTGCTTCCCGGCGCATGGTGGCCGCGACGTCGCGAAGCGACGGTGCCGTGGTCTGCGGAACCTGTTCGAGTGCGATCGTCGAGAAGCCAGCGGCGGCAAAAGCCGCTTCGACGTCGTGCACGCTGGGGTAGGTGTTTAACACCCGGATGGCCTCGGGAAAGAAGCGGAACAGCGTGATTGCGTGGTGGCGGCCAGCGAAGGCGGAGCGGATCAGCACCGGCCCGCCGGGACGCAGCACGCGGCGCAGCTCACGTGCGGCAGCGGTCAGGTCCGGCACGTGGTGGATGACGGTGGACAGCCAGGCCGCGTCGACGCTTCCGGCCGCCAGCGGGACGTTGGCGGCGTCCCCGGCCAGGACCTGAGGGTGCAGGCAGCGGGCTCGCATGGCCTCGGCCGGCTCGACGGCGACAACGTCGATGCCGTCGTACCAGTCGGTGAAGGTCTGCGCCCACGCGCCGGTGCCCGCGCCGAGGTCGAGCAGGCGGGTGCCGGGTTGAGGGTTGAGGTGGCGGGTCACCGCGTCACGCCAGCCGGCGAGCGCCTGGTCGGACAAGTGACGGGTGGCCTCGAACGCTGCCGCGTCGTGGCTGTTGTAGGCGATGCGAGCCATGTCAGTGACCCAACCGCTTGCGTGCCGGCTGCGGCAAGGATGGATGCCGTGATTCACATACGTCAGTTCGCCTGGGCGGATGCGGTCGGCGGCTGTGACGATCCACGCAGGCGGGCAGACCACCGACGCTGACAAGAGGGGCCGCCCGACGTCCGGATGACTCGTGGCGCTCCGATCGGCTGGGCGGCGGGAGGCGATCGCTGCCCCGCCGTTGGCCAACGTCCCGTGGACCGGCCACCTTCGGCCGGACCGGATACGGGCAAATCGGCTGGTTGGCAGGAGGCGGCGATCCCCCCAACTTCGCTGGGCAATGTCAGACCCGTCGATTAGAATGTATGTACTAATCAAGATCCTGACCTGGGAGGACGCCCGTGACCGCGCCCGCCTCCACGCCCCTCACCCCCTACGCCACACTGCTCGGTTTCACCCGCTACGTCGACCGCACCGGCCCCACCAAGGCGACCTTCGTGGGTGGGCTGCGCAAGCAGCGCGCCAGCCGGTCCGGCTTCAACCCGCACGGCCAGTTCGTCAAGGCACTCAAGGCCGACATCGCCTTCCACACCGGCGGCACCCACCTGGCCGGGGTGGCCGACATCGTCAAGCCACGATGGCGGCCGCTCTACCAGGCGCTCGTCCCCGGTGCCACGACCTGGCTTCGCTCCCTCGGCGAGCCGGCCGCCCTCGATCTCGCCCAGACCCGCGACGCCCTGGCCATGCTGGGCGACCTGCCCGTCAAGATCAACCCCCACTTCGGGGTACGCCACGCCGACGGCCGCGCCGAAGCGATCCGCCTGCACTTCGACGAGGCCCCACCGAGTGAGGAATCGGTGCTCGCCACCCTGCACCTGATGGCCCGACACATGGACGCGGTGCTCCCGCACGCCGAGCCGGTCCTGGTCGACGTCCGCCGCGGCCTGGCCCACCGCATGCCCGCCGACGCCAAGCCCGACCAGATCGAACGATGGCTCTCCGGCGAAGCAGCCGCCTTCCGCGCCATCTGGTCCACCGCCGCCTGACCCACCCCCGACCTCCACGTCCCACCCACCCACACACCCCACCCGCTCCCGCGGCGCTCTATCCGCCCAAGATCCGCGCAACTTCCGGGATGCTGCTGTCTCGCGTCGCGAGGAAGCAGCAAGAACAGCGAAGTTGCGCGGATCTTGGCGTTCCGGCCCTGGTTCAGGGTTATCCACAGGGGCTGCGGGCGAATGCTGGACCCGGTCATGGTTTCTGACATGCCTGTTCCCCCACGACGGCCGATGAGCCTGCAGGGACGCGTCTTTCGCGGCTCCCGCGTCGTTGCCCAAGGTCTGTTGACCCGGACGGAGCTACGCAGCAGGGCGTGGCGTCCGCTGTTCCGGGATGTCTACGCCGATGCCCGACTGGTGGTCACCCACCGCACTCGTTGTGCCGCCGCGGCACGGTGGGTTCTGCCACCGGGTGCAGCGATCGCTGGTCGCAGTGCGGCGGCGCTGTACGGCGCGGCGTCGGTCGCCGACCACGAGCCCATCGATGTGCTCGTGCCCGCCGGCAAGCGGTTCGGTCCGGTCTCAGGGCTCGTTGTGCACACCGGCGCGATCACCGCGACCGACGTCGCCGTACGTCAGGGCATCCCGCTGACCACACCGACGCGCACCTGTTGGGACCTGGCCCAGTGGCTGCCAACGGAGGACGCCGTCGCCGTCATAGATCGCCTTGCCGGTCAACGGCTGGTGGCCCTCCCTCGACTGCGCGCGGACTCCCGAACATGGATCGGCAACCGGGGTTGGAAACGGATGGCGCGTGTGGCTGACCTGGCCGACGCGGGCGCGGAGTCGATCCCAGAGTCCCGGCTCCGCGTGCGAATAGTGCTCGCCGGGGTGCCGACGCCCGTGACGCAGTTCGTGGTCGAGCGCGATGGGAAGTTCGTGGCCCGTCTCGATCTGGCGTGGCCGCACCTCAAGGTCGCCGTCGAGTACGACGGGTTGTGGCATGACGATCCCGAGCAGTTCCATCGAGACCGACGCCGCCTCAACCGCCTGCTCGGTGAGGACTGGATCGTCCTGCACGTCACCGCGAAGCGGTTCCGCGAGGACTTCGACGGCTTCCTCGCCGAACTACGCCAAGCCCTGCGGTCCCGCTCCCGCTGACTCTGTCTCGGACCCCCAGACCCCCATGCGCCAAGATCCGCGCAACTCCAGGGATCCTGCTGTCTCACCAGCTCGTGAGGCAGCAGTTTCCCCGAAGTTGCGCGGATCTTGGGAAGCGGGTGCGGGGGGGTCAGGCGGCGGGGAGGTACTTGGTCAGGTCGTCGAGGATCTTGTTGGCGGCGCCGACGCCGATGCCGGTCATCCAGACCTCGTCGGATACCGGGTACGCCTTGCCGGCCTTGACCGCGCCGAGGCCCTTCCACAGCGCCCCGCCGGAGACCTTGGTCTGCTCGGCGGCGGCCTTGTCGCCGTACGCGGTCACGAAGATGACGTCACCGTCGACCTCGTTGATCCGCTCGGGGCTGACCAGGTCGAAGCGCTTGTCCTCCTTGTTGGCGAGCAGCTGCCGCTCGGGGCGGCCCAGGCCGGCGTCGCCGATGACGATGCCGGAGAACGAGTCCGGCCCGTACACCCGGATGTTGCCGGGCAGGAACCGCACGATGGAGACCTTGCGCGCGGCGGCGTCGCCGAGCGTCGCGCCGAAGTCCTTGGCCCGCTTCTCGTACGTGGCGAGCAGGTCCTTGGCCTGCTGCTCGCGGCCGAGCGCCTTGCCGTCGAGGAGGAGGTTGTCCTTCCAGGTGATGCCCACCTTGTCGGTGAACACGGTCGGCGCGATGGCGGCCAGCTCGTCGTAGAACTTCTCCTGGCGGAACTTGCTGCCGAGGATGAGGTCCGGCTTCAGCGCGTTGATCGCCTCCAGGTCGGGCTCGGTGAGCACCCCGACCTCCTTGATGCCGGCGAGCTTGTCAGCGCCGAAGTACGTGGGCCAGCTCTTCGCCTCACCGGCGGTGGCCGCACCGACGGGCGTGATGCCCAGCGAGAGCGCCGTGTCGATCTTGTCGGTGTCGAGCACGACGACGCGCTTGGGCTCGGCCGGGACCTTGGTGGTGCCCATGGCGTGGGTGATCTCCCGGGTCTCCCCGGTGGTGGAGCCGGCGACCGGGTCGCTCTCACCGCAGGCGGTGAGGCCGGCGCCGAGGGCGACGGCCGCGGCAAGGGCTGCGACGAGACGACGCATCAGTGTCCTTTCGAGGGGTGCGAGCCGGCGAGCGGGTTGGCCGCGTCGCCGGTGGAGGGTCGGGCGTCCGGTACGGGCGCCGTCGACGAATCGGGGTCTTTGGCGCCGGCGGACGCGTCGACCGGGTCACCCGGAGCCACAGCGTTGCCTCCGGTGTAGGCGGGTACCACCAGGGGTGCGCCCGTCACCGGGCAGGGCACGACCACGCAGGCCAGCCCGAAGACGTCGCGGACCAGGTCGGCGGTGAGGATCTCCCGGGGCGGGCCGGCGGCGACCACTGTGCCGGCGCGCATGGCGACCAGGTGGTCGGCGTAGCGGGCGGCCTGGTTCAGGTCGTGCAGCACGGCGACCACGGTGCGGCCACGCTCGGAGCGCAGCCGGTGCAGGAGGTCCAGCACCTCCACCTGGTGAGCCAGGTCGAGGAAGGTGGTCGGCTCGTCCAGCAGCAGGGCGTCGGTGTCCTGGGCCAGTGTCATGGCGATCCACACCCGTTGCCGCTGACCGCCGGAGAGGCTGTCCACCGGTCGGTCGGCCAGGTCGGTGACGTCGGCGAGGGCCATCGCCTGGTCCACCGCGGCGCCGTCCTGCGCCGACCACTGCCGCCACCACCGCTGGTAGGGCTGTCGGCCGCGCCCGACCAGGTCCGCCACAGTGACACCCTCGGGCACCAGCGGGCTCTGCGGCAGGACGCCGAGGCGGCGGGCGACCTCCCGGGTCGGCAGTTCGCGGATGGCGGTGCCGTCGAGCAGCACGGTGCCTCGGCGGGGGGTGAGCAGCCGGGCCATCGTGCGCAACAGGGTGGACTTGCCGCACGCGTTGGGTCCGACGATCACGGTGAAGGCGTCGGTGGGCAGGTCGAGGTCGAGCCCGTCGAGCACGGTCCGCTCGTCGTAGCCGGCGACCAGGTCGCGGGTGGAGAGCATCACACGACTCCTTGAGGCGTCACGACGACCGCCGCCGGCCGCGCAGCAGCAGGAAGATCAGGTACGGGCCGCCGATCGCGGCGGTCAGCACACCGGCGGGTAGCTGGGTGGGTGCGAACAGGCGCCGGCCGGCCAGGTCGGCCAGCACCAGCAGAAGGGCGCCGAGCAGCGCCGCGCAGACCAGCGGCGGTCGTTCGGCGCGTACCAGGCGACGGGCCACCTGCGGGGCGACCAGTGCCACGAAGTCGACGGCGCCGACCTGGGCGGTGACCATCGCGGCGACGAGCACGCCGGTGCCGGCGAGGCCGACCCGGCGGGCCACCGGACGCAGCCCGACTCCCCGGGCGGTGTCGTCGTCCAGGGCGGTGCTGTTCAGCGCCCAGCCGGCCCAGGCCAGCACCGGCAGCAGCACCAGCAGTGTGCCGGCGATCCAGGCGGCCTCGGTCCAGCCCTTGCCGGCCAGGGTGCCGATCAGCCAGATCTGCGCGCGCAGCCCGTCGATCGGGTCGGCGGTGAGCATGACCACCTCGGTGAGCGCCCGGAAGCCGAACGCGACAGCCACCCCGGCGAGCACGAACCGCTGCGCGGCCAGCCCGTGCCGGGCACCGAGGGCGAACAGCAGCACCGCCGCGAGCAGCCCGCCCACCAGCGCGGTGGGAGCCACCAGCACCGCGGCCATCCCGCTGGTCAGGGCCACTGTCGCGGCGAGGCCGGCGCCCTGGGTGATGCCGATGACGTCCGGGCTGGCGAGTGGGTTGCGGGCCACGCTCTGGATCAGCGTGCCGGCCACGCCGAAGGCGGCGCCGGCCACGGCCGCCAGCACCACCCGAGGCAGCCGCAGGTCGAAGACCACGAGGTCGTACGGGGTGCCGGCTCCGGAGAGGGCACGCAGCACGTCGGCCGGGGCGACGTACGGGGTGCCCAGCGAGAGGCTGAGCACGACGGCCAGCAGGAGCAGCACGGTCAGTGCGGCGGCCACCAGCACCGCGCGTCGGCGGATCAGCAGGCTGACCGGGCCGATCCGCAGCAGCGACCGCCCCGCAAGCCGGGCCTGCCCGGCCGGCTCGGCGAGCCCGATCGGGCTCGACGGGCGGGGCGGGTCGGTGGGCTCCGGGGGGCGTTGGGTGGTGGTCACGCTGTCACCACCCGGGCGCGGCGGACCAGTACGGCCAGCAGTGGCGCGCCGATCAGCGCGGTGACGATCCCGGCCGGGATTTCGCCGGGCGGAGCGACGAGCCGACCGGCGATGTCGGCGGCGAGCAGCAGCGTCGGGCCGAGCAGGGCGGAGACGGCGAGGGTCCAGCGGTGGTCGGCGCCGACCAGGGCGCGGGCCAGGTGCGGCACGGCCAGCCCGACGAACGCGACAGGTCCGGCGGCGGCCACCGCGGCGCCGGTCAGCAGCACGGCGGCGAGGCCACCACCGAGGCGGACCAGACCGATGCGGTGGCCGAGGCCACGGGCCACGTCGTCGCCGAGGGCCAGTGCGTCCAGGCCCCGCGCCACCAGGGCGGCGAGCACCAACCCGACGATGACGAACGGCAGCACCTGCGCGGCGACCGACAGGTCCCGTCCGGCCAGCCCGCCGACCACCCAGAAGCGGTACTCCTCGAAGGTGCGGGCGTCGATGCTGAGCAGCGCGTACACCCCGGAGGCAAGGCTGGCGTCGAGCGCCGCGCCGACCAGCGCGAGGGTGACCGGGCTGGCGCCCTCGCGGGCACGGGTGGCGATGGCGAAGACCAGTAGCCCGGCGATCAGGGCCCCGGCGATGCCGAACCAGACATACCCGGCGAGCGTGCCGACGCCGAAGACGGAGATCGCGAGCACCACCCCGAACGACGCGCCCGCGCTGATGCCGAGGATGCGCGGCTCGGCGAGGGGGTTGCGGGTGAGCGCCTGGAACAGCACCCCGGCCACGGCGAGCGCGAGCCCGACCGCGAGGCCGAGCGCGGTCCGGGGCATCCGCAGCTCCCGGACGATGGTGCTGGCGTCGCTGCCGTCCGGCGCGACGAGCGCGTGCCAGACCTGGTCGACGCCGAGTTGTCGGCTGCCGAGCGCGAAGCTGGCCAGGACGGTGAGCAGCAGCACCAGCGCGGCCCCGACGGTGACTGTCACCCGACGCCCGGTGCGGGTGCTGGCCCGACTACGCGTCGGCCGGCTGGCGAGGGCGGTCACGAATCTCCTGCACGATCGGGCTTAGGTTCGCCTAACCTTAGCCGACCTGCGAAAAGGCGCCTAACCGGCGTCGGTCGATGCCGTACCCGCCACCTCCGGCACGCCCCGTGGCGACTCCGGCACGTCACGCGAGCCGCCGTCCCCGGCCGCCGCGCCGCCGCGCGGCAGGACGTTGAGCGGCCGCATCATCTCGTTGTCCTCGTGCTCCAGCAGGTGGCAGTGCCAGGCGAAGCGACCCGGCAGGTCGAAGCGCGCCTTGATGCGGGTCACCTCCCACGGGTACGCGAGCACCGTGTCCAGCCACCCCCGGTCCCCCGGGCCCGGCAGCGACCGGCCCGAGTGTCCCCGGCCGAGCAGCTCGAACTGGACCTGGTGCAGGTGGACCGGATGCACGTGCCGGGTGAAGTTGCGCACCTCCCACACCTCGGTGTCGCCGAGCGACGGCTGCTCGGTCACCGGGTCGCTCCAGCGCAACGGCAGACCTCGGCCGCGCTCGTCGAGGACGCCGAGCAGCATGATCATCGACCCGCCGGACATCCGCTCGTTGAGCGACAGTCGGCGTACCCGCTGGGCCTGGCCGAGGCGCGGGTGTGACGGCAGCCGTAGCTGCTCCGGTGGCACGCTCGAATCCGCACCGGCCGCGTCGGTGACCACGAAGCGCAGCACCTGCCCGGTGGTGTGCGGGTCGGCGGGGTCGAAGTCCACCCCGGGCCGACCGCCGCCGTACATCCCGTCCGGACCCTCGTTGACCAGGTACAGCTCGGTGCCGGCCGGCACGTCGGTGAAGTCGACGATCGCGTCGACCCGCTGGGCCGGGCCGAGGGTCACCCGCTCGTGCGGCACCGGCTCGGGCAGGAGACCGCCGTCGCTGCCGATCTGCCAGACCGGCAGCACCGGCCGGGCTGGCCGCGCCGTGGCGTGGGCGGCCACGCTGAGCAGCAGGAACCGGCTGTTGCAGCCGTTGAGCAGCCGGAACCGGTAGCGCCGACGCTGGACCGTCAACGAGGGCCAGGTGCGGCCGTTGACGACGATCGTGGAGCCGGAGAACCCGGGCACCCAGGTCGGTGGCCCGTCGCCGCCGGAGTACCTCGTCGGATAGCGCAGCTCACCGTCGGCGGTGAAGCTGCGGTCCTGGATCATCAGCGGAATGTCGTGGTACGAGGCGCTCGGCGGATCGTCGCGGGTCGGCGCCGGGCCGGGCAGCACTCCCTCCGGAAGCTCGTCCCCACCGCCGAGCAGGTAGAACCCGGCCGGCCCGGCGTAGACGTTCTCGCGGGTGAGCCCGAGCGCGTGATCGTGGTACCAGAGGGTGCACGACCGCTGGTCGTTCGCGTACTCGAAGGTGGCCGAGCCCGGCGCCCAGCGCAGGCCGGACCGCTCGGCGAACCGGGACCGGAACTCCCGGTACGCGCTGCCGGACACGGCGAAGTCGGGCGGCAGGTCACGGGCCACCGGCAGGTACCACGCCTCGGAGTGTCCGTCGCTCTCCTGCGTGCTGTGCCCACCGTGCAGATGCACCACCTGGGGCACCGGGCCGCGATAGCCCCGGGGGCTGCCGTCCCACTGCCCGTGGTGGTCCCGGTGCTCGATGCCACCGGCCGGGTTGGCCCAGTGCAGGGTGGGGTCCACCGGCAGCAGGTGCGGCAGGTAGTCGCCTCGGTCGTCGACGAGCTGGTTGACCCAGGTCACCCGTACCGGGCGGCCGACCCGCGCCATGATGGTGGGCGCCGGGTAGCCGAAGCTGCCGGGGTGGGCGGTGGAGCCGTAACCCCACACCGTGGTGCGCGGCCATGACGGCGGCAGGATCTGCTGGCGGAACTGTCGCACCGCGATCTCGTACGTGTCACGCTCCGGATCGGTGACCATCGTCGGCATGGCCGGGGGGATCCGCAGCGGCGTGACGTACTTCGGGATGTCCCGGACGTCCAGCGGCGCGACCGCGGCGAGCGCCCGGCCCGAGGCCGCCCAGCCCGCTGGGATCAGCGCCGCCGCGCCGCCGGTGGCACCAGCCGCTAGCAGCCGACGTCTGGTGACCATGCCGCACCTCCCAGTCGCTTCGAACCTCGATATGAGAATGAGATTCGCGGACGACCACAGGGCGGACAGATGGCAGATGACACCCATAAGAGGGACATTCACGTCATAGGGTGTGGACATGCGATTCGACCAGCACACGGTCGTCCTGCTGACCCGACCGTCAGATCCGCCGGAGCTGCCGCAGGACGCGATCGACAGGTTGCGGGACGCCCACCTGGCCCACCAGGCGGGCCTCGTGCAGCAGGGCCTCGTCCTCGCGGCCGGGCCGTTCCTGCATCCCGACGACGAACAGCTGCGGGGCTTCGTGGTGCTGTCCATCGCCCCGGACGAGGCACGCGCGTTGTTCGCCAACGACCCCGCCGTGCGGGCCGGTCGCCTGGTCGCGCGGGTCACATCGTGGCTGCTTCCGGAGGGCACCCTGCGGTTCGAGAGCGTGCCGGTGCCGCAGTCGATGCTGGAGGCGGCCTCCGGGGACTGACCCGGGCCCGGTCAGCCGGGCGAGCCGCTGCCGGCCTCCGCAGGCAACTCCCCGATCGGGACCACCCGCGGGGCGTCCACCGGGCCGACGACCACCCGCAGGTGCGGGAAGTAATCCCGCAGCACCTGCCGGCACCGGTCACAGGGCGCGACGACCTCGCGGCCACGGTCGGCGACAGTGACCATCGTCTCCAGGGCGGTGACGCCCTGCGTGGCGGCCGTGCCGATGACGACGAGTTCGGCGCAGACCCCTCCGGTGGCGTGCTGCACGTTCACGCCGGTGAAGACCCGCCCGTCCGCGGTCCGGGCCGCCGACGCGACAGTGTGGTGCGGGCTGCGGCAGCGCAGCTTGGAGACCGCGGTGGCGGCCTGCACCAACGCGCGGTCGGTGTCGCGCATCTCCATCCGGCTCCCCCAGCGCTCGACGTCGGCCGCCAACTCTAGGGCCCGCTGGTGACCGTCAAGGGACCGGAGGTGGCCGTCGGAGAGCCGCCCACTCGGTAACCCAGGGGCGCTGCGCCGCCGGGCTGCCTATCCTTGGGCACGACATGCAGAATCCAACCGCCTCCGTCGCGTCCGACCCCGTTCGCGAGCTGCACCGCCGCCTCACACCTCTGATGTTCCGCGACCAGCGCCGGCTCCAGCGGCGACTGGACGGTGCCCGCAAACTGCGCGACCCGCAGCGTCGGGAGGCGGCGCTGACCGAGATCACCGCCGACCTGGTCCGGGCCGAGCAGCGGCTCGCCGCCCGGCAGGCGGCGGTGCCCGTGATCACGTACCCGGTGGGTCTGCCGGTCAGTGAGCGCAAGGACGACATCGCCGCTGCCATCCGCGATCACCAGGTGGTGATCGTGGCGGGCGAGACCGGCTCCGGCAAGACCACACAGATTCCCAAGATCTGCCTGGAGTTGGGGCGCGGGGTGCACGGCCTGATCGGGCACACCCAGCCCCGGCGGTTGGCCGCCCGGACGGTGGCCGACCGGATCGCCGACGAGCTGGGCACCGAGTTGGGCGACGTGGTCGGCTACAAGGTGCGGTTCACCGACCAGGTCAGCGAGCGCAGCCTGGTGAAGCTGATGACCGACGGCATCCTGCTGGCCGAGTTGCAGACCGACCGGATGCTGCGCCAGTACGACACGCTGATCATCGACGAGGCACACGAGCGCAGCCTCAACATCGACTTCATCCTCGGCTACCTGCGGGAGCTGTTGCCCCGACGACCCGACCTCAAGGTGATCATCACCTCGGCGACCATCGAGACCGACCGGTTCGCCCGGCACTTCGCCGGGCCACCCACCGCCGACGAGCCCGACGGCGTGCCCGCCCCGGTGGTCGAGGTCTCGGGGCGCACCTACCCGGTGGAGGTGCGCTACCGGCCCCTCGTCGAGCTCGCCGAGGGCGAGGAGGACGGCGACGGCGACGAGGAGACCGTCCGCGACCAGATCCAGGCGATCGGCGACGCCGTCGAGGAGTTGGCCGCCGAGGGCCCCGGCGACATCCTGGTCTTCCTCAGCGGTGAGCGGGAGATCCGGGACACCGCCGACGCGCTGGGCAAGTTGGTGCAGACGAAGCGCTCGCTCCTCGGCACCGAGATCCTGCCGTTGTACGCGCGGCTGTCCAGCGCCGAGCAGCACCGGGTCTTCGCCGCGCACTCCTCGCGCCGGGTGGTGCTCGCCACCAACGTCGCGGAGACCTCGCTGACAGTGCCCGGCATCAAGTACGTGGTGGACCCGGGCACCGCCCGTATCTCCCGCTACTCCAGTCGGCTCAAGGTGCAGCGGCTGCCGATCGAGCCGGTCTCCCAGGCGTCGGCCAACCAGCGCAAGGGCCGGTGCGGCCGCACCTCGGACGGCATCTGCATCCGCCTCTACGACGAGCAGGACTTCGGATCCCGGCCCGAGTTCACCGACCCGGAGATCCTGCGGACCAATCTGGCGTCGGTCATCCTCCAGATGACGGCGATCGGGCTCGGCGACCTCGCCGCGTTCCCGTTCATCGACCCACCGGACAAGCGCAACATCACCGACGGCGTCAACCTGCTGCACGAGCTGGGCGCGTTGAACCCGACCGAGGCCGACCCGGAGAAGCGGCTCACCGCGCTCGGCCGGCGGCTGGCCCAGTTGCCTGTCGACCCGCGCCTGGCCCGGATGGTGGTCGAGGGTGAACGCAACGGCTGCGCCACCGAGGTGCTGGTGATCGCCGCCGCGCTCTCCATCCAGGATCCGCGCGAGCGGCCGGCGGAGAAGCAGGCCCAGGCGGACCAGGCGCACGCCCGGTTCGCCGACAAGGAGTCGGACTTCGTCGCCTTCCTCAACCTGTGGCGCTACCTGCGCGAGCAGCAGCGGGAGCTCTCCTCCAGCGCGTTCCGCCGGATGTGCAAGGCGGAGTACCTGAACTACCTGCGGATCCGCGAGTGGCAGGACATCGTCAGCCAGCTGCGCCAGGTGCTGCGTACCCCGTCCGACGGCGACCGGCGTGGTGGGCGGCCGGCACGCGACAGCTCGGACGACGCGGACGCCGGCCGGGGCCGCCGGGGTGGCGCGGACCTGCCGGAGGAGATCGACACCCCGAAGGTGCACCAGTCGCTGCTGCCCGGCCTGTTGTCGCACATCGGCCTGAAGGACGCCCAGAAGCACGAGTACCTGGGTGCGCGGGGCGCGAAGTTCGGGATCTTCCCCGGGTCGGCGTTGTTCAAGAAGCCGCCGCGCTGGGTGATGGCCGCCGAGTTGGTGGAGACCTCCCGGCTGTGGGGGCGCATCGCCGGCCGGGTCGAGCCGGAGTGGGTCGAGCCGCTGGCGCAGCACCTGGTCAAGCGCAGCTACAGCGAACCGCACTGGGAGAAGAAGCAGGCCGCGGTGATGGCCTACGAGAAGGTCACCCTGTACGGCGTCCCGCTGGTCAGCTCCCGAAAGGTCAACTTCGGGCGGATCGACCCGACGCTGAGCCGGGAACTGTTCATCAGGCACGCCCTCGTCGAGGGCGACTGGCAGACTCACCACCAGTTCTGGGCGGACAACAAGCGGCTGCTCGCCGAGATCGAGGAGTTGGAGAGCCGGGCCCGACGCCGGGACATCCTGGTCGACGACGAGACCATCTTCGGCTTCTACGACCAGCGGATCCCGGCCGACGTGTCCTCCGGCCGGCACTTCGACAGTTGGTGGAAGAAGACCCGCCGCGAGCAACCCGACCTGCTCACCTTCACCCGCGACCTGCTCATCAACGACGGCCGACCGGGGGTGGACGAGGACGACTACCCGGACGAGTGGCAGGCCGACGGGGTGAGCCTGCCACTGACCTACCGGTTCGAGCCGGGCACGCCGGACGACGGCGTCACCGTGGACATCCCGCTGCCGCTGCTCAACCAGGTGCCGGCGGAGACCTTCGACTGGCAGGTGCCGGGGCTGCGCGAGGAGACGGTGATCGCGCTGATGCGGTCGCTGCCCAAGGCGATCCGCCGCAACTTCGTCCCGGTGCCGGACTACGCCCGGGCCGCCCTGGCGGCGATCACTCCCGGCGAGGAGTCGCTGCTGGACGCGCTCACCCGGCAGCTGCGCCGGATGACCGGAGTGACAGTGCCCCGCGACGCGTGGGAGCCGGGCAAGCTCCCGGCGCACCTGCGGGTGACGTTCCGGGTCCTCGGCGACGACGAGAAGCCGGTCGCCGAGGGCAAGGACCTGCCGGCCCTGCAACGCCAACTCCGCCAGGAGGTACGCCAGGTGGTGGAGGCCGCCGCGCCGGAGGTGGCCCGCACCGGGCTGCGCGAGTGGAGCATCGGCACACTGCCCCGGACCATCGAGCAGGTCCGCGCGGGTTACGCGGTCACCGCCTACCCGGCGCTGGTCGACGAGGGCGCCACGGTCGGGGTGCGGGTGTTCGACTCCCCCGCCGAGGCGGAGGCGGCGCACTGGGCCGGCACCCGCCGGCTGCTGCGGCTCACCGTGCCGTCCCCGGCGCGGTTCCTGCAGGGGCGGCTGGACAACGAGGCGAAGCTGGCGTTGAGCCGCAACCCGCACGGCGGCGTGCAGGAGTTGATTGAGGACGCGGCCGGCGCCGCCATCGACCGGCTGATCGGCGTGGCCGGTGGGCCGGCGTGGGACGCCGACGGTTTCGCGGCCCTCCGTGAGAAGGTCCGCGCCGACCTGGTCGACACAGTGGTCGAGGTGATGGAGCGGGTCCGCAAGGTCCTCGCCGCCGCGTACGCCGTCGAGCAGCGGCTCGGCGCGACCCGCAACCTCGCCGTGGTGGCGGCGCTGGCCGACATCCGCAACCAGCTCGCCGGGCTGGTGCACGCCGGTTTCATCACCGAGACCGGGTACGCGCGCCTGCCCGACCTGCTGCGCTACCTCACCGCCATCGAGCGTCGGCTGGAGCGGCTGGGCGGCAACCCGCAGCGCGACCGCCAGCAGCAGGACCGGATCGCTGTGGTGCAGAAGGAGTACGCCGACCTGCTCGCCAACCTGTCGCCGGCCCGCCGCCAGGAGTCGGCCGTCCGGCAGATCCGCTGGATGATCGAGGAGTTGCGGGTGAACGTCTTCGCTCAGGCGCTGGGCACCCCGTACCCCGTCTCCGAGCAGCGGATCTACCGGGCGATGGACGACGCCGAGGGCCGCTGAGCCGGACCGCAGGGCCGCCGCCGAGCTGGTCGCGGCGGCGGCCCTGTCCGGCTTCCTCGCGGCAGCGGTCCCCGGCGGGTCAGGTCAGTGGCTCGACGCCGGGGGGCAGTTCGCCGAGGTTGATCGCCGACTGGATGTAGTCGAGCAGGATGCGTCGTAGCTCCCGACCGGCGTGGGTGGGTACGACGTCGCGCCGACGGGCCACCGCGATGGTCCGCCGCACCCCGGGCGGGGCGAGCGGGGTGATCCGCACGCCCGGCCGGCGGGCCAACACGATGCCGGGCACGAGAGCGATGCCGAGTCCCGCCTCGACGAAGCTGAGCACCGCGTCCATCTCGCCGCCGTCCACCGCGAAGGTGGGCTCGAAGCCCGCCTCCCGGCACGCCTGGATGGTCGCGTCGCGCAGGTCGTACCCCTCCCGGAACATCACCATCGGCTGGTCGCGCAGGTCGGTGATGCGCAGCTCCCCGGTCGTCGACGCGGTGGGCACCTCCCCCACCGAGGCCACCACCAGGCTCTCCCGCAGAATCGGGTCGACCCGCAGCCCCGGATCGGCCCCCTGCGCCGGCATGATGATGAGGGCCAGGTCGAGGTCGCCGCGGAGCAGGTCGCGGACCAGGTCCTGCGAGCCTCCCTCCTCGACGCGCAGGTCGACGGTGGGGTGCGCGTCGCGGAACCGGCGCAGCACCGGCGGGGCGAGCGAGGTCGCCAGACTGGGGGTGGCCCCGAGCCGGACCCGGCCCCGGCGCAGCCCGACCAGCTCCTGGACCTCCCGGGTCGCGGTTTCCACGTCGGCGAGGATCCGAGTGGCCAACGGCAGCAGCACCTCACCCGCCGCGGTGAGGGCGATGTTGCCCCTTACCCGCTCGAAGAGTGGGGCTCCGAGGTCGGCCTCCAGAGCGTGAATTTGCTTACTGAGAGAAGGCTGGGTGATGCCCACGAGATCGGCGGCTTGGGTGAAATGTCGTACTTCGGCCACCGCGACGAAGTACCGAAGCTGATGGAGCTGCATCTACATAGCTTACGGCTATCAACACTGCGAGTTTGATGCATTGGACGACTGATCGAAGTGCTCCTAGCGTCGGTCCTGTGGTAATCACGAAGACTCGGTCGCCCATCCGCTCGAACGTCGGCCTCAAGGCCGTCATGGCGGTGACGGGCATCCTGCTGGCGCTGTTCCTCATCGCCCACATGCTCGGCAACCTGAAGGTGTTCACGGGGGAGACCTCGTTCGACCACTACGCGCACTGGCTGCGCGACATCGGCAAGCCACTGCTGCCCGGCGTCTGGTTCCTGTGGATCCTGCGCACCGTGCTGGTCGTGGCGGTCGTCGCCCACATCGTGGCCGCCACCGTGCTGGCCCGGCGCGCCCGCGCCGCCCGCCCGGTCAAGTACGCCCACCGCAAGAAGGTCAACGGCAGCTACGCGGCCCGCACGATGCGCTGGGGTGGAGTGATCATCCTGCTCTTCGTGATCTACCACCTGCTGGACCTGACCACCGGCACGCTGAACCCGGTCGGCGACGAGAGCAAGCCGTACGGCAACGTCGTCGCCGACTTCGCGCCCGAGCGCTGGTACGTCACGCTCTTCTACACCCTCGCCATCCTCGCGGTCGGCTTCCACCTGCGCCACGGCGCGTTCAGCGCGTTCCGCAGCCTCGGCCAGCAGACGCCACGCGGTGAGCGCAGGGCGCGTACCGCGGCTCTGGTCTTCGCCGTGCTGCTCTGCGCCGGGTACCTGGTGGTCCCGTTCGCCGTACTCACCGGATTGGTGTCCTGACATGGAACTCTTCACCGAGGGCGACCCGATCGCCGACACCAAGGCTCCCGCCGGCCCGGTCGAGAAGCGTTGGGAGACCCGGCGCTTCGAGGCCAAGCTGGTCAACCCCGCCAACCGCCGCAAGATGACAGTGATCGTGGTCGGTACCGGCCTGGCCGGCGGCTCCGCCGCCGCGACCCTGGCCGAGCAGGGCTACCACGTCAAGTCCTACTGCTACCAGGACAGCCCACGCCGGGCGCACTCCATCGCGGCACAGGGCGGCATCAACGCGGCGAAGAACTACCGCAACGACGGCGACTCCGTGCACCGGCTCTTCTACGACACCGTCAAGGGCGGCGACTTCCGCTCCCGGGAGTCGAACGTGCACCGGCTCGCCGAGGTGTCGGTCAACATCATCGACCAGTGCGTCGCCCAGGGAGTGCCGTTCGCCCGCGAGTACGGCGGCCTGCTGGACACCCGCTCCTTCGGTGGCGCCCAGGTGCAGCGCACCTTCTACGCCCGGGGCCAGACAGGCCAGCAGCTGCTGCTCGGCGCCTACCAGGCGCTCGAGCGGCAGATCGGCCTGGGCAACGTGGAGATGAACACCCGGCACGAGATGCTGGAGCTGGTCCTCGTCGACGGCAAGGCCCGCGGCATCGTCGTCCGGGACATGGTCACCGGCGAGATCAGCACCGAGATGGCCGACGCCGTGGTGCTCGGCTCCGGCGGCTACGGCAACGTCTTCTACCTCTCCACGAACGCCAAGGGCTGCAACGTCACCGCCACCTGGCGCGCGCACCGCAAGGGCGCGTACTTCGCCAACCCGTGCTACACGCAGATCCACCCGACCTGCATCCCGGTCTCCGGCGACCACCAGTCGAAGCTGACCCTGATGAGCGAGTCGCTGCGCAACGACGGCCGGGTCTGGGTGCCGAAGACCAAGGGCGACGACCGCAGCCCGAAGGACATTCCGGAGGACGAGCGGGACTACTACCTGGAGCGGATCTACCCCTCCTTCGGCAACCTGGTCCCCCGCGACATCGCCTCCCGTGCCGCGAAGAACGTGTGCGACGAGGGGCGGGGCGTCGGGCCGACCAAGCTCGGCGTCTACCTCGACTTCGCCGACGCGATCGGCCGGCTGGGCCGCAAGGCCATCGAGGCCAAGTACGGCAACCTCCTCGAGATGTACGAGCGGATCACCGGCGAGGACCCGTACGAGGTGCCGATGCGCATCTACCCCGCCGTGCACTACACGATGGGCGGCCTGTGGGTCGACTACGACCTCCAGTCGAACATCCCCGGCCTGTTCGTGATCGGCGAGGCGAACTTCTCCGACCACGGCGCGAACCGGCTCGGCGCCTCGGCCCTGATGCAGGGCCTCGCCGACGGCTACTTCGTGCTGCCCACCACCATCGCCAACTACCTGGCCTCCGGCGGGCTGGACACTGTCGACGCCACCCACCCGGCGGCGATCGAGGCGCGCACCGACGTCGAGGACCGCATCCGGCGGCTGCTCGCTGTCGACGGCGACCGGACCGTGGACTCGTTCCACCGGGAGCTGGGCCAGATCATGTGGGAACACTGCGGCATGGAGCGCAGCGAGGCCGGGCTGCGCAAGGCGATCGACGAGATCCGTGCCCTGCGCGAGCAGTTCTGGCAGCGGGTCAAGGTGTCCGGCACCGGCGAGGAACTCAACCAGTCGCTGGAGAAGGCCGGCCGGGTGGCCGACTTCTTCGAGCTGGCCGAGCTGATGTGCATCGACGCCCTGCACCGCGAGGAGTCCTGCGGCGGCCACTTCCGGGCCGAGCACCAGACCCCCGACGGTGAGGCGCAGCGCGACGACGACCGGTTCGCGTACGTGGCGGCCTGGGAGTTCACCGCCGACGGCGAGCCCTCGGTGCTGCACAAGGAAGACCTGAAGTTCGAATACGTCCACCCCACGCAGCGGAGCTACAAGTGAACCTGACCCTGCGCATCTGGCGCCAGAAGGGCCCTGAGGACAAGGGTCGGATGGTGACCTACCCGGTCGACGACGTGTCCCCGGACATGTCGTTCCTGGAGATGCTCGACGTGCTGAACGAGCGGCTGATCCTCTCGGGCGACGACCCGGTGGCGTTCGACCACGACTGCCGCGAGGGCATCTGCGGCATGTGCGGCCTGATGATCAACGGCGACGCGCACGGGCCGCAGCGCGGCACCACCGCGTGCCAGCTGCACATGCGGCAGTTCAAGGACGGCGAGACGATCGACATCGAGCCGTGGCGGGCCAGCGCCTTCCCGGTGGTCAAGGACCTGGTCGTCAACCGGAGCGCCTTCGACACGATCATCGCGGCTGGTGGCTACGTCACCGCGCCGACCGGCAGCGCGCCCGAGGCCCACTCCACCCCGGTCGCCAAGGCCAACGCCGACGCCGCCTTCGAGTCGGCCGCCTGCATCGGCTGCGGCGCCTGCGTGGCAGCCTGCCCGAACGGCTCCGGCATGCTCTTCACCGCCGCCAAGCTCACCCAGCTCTCCCTGCTGCCGCAGGGCCAGCCCGAGCGCTACACCCGGGTGATCGGCATGGTCGACGCGCACGACGAGGCCGGCTTCGGCGGCTGCACCAACGCCGGCGAGTGCACCCCGGCCTGCCCGAAGGGCATCCCGCTGAACACCATCGGCCGGCTCAACCGCGACTACCTCGCGGCCACCGCCAAGGGGGCGAACAACACCCCCGGCTCCTGAGGCCCGCCGCACGACACCAGACCGCCGTACCCCGCTTTCCTCGGGGTACGGCGGTCTTGCTTTCTCGCGGCTGCGGGCTTTGGGCTCGGCCTCCGGCTCCGGCTCCGGGCTTCGGGCTTCGGTTGCGGTGGGGCTGGGGCTGGCACCACCCGTCGCGCCGCCGTCTGCTTCGTCGCGCACAGCCCCCACCCGTCGCGCATCGCGATGATCCACTCGGGTTTCAGGAAGTCGGCCTGTTGCCGGGCCTGGGATACCGCGACTTCAAGGAACTCGAGTGGATCAAGGCCGCGCGGCCCCCGTGCCGGCACGACAAGATGCGTGCCCGCCCTGCGAACGCACCAGGGCTGAGCTGCTCCGCCGGCAACGCGCCGGCGGACAAAATCCACGAGGGCTGGGGGCGACCGTCCCCGGTGTAGGGATCAAGCCCGACCGCCCGAAGCCGGGGACGGTCGCCCCCAGCCCCAGCGCAACCAGCGACAACCCCGGCCACCGACAGACCCGCCACCGACAGACCCGGGAGGGAGGACGCAGGAACCACGACCACAGGCCAGGGACGGGCGGCCAGGTTCAAGTGCTCGAGCCCGGGTAGCAGTCCTTCGAGACGGCAGCGTGAAGGGGATGAGGACATGAAGGCGCTCACCTGGCAGGGCAAGCGGGACGTACGGGTCGAGGAAGTCCCGGACCCCCGGATCGAGGAACCAACCGACGCGATCGTGAAAATCACCTCCACCGCGATCTGCGGTTCCGACCTGCACCTGTACGAGGTGCTCGGGCCGTACCTGAAGCCGGGCGACGTCCTGGGCCACGAGCCGATGGGCATCGTCGAGGAGGTCGGGTCGGAGGTGACCGGGCTCAAGCCGGGCGACCGGGTGGTGGTGCCGTTCAACATCGCCTGCGGCAGTTGCTGGATGTGCTCGCGCCAGCTCTACGCGCAGTGCGAGACCACCCAGGTCACCAGCGAGGGCAAGGGCGCGTCCCTGTTCGGCTACACCTCGCTCTACGGTTCGGTGCCGGGCGGGCAGGCCGAGTACCTGCGTGTCCCGCAGGCCCACTTCGGGCCGATCAAGATCCCGGAGACCGGCGCCGACGAGCGCTACCTCTACCTGTCCGACATCCTGCCCACCGCCTGGCAGGCGGTGAAGTACGCCGACACCCCGCCGGGCGGCACCCTGGCCGTCTTCGGTCTGGGTCCGGTCGGGCAGTTCTGCGCGCGGATCGGCCGTCACCTCGGCGCGGGCCGGGTGATCGGGCTGGACCTCGTGCCGGAGCGGCTGGAGCTGGCCCGCCGGCACGGCATCGAGGTGATCGACGTGAGCCAACTGTCCGACGTGCCGGGCGCGTTGATCGACCTGGTCGACGGCCGGGGCCCGGACGCGGTGATCGACGCGGTGGGGATGGAGGCGCACGGGTCGCCGGTGGGGAAGCTTGCCCACGCCGCGGTCGGCGTACTTCCGGACAAGCTGGCGCAGGCGATGACCGACCGGGTCGGCATGGACCGGTTGTCCGTCCTGCACGCCGCGGTCAAGGGGGTTCGCCGTGGCGGCACCGTATCGGTTTCCGGGGTGTACGGCGGCGAGGCGGACCCGATGCCGTTGATGGAGATGTTCGATCGGGGCATCCAGTTGCGGATGGGGCAGTGTCACGTGCGCCGGTGGACCGACGAGATCCTGCCGTTGCTCTCCGGCGACGACGACCCGTTGGGCGTGGAGGATCTGCGCACCCACCGGATGCCGCTGGCCCGGGCGCCCCAGGCGTACGAGATGTTCCAGAAGAAGGAAGACGGCTGCATCAAGGTCGTGCTCGCACCATGAGTGCGAGAGTGCCGTGAGCCGGGTGGTCGTGATCGTTGGCGCGACCAGCGGCATAGGCCGGGCGACGGCCCGGGCGTTCGCCGAGCGCGGCGACCGCCTGGTCCTCGCCGCCCGCGCCGCCACGACCCTGGCCGAGGTACGCGCCGAGTGCGCCGACGTCGACGTGCTGCCCGTGCCGACCGACCTGACCGAGCCGGACGCGCTGGACGCGCTCGCGGAGGCCGCGATCGACCGCTTCGGCCGTGTCGACGTGTGGGTGCACACGGCGGCGGTGATGGCCTACGGTCGCTTCGACGAGTTGCCGCAACGGGTCTTCGACCAGGTGGTACGGACCGACCTGCTCGGCGCGGCCGGTTCGGTGCGGGTGGCGCTGCGGCACTTCCGGGCCGCTGGGGCTGGCACGGTGATTCTCACCGGTTCTCTGCTCGGGCACATCACCGCGCCGTACATGAGCGCGTACGTGACGAGCAAGTGGGGGTTGCAGGGTCTGGTTCGGACGGTTCAGCAGGAGTTGCGGGACAGCCCGGAGATCCGGGTGTGTCTGGTCAACCCGGGCAGTGTGGACACTCCGGTGTACCAGCAGGCGGCCAACTACCTGGGCCGGATCGGGCGGCCTCCGCCGCCGATCACCAGCCCGCAGCGGGTGGCGCGGGCCATCGTGCACTGTGTGGACCGACCCCGCCGGGAGGTCTCGGTGGGCCGGCTCAATGTGGTGCTGCGGGCCGGCTTCACAGTCCTGCCGGGGGTCTACGACGTCCTCGTCGGGCCGCTGATGCGGGCTGCCGGCCTGAGTGGACGGTCAGTCGCCGCACATGACGGCTCGGTCTTCGCCCCGAACCCCTCCGGCGAGGCGGTCCGCGGCGGCCACCTGCCTGACCTGCGGAAAATCGTGTTCGGACCGGTTGGTGCGGTGGGCGCCGCACTGCGCCGACGGTTCGGCTGACCTGTTCGGGACTGTTCGGGACATATTCGGGGGCATCGTGCGTCGATCAACTCGCCTAGGGTGGTGGGCCAGCAAGCGCTCAGGCACACCACGATCGGGGAGACGATTGACCATGCGACTGAACCGCAGAACGGCACTCGGACTGGGCACTGTGGCCACCGCCGGCACCGTGCTGGGCGCCGCCGCCCCGGCGAGCGCAGCCGAGTCCACCGAGGCGTCGCCGACCACCCCTGCTCGGGCCGCCCGTCGGGTCGCTTCCGTCTTCGCCAAGCACAGCGCCGAGGCCGGCGGCAACTGGCAGGCGTACGTCAGCGTCGCCGACCCGGCCGGTGCGCCGGTGGTAGCGGTCGAGGCTGACGCGGACCGCCGGATCGAGGCGTACAGCGTCAACAAGATCGCCGTCGCCACGGCGGTGCTCGACAAGGTCGACCGAGGGCTGCTCACCCTGGACCAGCAGGTCGAGGTGAGTGCGGCGATCGTCGTGCCGGGCGGCGACGGCATCTTCAGCCTGGACGGCGCGTACCCGAGCCTGGTCACCATCGGGCACGTGCTGGCCAACCTGCTGACCGTCTCGGACGACACGGCGGTGCGGCTGTACGGGCTGGTCGCCCCGGCCGCCGAGATCAACTCCATCCTGGTCGCCAAGGGCTTCCCGAACACCCAGGTCCAGCCGGTGGCCAACCCGAACCGGTTCTTCCTCGGCACCAGCACCCCCCGGGAGACGCACGACCTGCTGCGCGCCCTGGTCGCCGGCACGCTGCTCTCCCCCGCCTCCACGACGTACCTGTTGGGCCTCCTGCGTTCCCCGGTGGCGTTCACCGACGGCATCCGGCGCACCATGTCCTCCGACGAGCGGGCCCGGATCGCCACCAAGGCCGGCTGGTACGCCGACGCCCGGCACGAGGCCGGTGTGATCTTCGACCGCTCCGGCGCGGCGGTGCTCACCTACGCCCTCTTCGCCGACGGGCAGGCCAACCCGGAGGACTTCGGCGCGACCCACCCGGCGGTGCAGGCCCGTGCCGCCATGGGCCCGAAGTTCCTGGCGGCGGTGGACCGGATCGCGGGCGTGGGCAAGACGTTCCGGATCACCGCCCGGCGCCCCAGCAACGGCGGCTAGGAACTTGTCCCGGGTCGGTCGCCGCTGCCGGCGGCCGACCCGGCGTGGCGACCACCGAGGCACGGGTCGGTCCGGGTGACTACCGTGTAAGGCGGACACGTCGGAGGGACGGCAATGGCACGAGCGCAGAACATGGACGTCGAACGGTCGCTCGGGCGGCGGATGCGGGGCGTCGCCGGCCTGGCCGCGCTGGCCGGCCTGGCCTGGGTCGCCCGGGATGTGCCGGCGGCCCTGGGTGGCCGGCTCAGCGGGGCACGGGCCGAACGGGCGGCCCGCTCGCCGCAGTTCCGCGAGGGGACCTTCCACAACCGGGCCGGCACCCGCACGATGGTCGCCGAGCCGGGGCGCAACCTGGTCCGCGAGCTGATCTTCGGCAAGCAGAAGCGGCGTCCGACCGCGGCCGTCCCGCTGCTGCGCCCCAGCGCCGACGGGCCGGAGGCCGCCGACGAGCTCAACATCGTCTGGTACGGCCACGCCTCGACGCTGATCGAGATCGAGGGCCGGCGGGTGCTGCTCGACCCGGTCTGGAGCGAGCGGTGCTCTCCCTCGGGTCTGGTCGGCCCACGCCGGCTGCACGAGCCGCCGGTGGGCATCGACGAACTGCCCCCGCTGGACGCCATCCTGATCTCGCACGACCACTACGACCACCTCGACATGGCCACCGTGCGGGCGCTGCTCGCCGGACAGTCCGCGCCGTTCCTGGTGCCGCTCGGAGTGGGCGCGCACCTGGACCGCTGGGGCGTGCCCGCCGAACGGATCATCGAGCTGGACTGGTCCGAGTCGCACCGGGTGGCCGGCCTGGAGATCACCGCCACCGCCGCCCAGCACTTCTCCGGACGCGGGCTGCGCCGCGACGGCACGCTCTGGAGTTCGTGGGTGGTGGCCGGGGCGCGCCGCAAGGTCTTCTACACCGGCGACTCCGGTTACTTCGACGGGTACGCCGAGATCGGCGCCGAGCACGGGCCGTTCGACGTGACGCTGATGCAGATCGGCGCGTACGACCGGGCCTGGCCGACGATCCACATGTTCCCGGAGGAGGCGGTCAGCGCCCACCTCGACCTGCGCGGCGGGCTGTTCGTGCCGGTGCACTGGGCGACGTTCAACCTGGCCCTGCACGACTGGTCCGAGCCGGTCGACCGACTGTGGGCCGAGGCGAAGGCCCGCGACGTCCGCCTCGCCGTGCCCCGCCCCGGCGAGCGGGTCGTCGTCGACGAGCCGCCCGCCGTCGACGGGTGGTGGCAGGCCGTCGCCTGAGGCGGCCGTCGGGTCAGAGCACGAACGCGTCGGTCCAGAGCGCGCCGGACCGGCCGGAGAGCGCGTCGAGCATGGCCACCGCCTGACCGTCGGTGAGCTGCGCGACGAAATCGACGATGGCCCGGCCCCGGGCGCGACCGATCCGGTCCGGGGTACGCGGGTGCAGCTCCGCCTCGGCCAGCTCGACCAGGTCGTGCAACCGGCGGGGCAGCCGGGACTCCTCCTCCGGGTCGAGCAGCCACTCCCAGAGCGCCTCGACCAGGGTGCCCAGCAGCCGGGCCTGGCCGCGCTGGTGCAGGGCGAGGTCCGGGCGGGCCAGCACGAACCGGTGGTGGACGAACTTGAGCACCTGCACCTCGTGCCACTGGGCGCAGCCCAGCAGCACGTGGCCGGAGCGCACCGACGGCTGTTCGGTGACCGTGATCGCCTCGACGAAGCGGGTGGACCAGCGGGCGGAGAACCGGGCCACGTACTGCTCGGCCTCGATCGAGCCGTCGAACGGCATCGCGAGCAGCCCGTCCACCAACTCCTCGCGGACGTGCTCGACGGCGGCGGCGAACGCGTCGTCGTCGGCGATCCAGGCGTCCTTGCGGTGCAGCTGTCGGCGTAGCCGCTCGATCGCCGCCCCGGGTCGCCGGGCAGCCGTGGCCAGTGCCGCGTCGGTGATCGCCCGCAGCTGCCCGCTCTCGCGCTGCCAGGCCATCAACTCCGCGGAGACCGAACCCTGCTGAAGCACCCCGACCCGGTAGAAGTCCTCCACGTCGTGGATGGCGTACGCGATGTCGTCGGCGGTGTCCATCACGGACGCCTCCACGGTCTGCTGCCAGTCCGGGATGCGGTCGGCGAACGGTGCCCGGGCCTGCCGCAGGTCGTCCAGCTCGGTCCGGTACGCGCCGAACTTCGACGACCCGCTCTCCGGGTCGTCCGGCGGCGGGGTGGCGCCGCGCGGCGGCGGGTCCATGGTGCGCGGGTGCGGGTCCGGGTGGTCCAGGCGGGTCCACGGGTACTTCAGCATCGCCGCGCGGACCGCCGCGGTCAGGTCCAACCCGGTGGTGGCCGCGCCCCGGATCTCGGTGCTGGTGACGATGCGGTACGACTGCGCGTTGCCCTCGAAACCGTCGGAGAGGCTGAGACGCTGGCGGGCCAGCCGGTCCAGCACCCGCTCCCCCAGGTGCCCGAACGGCGGGTGGCCGAGGTCGTGGGCGAGCGCCGCCGCCTCCACCACGTCGGGGTCGCAGCCGCCGAGCTTGTCCAGCAGGTCACGCCAGCGCTCGTCGGCTCCCAACCGCTCGGCGATCGCCCGGGCCACCTGGGCGACCTTGAGGCTGTGGGTGAGCCGGTTGTGCACCAGCAGCCCGGAGCCGACCGGGCTGATCACCTGGGTGACACCACCGAGGCGGGCGAAGAACGGCGAGCCGACGATCCGGTCCCGGTCGGCACGGAACGGGTTGGCCGTGAGGTCGCCGAGGGCCCGGGCGCTGCCGCCGAAGAGCCGCCGGGCGCGCGGCTCCGCAGCAGATTCCATGATCGCAACGCTAGCGCAGGCCCGACGGGACCGCCGCTGGTCACCCCGGCCGGGCGCCGCGGTTCGGTCTGCCGCCCTGGGCCGGGCGCGGCGACAGCGACCGGGGCCGCCCGGCAGAATGCAACCGGTACCCAATCCCGAAGGCGGATCGAGATCGTGACCCAGTCTGTTCATCACCGGATCGCCGACGAGCTCGGCGTGGCCGAGCGTCAGGTGCGGGCGGCCGTGGAGCTGCTCGACGGCGGCGCCACAGTGCCGTTCATCGCCCGCTACCGCAAGGAGGCCACCGGCCTGCTCGACGACACCCAGCTGCGCACCCTGGAGGAGCGGCTGCGCTACCTGCGCGAGCTGGACGAGCGGCGGGCCGCGGTGCTGGAGTCGATCCGCACCCAGGGCAAGCTCGACGAGGCCCTGGAAGCGCAGATCATGGCCGCCGACTCGAAGTCCCGACTGGAGGACATCTACCTCCCGTACAAGCCGAAGCGGCGGACCCGGGCGCAGATCGCCCGCGAGGCCGGGCTGGCCCCGTTGGCCGAGACGCTGCTGGCCGACCCGGGTCAGGACCCGAAGGCCACCGCCGCCGGGTTCGTCGACGAGGACAAGGGCGTCGCCGACGCCGCCGCCGCGCTGGAGGGCGCCCGGGCCATTCTCATCGAGACCTTCGCGGAGGACGCCGACCTGATCGGCACGCTGCGCGAGCAGATGTGGTCGCGGGGCCGGCTGGTTTCCCGGGTACGCGAGGGTCAGGAGACGGCCGGCGCGAAGTTCGCCGACTACTTCGACTTCTCCGAGCCGTACCCGAAGCTGCCCTCGCACCGGATCCTGGCGATGTTCCGGGGCGAGAAGGAGGGCGTGCTCGACCTGACCATGGAGTCGGAGGAGGCGGGCGAGGCGGACGCCGTACCGACCGGCCCGACCCGGTACGAGGCGGCCATCGCCGGCCGGTTCGGGGTGTCCGACGCGGGCCGCCCGGCCGACCGTTGGCTGACCGACACGGTCCGCTGGGCGTGGCGTACCCGGATCCTCATCCACCTCGGCGCGGACCTGCGGATGCGGCTGTGGCAGGCGGCCGAGGAGGAGGCCGTCCGGGTCTTCGCCACCAACCTGCGGGACCTGCTGCTCGCCGCGCCGGCCGGCACCCGCCCCACGATGGGCCTGGACCCGGGCCTGCGGACCGGCGTGAAGGTGGCCGTTGTGGATGCCACCGGCAAGGTGGTCGCCACCGACACGATCTATCCGCACGAGCCGCGCCGGCAGTGGGACGCGTCGGTGGAGACCCTCGCCCGGCTGGCCGGGGCGCACGGGGTGGAGCTGATTGCGATCGGCAACGGCACGGCCTCCCGCGAGACCGACAAGCTCGCCGGTGATCTGATCGCCCGGCACCCGCAGCTCGGCCTGACCAAGGTGATGGTCTCCGAGGCCGGCGCGTCGGTCTACTCCGCCTCCGCGTACGCCTCCCAGGAGCTGCCCGGGATGGACGTGTCGCTGCGCGGAGCGGTCTCCATCGCCCGCCGCCTCCAGGACCCCCTCGCGGAGCTGGTCAAGATCGACCCGCGCTCGATCGGCGTCGGCCAGTACCAGCACGACCTGTCCGAGGTGAAGCTGTCCCGGTCGCTGGACGCGGTCGTGGAGGACTGCGTGAATGCGGTCGGGGTGGACGTCAACACCGCCTCCGCGCCGCTGCTGACCCGGGTCTCCGGGATCGGCGCCGGCCTGGCCGAGAACATCGTGCTGCACCGGGACGCCAACGGGCCGTTCCGTACGCGTACCGAGTTGAAGAAGGTGGCGCGGCTCGGGCCGAAGGCGTTCGAACAGTGCGCCGGCTTCCTGCGCATCCCCGGTGGCGACGACCCGTTGGACTCCTCCAGCGTGCACCCCGAGGCGTACCCGGTGGTGCGCCGCATCCTCTCCACCACGGGGCAGGACCTGCGCTCGGTGATCGGCAAGAGCGGCATCCTGCGCGGGCTGCGGGCCACCGACTTCGTCGACGACCGGTTCGGCCTCCCCACCGTCACCGACATCCTCGCCGAGTTGGAGAAGCCGGGCCGGGATCCCCGCCCGGAGTTCCGCACCGCCACCTTCGTCGAGGGGGTGGAGAAGATCAGCGACCTGACGACGGGGATGGTGCTGGAGGGCGTGGTCACCAACGTGGCCGCGTTCGGCGCGTTCGTCGACGTCGGAGTTCACCAGGACGGTCTGGTGCACGTCTCGGCGATGTCCCGGACCTTCGTGAAGGACCCCCGCGAGGTGGTGAAGTCCGGCGACGTGGTCAAGGTCCGGGTGCTCGACGTGGACGTACCCCGCAAGCGGATCTCGCTGACCCTGCGCCTGGACGACGAACCCGCCGCCGCCGGTGGTGGCGGCGGTGGTCGGGCGAGCCAGGAGGGCCGTGGCGGCCCGGCGCAGCGCGCGCCGCAGGGTGGCCGAGGCAGCGGCCAGGCCGGTCGCGAAAGCCAGGCCGGTCGCGGCGGACAGGACAGTCGCGGTGGGCAGGACAGTCGTGGTGGGCAGGACAGTCGTGGTGGCCAAGGCGGTCGCGGCGGCGGGCAGGGTGGTCGCGGCGGGCAGCGGCAGGGCGCGCCGGCGCCGGCCAACGACGCGATGGCCGAAGCCCTGCGCCGCGCCGGCCTGGCCTGACCCCCGCGCTGCCCCGTCGATCATGGAGTTGTGGTGGGTGACAAATCGCCCGCATAGCGCTAAGCCAGGCACCACAACTCCATGATCGACGAAGCCGAGCTGCCCTCCTCCGTCGATCTTGCACTTACTGTCCCGACATAAGCCCGCATTCGGCCTATCTCGACGACTGAAGCTGCAAGATCGGCGCGGGCACCGGGGTGCGGGCACCGGGCACCGGGGTGCGGGGCTGGCGGGTAATGCGCTCGCGTGGCTGCGCGGTCGGGGTGATGATCTCGCGGCCGATCCACCCCGGCCGCTTCGGCGACCTGAACGCGTTCGGCCCGGGACCTGGCCGGCGTCGTCACCGCCCTGCACGCCATCGACCTCGGCGGCCGGGTCTGGTCCGGGGCGGCCCGCTGGGCGATCAGGACGACGGTCTGCGGTCGGCCCTGGCCAGCAGCGTCCAGCTCACCGACACCGCTCGCCTCGCCGGGGTGTGGGACCGCTGCCGGGCCATCCCCCGGTTTCA
The DNA here is from genome assembly GCF_044456785.1 of Micromonospora sp. NPDC050795. Taxonomy (NCBI): domain Bacteria; kingdom Bacillati; phylum Actinomycetota; class Actinomycetes; order Micromonosporales; family Micromonosporaceae; genus Micromonospora; species Micromonospora sp. NPDC050795. The sequence continues at coordinate 27,264 of NZ_JBITGE010000027.1, read as the reverse complement.
GGTGGCCGACTGTGGATCCACGCCGACCTGATGCCGGGGAACCTGCTGGTGCGCGACGGCCGGCTGGCCGCGGTCATCGATCTGGGCGCTGTCGACGTGGGCGACCCGGCGGTGGGCCTGATGCCGGCATGGAACCTGTTCGACGCCGGGTCGCGGGAGACGTACCGGCGGGCGCTCGGCGTGGACGATGCGACGTGGGAGCGCGGGCGCGGATGGGCGCTACAGCGAGCGATAAACGCGCTGCCGTACCACGTCGATACCAACCTGGTGATGGCTGCGATCGCCCGACGCACCCTGCGGGCCGTACTCGACTGAGCCGCGTCGCGTACCGTCGGCGTCGTGACTGAGCCGGACGGCCGGACGTGGCGGGAGAAGCAGCAGCAGGCGGTGCGGGCGCACGCCGACGCGGACGCGCGGCGGCGGGCCGCCGAGCAGGCCGAGGCAGCGAAGCTGGTGGCCTGGTTCGTGGCCGAGGCGACCCGGCGGGGGCTGCGCCCCACCCGGCTGGCCGCCCGGGGTTACGACGGGCGCGGGCGCTACCGGACCAGGCTGACCGGCTGGTACGTCGACCGGGCCGAGACCCGGGCGGTGGACGTGGCCGGTCGGTTCCACCTGCTGACCGTGCCGGGCGGTCTGCGGGCCCGGCTGTTCGGCGCTGACCCGGAGCCGAGTCCGGCGCCGTTGGTGGTCGGGGCCGGTGGCCGCGACGGTGAGTCGATCCCGTTGCGGACGCTGCTCACCCGGTTGCTGGACGACGGGACCGGCGAGCCACACCCCACCACCAGACCTGCTGCACCACGAGGGTGAGCAGTCCGGCCAGGACGATCGCACACAGGTTGATCACCAGTTGGAGGGCCGAGCCGCCCGCTTCGTCCCACACTCCGTAGGCGGCGGCCACCGCCACGTTCGCCGCGGCCGGGACCGTGGTCACCGAGATCAGCACCCCGACCAGGCTGCCGGACTTCTTCGACGTCAGCGAGAGCATCCCGGCCACGTCGGCGAGTAGACCGACCACCCAGGACAGCGCGTCCGGCCGCCAGATGAAGTCGGTGAGTGGCCGTTCGGCGAGCAGCATCTCCCGACTGACCAGGCCGGCTGCGGTCAGCGCCCAGGTGCTCAGCACGGTCGCCACCATGGCCGCCAGGAAGCCGACCACGAGAGCCTGCACCGAGCGGCCGATCACCCCGAGCCGGCGGCGCAGCAACGCTACGCACAGCGCGGCGAGGGGGCCGAACTCCGGACCGACGACCATCGCCCCGACGATGAGAATCGGCTGGTCCAGCAGCACCCCGATGCCGGCGATCATGGTGGCCACCACGATCAGCACGAGGTACGTGCCGGACAGTTCCGTCTGCTCGCCGGTCTTCGCGGCGATCTCGTCCCAGACCACCGCGTCCGCGCCACTGCCCGGTGCCCGGTCCGCCGCCCGGTCGGCCGACGCGGAGATGGTCAGTTCGATGTCCTCGGCCGCGATGCCGCCGCTGGTGTCCACGCCGATCCGCCGCAACCCCCGCAGCACGCGGTCGGCGCTCTCCCGCACCACGTCGCAGAGGATGAGATCACCCTGCGGTTGCCGGGCGGCACCAGGCAGCACGGCAAGGTGAGTCACCCCCGCCTCTGCGGACAGCAGGTCGACGACCTCCGTCGACCTGCTGTCCGGGGCGATCACCCTCAGGTGCAGCACGCGCCATCCCCTCGCAGGTCCGGCCGTTCTTCCCTCGCCGACCGGCCGTCGCGACTCTACAGCTCGCCCCGTCGAGGCCAGGAACTGCACGAGGCCGAGTTCGCAACGTGAGCCTCGGCCTGGTCGAAGATCGCGATCGACCCACCCCGCTCGGGCGCTGGCTACGCGCCACCAGTCTGGACGAGCTGCCCACGCTCTGGACCGTGCTGCACCGGGGTCAGCGCCGCCGGTGGCTCTCCACCGCCTCGCACAGCGCCCGCTCGACCCGTTCGGCACCGGCGGCGACGGAGAAGACCCGGTTGTAGTGCGCCTGTCCGGCCTGGCCGAGCAGCTCTAGCTTTTCCCGGCCCAGGTCGCAGAGTTCCCGCAGGGCGTCGGCGATGGAGTCGGGGTCACCCGGGCGGGCGGTGATACCCGCACCGCTGTCCCGCGCCACAGCGGCGGCGTCCCCCTCCGCGGCGACCAGCAGGGCCCGACCGGCGGCGAGGGTGGCCTGCACCTTGCTCGGCATCGTGTACGCGGACATGCCGCCCGGTCGCAGGCTCACGTAGTGCGCGTCGCCGGTGGCCATGAGGGCGGGCATCCGCTCCCGGGGCACCCGCCCGAGGAAACGCACGTGTGTCGCGTTCGCCTCCTCGGCCCGGCGGCGTAGCCGCTCCTCCGTGGTGCCGGAGCCGGCGATCAGGCAGACCAGCCGCGGGTCGCGGATCCGGACGCAGGCGTCGATGAGCGAGTCGAGCCCCTGCGCCTCGCCGAGCGTGCCGGCGTACACCAGCACCACCTGGTCCTCACGGAGCCCGAGTTCGGCGCGTAGGTCCACGACGCCGGTACGCGGTGTCTCGTCGGCCCAGACCGGAATGTGGACGAGCTTCTCCCGGGGCACGCCTCGGCTGGCGAGCAGGTCGGCGGCGCCGGGCGAGACGTACGCGACCCGGCCGGCGCTGCGGTACATCCCACCGCACCAACTGGCCATGCCCCGCTCGATCATCCGCGAGACCCGGTCGGTGCCGATGAAGCCGCTGGCCACCGCGCTGTCGGGCCACAGGTCCAGGACGTGCAGGAGCACCGGCACCCGCTGCACGTACCGGGTGAACCACATCGGCAGGGCGACGCTGATCGGTGAGTTGCCGACCCAGAGGGCGTCCAGGCCGCGCAGCGCCGGTGTGCCGGAGAGCAGCGCGGAGGCGGCGAAGGAGCCGTAGTTCGCCATCCGTCGCAGCGCGGAGCGGTCATGGCTGGGATAGAGGGCCACCCGGCGGATCCGGGTCGTGCCGTCGACCTCGTCGAGGCGGCGGGTCACCCGGTAGCCGGGCGCCAACTCGCCGGTCGGGTAGTTGGGGAAGCCGGTGAGGACCTGGACCTCGTGCCCTCGGCGGGCGAGGGCCCGGGCGAGCATCCCGGGGAGCGCGGCGGCGCCCGGCTCCGGGTCGAACCACTGGGTGAGCAGACCGATCCGCATCGGCCTCACCTCGCCGCGGAGCCGGCGACAGGGCGCGCGGACTGCTCGCCATCGGCCTGCCACAGCGTGGTCAGCGACTCACCGAGGTCGTACGCGGGCGCCCACCCGAGCACCCGGCTCGCGCGCTCGATGTCGGCGCACATCCAGGGCACCGCGGCTGAGCGGCTGGCGTCCGGCGCGAAGCTGCCGTCGCGGATCTCGCCGGTGAAGCCGGACACCTCGGCCAGCAGCTGGACGACCTCGCGGGTCGCCACCGCCTTTCCGCTGCCCACGTTGAAGACCCGCGCGGGCCCCGGCCGGGAGCGCGCCGCCGCGAGGACCGCCGTGGCGACGTCCCGCACGTCGACGAAGTCCCGGTACGTGTCGTGCAGGCCCACGGCGATCTCCTCCATTCCGGTGGCGACCGCCGACCTCACCATCGCGGTCACCCGAGTGAGCACGTTCCCCGGCGGCATTCCCGGCCCGACCGGGTTGAAGATCCGCAACACCATCGTGTCGAGGCGGCCGGCCCCACCGGCCAGTTCCGCCAGCCGGGTGGCGGCCAGGTGGCTCAGCCCGTACTCGCTGACGGGTGTGCCCGGGTAGTCCTCGTCGACGGCGAGACCGTGCGGCACGGTGCCGTACTCGGCGGCCGAGCCGATCCGGATCAGGCGGGCTCCGGGGGCGGCGGCGGCCACCGCCTCGATCAGTTTCGCGGTCGCGACGACGTGCGCCTGCACGAAGTCGTACCCGGAGCCGACGATCCGCCCGGCCGCCGTCACCACCACGTCCGGTCGTTCCCGGGCGACCAACGCGGTCAGGTCCCGCAGCTCGACCCGGACCAGGTCACACTCCGCGCGGGTGATCGACCGGACGGTGGTGTGGGCGGCCAGCGCCGTCCGGATGTGTCGGCCGAGGAATCCACCGGCGCCCAGGAGCAGGACCCGGTTCATCGCCGGTGGGCGGAGTCGTGTTCGGCGGTCGCCTGCGAGGGCGCGTTGCCGGTGAACTCGTGCCAGGTGGCCGCGCCCGGCGCGGAGATTCCCTGGCGGCTGAGCACCACCCATATGGTGGCCAGGACGATCCGCAGGTCCAGCAGGAACGAGCGGCGGTCGACGTACTCGACGTCGTAGGTGAACTTCGCGTCCCAGTCCAGCGCGTTGCGGCCACGCACCTGGGCCAGCCCGGTGATGCCCGGCCGCACGTCGTGCCGGCGGGCCTGTTCCGGGTTGTAGAGGCTGAGGTAGCGGACGAGGTGCGGGCGGGGACCGACCACGCTCATCTCGCCCCGCAGCACGTTCCAGAACTCCGGCAGCTCGTCGAGGCTGCTGGCCCGCAACCAGCGGCCCACCCGGGTCAGGCGATCCGCGTCGCTCACCAGCCCCCGGTCCGGGTCGGGATGGCGCATCGTCCGGAACTTGACCACCTCGAACAGTTTGCCGTGCAGCCCGGGGCGGGTGTGCCGGAACAGCACCGGACGTCCGTGCGTCACCAGCACGACCAGTGCCACCAGCGCCAGCACGGGAGCGCCGAGCACCAGAACGAGAAGAGCGCCGAGGACGTCGAGAAGCCGCTTCCAACGATCATAGGGTCGCCGTGTCGCAGTGCCTTCCCGAAGTGTTTCCCGGCCGGTAGTCAGGTCGGAAGCACCGGGGCGCGGGTGCGCCGCGTGGAGAGCAACTTTTGGCATGGAGTACGCATACCACCTTTCCAGAAGGCCAACTCCGTCTTCAGCGCTAACGACTTCGGCGCGTCGACAGCGCGGGGCCGAACGGCTATTTCAACAACGCCGAGCCTTGTTCGCATATCTGCCGACGACCGCCATGGACAGTCGAACGCGACTCCAATTCCGTTTAGCGGAAGAGGTCACGGTGCCACTTATCCGCGCGTAGGGTCGCGTTCGACGAGAATCCGATTCCCGTGGATGGCCTCCCGGGAAACAGGCAGGAGAAGATGTGGTTTCCTCGCTTTCGGACCGGCGATTCCTGATCACCGGTGGCACCGGATCCTTCGGCCAGACGATGGTCTCCCGACTGCTCGACGCCGGGGCGGCCGAGGTGCGCGTACTCAGCCGTGACGAGTCGAAACAGGACGCGATGCGGCACCGCCTCGGCGACGACCGGGTCCGCTACTACGTCGGTGACGTCCGGGACTACGACAGTGTGCTCAAGGCCGCGCGGGGAATGGAGTTCGTCTTTCACGCTGCGGCTCTCAAGCAGGTCCCCTCGTGCGAGTTTTTTCCGCTGGAGGCCGTGCGGACCAATGTGCTCGGCAGCGCGAACGTGGTGGACGCCTGTGAGCGGGTCGGCGTCGAGGCGCTGGTGCTGCTGAGCACCGACAAGGCCGTCTATCCGGTCAACGCGATGGGCATGACCAAGGCCCTCATGGAAAAGGTCGCGCAGGCGCACTCCCGCAACAATCCCGAAGCTCGTACCCGGGTCTGCTGCGTGCGCTACGGCAACGTCATGTACTCGCGCGGATCGGTGATCCCGCTGTTCATCGAGCAGATCCTGCGGGGCGGGCTGCCGACGGTCACCGAGCCGACGATGACCCGCTTCCTGATGTCCCTGCCCCAGTCGGTCGACCTGGTCGAGCACGCCTTCCGGCACGGCCAGCCGGGTGACGTCTTCATTCGCAAGGCCGACGCCTGCACCATCGGCGATCTGGCCACCGCGCTGTGCAACCTGTTCCGGGTCCCGGCGAAGTTCAACGTGCTCGGCATCCGGCACGGGGAGAAGCTGTACGAGACCCTGGCCAGCCGCGAGGAGCTCGCCCACGTCGAGGATCTCGGCGAGTTCCTCCGGGTGCCGGTGGACAGCCGCGACCTCAACTACTCCCTCTACTTCGAGGAGGGCGACGTCGAGAGCGGCAACATGGCCGACTTCCACTCGCACAACGCCCGGCGACTGTCCGTACCGGAGATCGAGGCGCTGCTGCTGACGCTGCCCGAGGTGCGGGCACAGGTCGAGGCCGCGGCGGCGGCGGTCGTAACGGCATGAGCACCCATACCGGTGGCCGGCGACCGGAACTGGTCCCCCGCCGCCGCAGCGGCCCCGGCGTGGAGGAACCGCGCCCGGCGCGACGCGTCCTCGTCGTCGGCGTCACCGGCATGCTCGGTCACGCGGTCATCCGCGAGCTCGGCGACGATCCGGACCTCGACGTGCACGGTGTCGCCCGGAGCATCGAGGACCGCGCGGGGTGGTACCCCCAGCGCCTGCTCGACCGGATCACCACGGCCGTCGACGCGACCCGCTTCGGCCAGGTCAGGCAGCTCATCGACGACCTGCGGCCGGACGTCGTGGTCAACTGTGTGGGTGTGATCAAACAACGACCGGACGTGCAGGACGCGGTGCAGACGGTCACCCTGAACGCGCTCTTTCCCCACCTGCTCGCCGACGCCTGCGGGCAGCTCGGCAGCCGCCTGATCCACGTCAGCACCGACTGCGTCTTCTCCGGTCGGCGGGGCGGCTACGTCGAGGACGACCTGCCGGACCCACCCGACCTGTACGGGCGGTCCAAGCTGCTGGGTGAGGCGCGCGGGGTGTCCGCGCTCACCCTCCGTACGTCGATCATCGGGCACGAGCTGGTCACGAACCGCTCGCTGGTGGACTGGTTCCTCTCCCAGCGGGGGCAGGTACGCGGCTTCACCCGGGCCATCTACAGCGGCGTGACGACGGTCGAGTTCGCCCGACTGCTCCGTACGGTGATCCTGCCCCAGACGGGGCTGACCGGGCTGTATCACGTGGCCGCCGAGCCGATCTCCAAGTACGACCTGCTCCGCCTGATCGCCGAGGTGTACGGGTGGCCCGGCGACATCCTGCCGGACGACGAGTTCACCTGCGACAGGTCGATGAACGCGGACGCCCTCGCCCAGGCCACCGGCTACCGGCCACCGAACTGGCCGGACATGATCTGGGCGATGCACGCCGCCAGGGCCCGCTGGGCTGTCGAACCGGCCCAACCGGGTCTACAGGACGTGCCTCGCTGAGAGCGGTCCACCCGACGACCGCCGGCAACGCCTGCGGCCGGACTTCAAAGGACTTCACGTGGGAAACCGAATGGGCCAACTGGGCCTGCTCGTCGGCGCGACGTGTCTCGTGGTGGTCACCACCATCGCGGCCATCACCGCCCCGCTGGTCGCGACCGGGTTGGTGGCGCTGGTGCTGCTGCTCGCCTTCAGTCGGCGGGTGGACGGCTGGCGGTGGATGCTGGCCCTGACCATCGGCCTTCTGGTGTGCGCCTCGTCGAATGTGCCGGCGGTGGTCGAGGCCAGCTTCTATCCCCGGTACGCGGCGGTCGCGGGCCTGGTCCTCTGGGGGCTCTGCCTACCCGGCCGCACGCCGGCGCGCACCGATGTCTGGACCCACGTGTTCGTCGCTGCGCTCTGGGCGATGGGCGGCCTCGCCACGGTGAGCTTCGCCTGGTCGGTGGTCCCGATGGAGACCCTCCAGCGGGGCGTCGCGCTGCTGCTGCTGGCCGCCCTGGTGCACGTGCTCGTCCGGCGTCGGTGGCCCGATGGTGCGGTCATGATGGCCGATCTGCGCGTGGTCTACCTGGTCCTCACCGCGTCCATCGTGGTCAGTCTCGGCATCGGGTTCGCCGACGGAACGCTCGTCGCGGCGACCTCCAGCGTCACGCGGTTCCAGGGCCTCTACAACAACCCGAACATGCTCGGCATCGTCTGCGCCCTGACGATCCCGTTGGGCTGGGCGGTCTACCGGCAGTCCCGGCGGCAGGTCGCGCTGCTCGGCATGGTGCCGGCCGCCGCCAGCCTGCTGCTGTCCCAGTCGCGTACCGCGCTGATCGCCGTGCTCGTCGGCGCGCTCTGGCTGGTGCTGCGCTACGGGCTCGGCCGGATGGTGCGGCTGGCCGCGGGGGTGACCGCCCTGCTGCTGGTGGCACACCTGCTCAACATGCTGCCCACCGTCTTCGCCGCACCCTGGATGCGCCAGTTCGTCATGCGCTTCACCGACCCCACCGGCGGCGACCTGTCCAACGGGCGGACCCAGATGTGGCAGACGACCGTCGACCTGTGGTGGCAGAACCGCCCCACGCTGGGCTTCGGGTACGCGTCGCGCAACCACCTGTTCGAACTAGCCGGCGCCGACGAGTTCTTCGGCACCGCCGGCGTCAGCGTGGTGCACAACAGCTACCTGCAGCTGCTGTTGGAGCTGGGGCTCGCCGCCGTGATACCGCTGCTGCTACTGCTCCTGGCCGCGGGGCGGGTCGTCCTGCGGGCACCGGTGCGCCGGGCCGGCGCGGGTCTGGTCTGGCTCGTCGTCACCGGTCTACTGATCCAGGTCACCGAGTCGGCCATGTTCGGCACGGGCCAGACCTACCCGTACGTGTTCTGGACCGTGGTCGCCGCCGCGCTGCTGCACCTGCCGAAGAGGCCGGACCCCGCCGACCGGGAGGCCACGGCCCGCGCCAACCTGCCTCACGCGGAGGCACGCCATCAGCGGGCCGGCGTGTTCGACGAGGGCGTGCCACGCCGACCCACAGCCCTGCTGCGCTAGCGCCCGCGCACTGCGCGAACCCCGGCCGGTGGGTGTCGGGCTCAGTTGCCCCGGCCCGCCGTCATGAAGGCGCTCACCCGGTCCCGCCAGGCCCGGTGGTCGAACGACTCGCGGGCCCGCGACCGGGCCGCCCCGCTCATCGCCGTCCACTCTTCGTCGCGCAGCCGCAGCGCCCGCTCGACCGCCGACCGGACATCGTCCGGCCCGTTGCCGTCGAGCACCAACCCCTCGACCCCGTCGTGGACGTAGGCGGCGAGGTCACTGGTGTGGTTGAGCAGCACCGGGCACCCGGCGGCGAGACTCTCCGGCACCTTGGACGGAAACCCGTTGGCCGCGTACCCCCCGGTGGGGCGGACCAGCATCGAGAAGTGCGACTCCGACAGCAGGGTCAGCACGGTCTCACGCGGAACGCGCCCGAGGAACCGCACGTCCGCCGAGACGGCGTCCAGCACCCCGACGTCCAGATCCGAATGGGCGGCGGCGTCCTGCGCGCTGACCCCGGCAATGGTGAGGCTGACCCGCCGCTGGTGCTCCGGAGCGAGCCGGCTGAGCCCCCGCAGGATCACGTCGAGCATGTCCTTGCGCCCGGGAGTGCCGGCGTAGAGCAGGCGCAGACCGTCACTGATCGGGGGTGGTTGGGGCGCCCGGAACTCGTCGCAGTCCACCTGCGGCGGCACCACGAGCACGTCCAGGCCATGGCCGGTCAGGTAGTCGGCCAGCGTGGTGGAGACCGCCGTGGCCCGCCCGACGAGCCGGGTGGCCAGGAACGTCGACCAGCGATGCCGCACGAAGTACGGGGTGAGCCAGCCGCGACGGAACTGCCGTCGGTCGTGGCGTTCGCTGGCGTCCACCACGACCGGGCACCGCAGCGCGAGGCGCAGGGTCGCCCAGTTACCGAGGGTCAGCAGGGCCATCGGCAACAACACGACACTCACGTCACCGCGAGCCACGCCGACCCGGCGCACGGCCCGCAGCACGCGCAGCGGTCGGGCCAGCCGGGCCGACGCGCGGGTGAGGTGGTGCCGACCGTGGATCCGCATGGTGACCAGGTCGATGCCGGCCACGGCGGGCTGCCCGGCCGGGAAGGCCACCTCGCAGGGCCAGTCGTTGACCACCAGCGTGTGCGCGCCGTCGGGCGCGGCGGAACGGGCGAGTTGCAACAGGCGGTTGGAGGTGGCGTCCCCGTGCGGAAAGGCGTACGCGCCCACCAGCAGCGGACGGGGCCGGTTGGCCCGCCCGGTCGAACCCGCCTCCCGGCGCGGTTGCCGGCCGATCACCGTTGTCTGATCGTTCATCTCTCTCCCCGTGTCGAGAGGGCCGGCGGCCGGGGTGCCACCGGGTGGCGCGGGCGGCCCGACGCCCACCGTCGGTAGATCGTCAGGTGGGTGGCGGCCGCCGTGTCGATGGCGAAGACGCTGCCCCCGAACCGCTCCGACGCCGCCGAGGCCGAGGCCTGCCCGGTGTACGACGCCGCCGCGCACACCGCGCTCGCCCACCGCCCCGGCGGGGCGTCGGTGTCGACGATGGTCACGCCGGGCAGGTGCTCGTCGATGAAGCGCACCCCGGGCAGGTCGGCGGCCACCGTGCCGATGCCCAACGCGATGGGCTCCAACACGCCCCCGGGCAGCCCTTCCAGGCAGGACGGGTGGATGACGACGTCGGCCTGGCTGAGCAGCCCGCCAACATCGTCGCGCGGGCCCAGCAGGTGCACCCGGTCGGCGAGACCGGCGGCGACCGCCGCCACCCGGACGCGCTCGTCGTCGGCGTCGTCGCCCGGCCCGATGAGGACGGCGTGGGCCTCCACGCCCCGGGCCCGCAGCTCGGCGAGGATCGGCGGCAGGAGCCAGCGCCGCTTCTCCGGCGACGCCCGGCCGACGCTGACGCAGACCAGTTCGGCCGGGCCTGCGCCGATCAACTCGCGTAGGTCGTCGCGGCTGGGGCGGCGCAGTCGGTCCAGGTCGAGTCCGTTGAGGACCACCTGGCACCGGGGGTCGTCGCGCCAGAGCGGATCGTAGGCGAAGGTGAGCGAGCTGGGCGAGACGCCGAGGATGTCGGTGGCGGAGATCCGCAACAGCCGTTTACAGATCCAGCGGTAGACGCGTCGGCGCAGGTTGCGGTGCTGGTTGTCGTCGCCCCGGAAGTGGGCGACGCGGACGGGCACACCGCACAGGGCGGCGAGCGCGAGCAACAACCCGGAGAAGTTGGCGCAGTCGACGTGCACCACGTCCGGTCGCAGTCGACGCAGCAGGCCCAGGAAGCGGGTGGCGAAGCGCAGGTCAAGCGGGATCGGAGTGACAGTGCCGCCGTGCCGGCTGACCACACCGGCCAGCGGGCCGGGACCGATCCGGTCGCTGAGCGTCACCAGGTGCACCTCGACGCCGGCCACGGAGAGACGAGGTAGCAGTTCGGCGGTCCGCATCTCGGTGCCGCCGAAATTCAGCTCGCCGACGACCCGCAGCACCCGGCACTGTCCGGTCACGTCGGCTCTCCCCCGCTCAGCGCCCGGCGGTATCCCACCAGCGCGGCCGGCCCCATGGTGAGCACGTACGCGACGCAGGCCGCCGCCGGCAGGCCGGCGAGCCCGAACTCCCGCAGCGCCCAGATCTTGAGCGCGGTGGCCAGTAGCAGGAACGCGGCCCAGCCGACGAACTGCGGCCGGAGCAGCCCGATGCTGTTCTGTACCAGGATCAGCGGGGAGGTGACCGCGATCAGCAGGGACCAGATCGCCAGCCCGACCAGCACGGTGACCGGAATCTCGGTGCGATCGATGCCGCCCACCCACAGGTCGATCAGCCGGTGGCCGTAGCCGACCAGCACCACCCCGACCGCCCCCACGATCACCCCGTAGAGCAGCACCATCCGCCGCGTGTTGCGACGCACCCAGGCCACCTCGCCCCGCGCCAGAGCGGCGCCGTTCACCGGCCAGACCGTCATACCGACCAGACCGACGAAGATCGAGAGGACGCCGAACAGCTTCCCCACCACCGCGTAGTGCGCGGCCGCGGTGGGCCCGAGGACGTTCGCGACCAGCGGGCTGTCGACGTTCAGCGCGATCGCCGACATCGTGGTGAGCGCGAAGAACCGCAGACCCAACCGGAGCAGACCGACAGCGGTCGCCCGGTGCACGAGCTTCGGGCCCGGTCGCGGTCCGCGATCCTGCAACCAGAAGTACGTCACGCAGTTCAGCAGGTTGGTCACCGGCACGGCCAGCACCGCGCAGGCGATGACCGCCAGCGGTCGCCACCCGGCGGCGATGGCGGCGAGCACGGCAGCCATGGCCGCCAGAGCCCCGGCCGACTGCCAGATGTTGCTCTGCACCACCTGGCCCCGGGCGTACTGAATCCGCTGGATCAGCGAGAGCGGAATGTTGACCACGAAGGCGCCGAAGCAGAGCAGGATCAGGGCGGACGCCTCTGCGGCGACACCCGGGTCGCTGACGTTGAACAGCGCGGCCCAGGGCACCACGGGTACGGCGAGCACGAGACCCGCCAGCAGCGCGACCGCGACCACACCGAGGGTGGCGAACGCGCCGGAGATCTCCCGGGCCTGCTGCCGGGGGTCGTCGGCCAGGTGACTGAGCCGGGTGAGCAGCCCGTTTCCCAGCCCCAGATCGGCGAACCACGCCATCCCGGTGAGGGCGGTGACCGCCATCCACAGGCCGTACCGTTGGTCGCCGAGGAACCGGAAACACGCCGGGGTGATGACCAGGGGGGCGGCCAGGCCGATACCCTTCGCCACCATCGCGGCGGCGATGCCCACCGTGACCGTGCGGTCCCGGTCCTTCGACACCGCCGAAGTCGGCGCGGCGGGCGCGACGGTGGTGGCGGCGGCTGGCACCGCCGCCACCGGAGCCAGCGGCTCCGGTACGGCCCGACTCGCTGCCCGGGTCACCGAGGTGCGGCGACTACGGCGCGCTCGGCGTCCAACCGACCGGCCATCCACTCGACTGTCGCGCGCAGGCCCTCCGCACGGGCGACGGGCGCGACGTCCGGGAACAGGTGCCGCAGCGTGGCGTTGTCGGCCAGGGAGTGCGCGACGTCGCCGGTACGCGGCGGCGCGTACTCGCGGGCGATCGGTCTGCCGCACAACCACTCGACCTCGTCGAGGACCCGCAGCAGGCTGGCCCGGGCGCCGAAGGCCAGGTTCACCGGATGGGGGTGATGTACCCGGCGGCGGAGTGCGTCGAGGATGACGTCGCAGACCGTGCCGACGTAGGTGAAGTCGCGCGACTGTGTCCCATCGCCGTGCACCACCACGGGTTCGTCGCGCAGGGCGGCGTGCACGAAGCGGGGGATGACAGCCGCGTACGCGTGGTCGTGTCGCTGCCCCGGGCCGAACACGTTGAAGAAGCGGAAGGCCATCGTCGGCAGCCCGAACGACGCCTGGTGGGCCAGGGCGTACGCCTCGGTGGCGAGCTTGCTGGCCGCGTACGGGCTCATCGGGCGGGTCCAGGTCAGCTCGGCCTTGGGCAGGGCCGGATTCATGCCGTACACCGACGAGGAGGACGCGACGAGGACGTGCGCGACGCCCTGCCGTCGCGCCGCCTCCAACACCATCAGGGTGCCTGTCGCGTTCGCGTGGTGGGAGGCCAACGGATCGCTCAGCGAGCGCGGGACGCTGGGCAGCGCGGCCAGATGGACCACCGCCTCGCGGCCCGCCATCGCCTCGTCGAGGGCGGCCGGATCCAGGATTGAGCCCTCGATCAGCTTGACGTCCAGACCGTCGAGGTTGGCCCGCAGCCCGACCGAGAAGTCGTCGAGGACGGTGACCCCACCGATTGTGGGCTCGACCATCGCGGCGCGGGCCAGATTGGACCCGATGAAACCGGCTCCGCCGGTGATCAGAATGCGCATGAAACCCCCCGTGGACGCCAGAACACCTGTTCATCGAGTGAACCCGGCCCGCGTGACGGCGACAGCAGGAATTTCACCCTGTCCGGGTGCTGACCGACAACGACCAGCTTCGCCCCGACGGCGCACAGTGGGGTTTCGTCGGCACTGCAATCGAGGTGGAGGTTCCGACCATGCCCGAGCTGATCGTCTACCGGTCCAACGCCCTGATGTCCGTGAGGTCGCGCTTCGACAGCACCCGGGACCTCGTCATGCCGGCCAACCTCGCGTACGCCGAGGCGATGGTCGGTATGTGGCACTCCGGTCTCCCCCAGGTCACCCTGGTGCCCTCGACCGCTACCGACGCCCAGGTGTGGCCGGTCATGTCCGCCGTCGGGACGAAGATCCACGACACCTCCGACGACAACTGCCCGATCAATACCGGCTGGTCGTACGTCGGCGGCAACCACGGCTACAACGTCGGCAACCAGATCGTCGTCGCCAACCACGGCAAGACGACCGTCGACGTGGGCTCGCAGTGGACCGACGGGACGCGCACCTTCACCCTGCTGGCCATCACCAACGCGGACAGCCTGCTGTTCGGCAACCCGTACACGATCGTCGACGGCATCGCGCAGGGCGCCCGGGTCAAGCCGGGCGCGCCGCTCACCCACCTCTCGGGGGCGACCCACACCGCGACAGTGCCGATCACGGGTCTGACGCCCGACGTGCAGATCCGCCCGGCCACCCACTCCCACACGGTGACCGTCGAACTCGACGGGCGACCGGTGCCGGACGGCCGGTTCACGGGGCAGGAGCTGACGATCCGCGAGTCGTACCTGATCCCGTCCTACCAGGGGATGATCGACACCGCACGGGCGAACATCGGCACACCCATCAGCACGATCATGTCGCGGATCCCGTCCCTGTGCCGCATCTCGAACGTCTACCGCTGGTCGCAGGGCGGCCTGCTGGTCGGGCAGACGGTGGCCGCGCTGGAGCGCTTCACAGTGAACGCCGGGGTGACCCAGTGCCACCCGCTGACCGCGGTGGCCGGTGGCACCCGCCGGCAGTTCATGCCGAACGTGGGCGCGGCCGGCGGCCTGAACTGGTCGGTGTGGGCCAACATCGACACGCTCGCGGCCCTCACCGACTTCACCCCGTCTACCCTGACGAACCGGCTGATGCCGGCGAGCAGCATGACCCAGTGGGTGCTCAACAGCGGCCAGGTCCAGCAGTGGGGCATCGCCGTGGGGCTGCTGCCGGTCGCCGACGGCGTGCCCGAGATCCGGGCCCGGCACACCACGGCCAAGGGCTGGTTCATCACCTCCAGTCTGAAGAAGAACTACCCGCAGTTGGTGTGGGGTCGCACCCTGGGAGCCGGCGAATCCGTGACCGGTACCGCCTACCGGCGCTACCTGGCACCGCCCTCGGCGGCCACCGAGATCGTGGTGTCGGACTCCACAGGCGACTTCGTGATGATCGAGCGGGTCGAAGCGGTCGCCCAGGCCCAGATGGCGGCGCCCCAGTTGTTCCACCGGCTGCTGGTCCCGGCCGGCCCGACGAACCTCACCGTGCCGGACCGGGTCGCCGTCGGCGGGATCTCGTACGGGATGAGCGTCCCCACCGGGTACGGGATGTGGCGCGCGGAACCCGGCCCGGCACGGGTGGGGCCGCTGCCCGGGGCGACGTGCCCGCGTGGCAGTTGGTTCCTGGCCCTCGCCGGCCCGACCCAGCAGTTCACCTACACCGGCACCTACCAGTTGCTGCTGCTGCATCCGGTGTACCTGGCGGAGCCGACCCCCGTCGACCGCGTGTGCGTCGAGGTGACCGCCGCGGGCTCCGGGGTGCTACGGCACGGCGTGTACGCCCACGATCCGGCCACCGGCCGGCCCGCCGGTCTCGGCCCGATCGCCGACTTCGGCAGCGTCGGAATCACGTCCACCGGGGTCCAGGAGTCGGTGTTGAGTGGCTCCGTGATGCTGCCCGCCGGCTGGCACTGGTACGGGCACGTGTGGCAGACGAGCGACGTCACCCCGCCCACGTTGCGGGCCAGCAGCGCCGGCGCCGGCACCACCCTCAACCTCGGCACCAGTTCGGCGGCGATGACCGGGGACCGGTTCGGTTACGAGGCGACCGGGACGACCGGCGCGTTGGGGGCGATCACCATCGCCGATGTCCACCAGCTGCCGCCACCACGGGTCGCATACCGCAGGGCCTGACCCGGATCACGGGTCAGACGGTGGTCACGCCGTAGATCTTTTTCATCGCCGCGTGCTTCTCCGGGACGGGAAGGTGCCCGATGCCCAGCGACCTGGCCTGCAACCGTTCGAGGTACTCGTCGGTGGTCCGCAGCGGTCGGGCCGGGACACCGGCCGCGACCGTGTTGTCCGGGATGTCGCGCGTGACGATCGAGCCCGCCCCGATGACACACCGGTTTCCGATGGTGACCCCGGCCAGGATCATCGACCGCATCCCGATGTAGACGTCGTCGCCGATCGTGATCGGGGCGGTCCAGTCCAGGTCGGGATGGTCCTTGCGCAGGATCAGGGTGCCGCCGTCGTGCGTGACGAACTGGACCTCGGAGGTGATGTAGACGTTGTTTCCGATGGTGATCAGCCACGGCTCCGAGCCGAACATCGCCCGGCTGATGCCGTAGAACCTGACCCGACCGGTCAGGTTCACCCCCAGGGACCGCGCGAACGCCTCGGGGTCACGGGTGGCGGCCAGGTGGTCCTGGACTCGTCGGACCATCGTACGAACGCGCTTGGGCACGTGCTGTCCTCGCTCATCGGAGCCTACCGGGGTGGCGGACGACGGACCCGCCAACGCGGGCCCAGCCATTGCAACGACGCAGCTCCAGCCCGAGTGACGCGGTCGCGCCCAGCCGGATCAGGCGCAGAACTGCCGGGCGTGGTCCAGGACGTTGAGTTCCCGGACCTGTTGTCGCCAGAGTCGGTAGCGCCGGCCGGCGATCTCCTTCGCCTCGGCGCGCTCGCGGGCCGACCGGTTGGCCAGCCGGTCGAGGGTCTCACTCAGCGCGGCAGCGGTCGCGGGTCGGACCACCGCTCCCCCGCCGGTGGCGATCAGGTCGCTGAATGGCGTCGCGTCGGAGCAGACCACCGGGCAACCGGACGCGAGACTTTCCAGGATGACGTGTCCGTAGTTCTCGCCAAGCGTCGGGAAGAGGAAGGCGTCGTATCGGCTGAACGTCGCCATCACCTCGTCCGCCTTGAGTTCCCCGAGGTAGCGGACCTGGACGTGGTCGGGCATCGCGTCGATGAGGCGTCGGCAGCCCGCCCAGTACTGCTCGTCCTCCCGCGGACCGTAGATGTCGAACTCCAGCGGGTGGGTGGCGCCGGCGACCGCCTCCAACGCCCTGGTGAGGTTCTTCATCGGGGAGATCCGGCCGACGAACACCAACCGCAACGGCCCGTCGTGAGCGACGGCCGGGGGTGGCGGCTGATCCGGGATCGGGCACTCGTTGCCGTTCACCATGATCTGCGCCCACGGCAGGACGGTGCGGATCTGGTTCTCCTCCAGCCCACTGCACGCCTGCCAGCGCACGTCGAGCCGACGCAGCAGCGGGGCCCAGACCGCCAGGAAGAGCCGCTTCTTGCGCGCCTTGATGGCGAGCGCGCCGGGCGAGAGCTCGCCGCGCGGGGCCAGCATGATCGCGCGGACGCGCACCAGTCGCAGCGCCACCGCCAGAATCGGCAGCACCGAGAAGAGGGACCAGAGGCTGTTGACGTAGATCAGGTCGACCGGGCGGGACCGGATGTGCCGAGCCAGTCGGACCCAGTGCCGCAGCGCGAACGGGCCGAGGTAGAAGACGGCGCAGCGCTCGTCGCGCCGCACCAGCCGCCCGGACAGGCCCCGGTAGGGTTTGGGCGAACAGAGGTCCCGGTCTCCGGTGACCAGGGTGACGTCGAGGTCATCCGGCAGGGTGTCCAGGATGAACCGCAGGGAGCGGATCGGGCCGCCGCCACGAAACCCCGGCTCGAAAACGCGAGCGGTGGCGAGCACCCGGTAAGCCGCAGTGGTCGCGGATCGCGTCGCCCCCCTGGCTGTCCCGGCGCTGCCGGTTAGACGCGTCCTTGCCAGCTCGTTCACCTTCGGTTCACCTTCCAGACTGCTGACCCGGCGTCGGCACCGGCACGCCGACACCTGGAACGCGCGAGGATTGACGAGAGCACCCGGAGGAAGCGCCGGGTACGGCTCGCATGTGACGCCCGGTACTGATGCGGCCGACGCGTTGGCGGTCACGGGCGACCGACCGTCACCGTCGCCGGCACTCACCCGTCACCATCGGCACCGGTAACCGGTTCAGATGACGGAGAGCGGCCAGCGTTCTCCGTAGCCGAGGGAGCCGCGGTTGACGACCGACGTAGTGATCGTAGGCGCGGGTGGGATGGGCCGTGAGGTATATGGGGTCATTCGGCTGTTGAACACCATTTCGGACAATGCGCCACCCTGGCGGGTTCTGGGCTTCGTCGACGACTACCCCACCGAACTCCACGTCGAGTCGGTACACCGCCTCGGCGTCGCCTTCCTCGGCCCGACCCGATGGCTGGCAGCCCAACCGGCAAGCACCCATGTGGCGCTCGGCGTCGGCCATCCGAGGTTGCGCCGCGAGACCGACCAGGCCATCGCCGGGTACGGCCTACCGGCGGCCACGGTGCTGCACCCGGCCGCCGAGATCGGCCCCGACTGCGTCTACCAGCAGGGACTGTTCGCCGCCGGCGGCGCCCGGGTGACGACGAACGTGCTGCTGGGGCGCCACGTGCACCTCAACCAGAACTGCACGGTGGGGCACGACACCGTGCTCGGGGACTATGTCTCGGTCAATCCGCTCGCCGCGGTTTCCGGGTACTGCCGGCTGGGGGACGGCGTCCTGGTGGGCACCACGGCCGCGATCCTGCCGAAGCTGACCGTTGGCCGGGACGCCACTGTGGGCGCAGGTGCCTGCGTGACGCGCGATGTCGCCCCGGAAGTCGTGGTCACGGGTGTGCCGGCCCGGCCCATGGACCGGTCACCGGCGAATGCCCGCCCAGTCGTGATGGCGGCGCACGGTCGACAGGATGAAGTCGACCACCCGGCGTGACGTGTCGGGAACCTGGTAGTCGAGCGGGCAGGCGACCGAGCCATCGGCCACCTGCGCGATCACCACCCGGATGGCCTCGACGACCCCGTCGGGTTCCAGGCCGGTCATCACGATCGCCCCGCTGTCCAGCGCCTCGGGACGCTCGATGGATTCGCGCAGGGTCACCGCCGGGAACCCGAGAATCGCGGCCTCCTCGCTGACGGTGCCGCTGTCGGAGAGGGTGCACCGGGCATGCCGTTGCAGTGTCACGTAGTCGAAGAAGCCGAACGGCTCGTGGAAGGCCACGCCGTCGAGGTGCAGGCCGTCGCCCGCGAGCGCCTCCAACCGCTTACGGGTACGCGGATGCGTGGAGACCAGCAGCGGTAGCCGCCACTCGTCGCGGACCGCCCGCAGGCAGTCCAGCAGCCGACGGAGCCGGTCCGGGTGGTCGACGTTCTCCTGCCGGTGCGCGCTGACAACGAAGTAGCCGCCCGGTTCGAGTTCGAGCTGGGCCAGCACGGTGGATCCGTCGATCTGCCGCCGGTAGTGATCGAGCACCTCGCGCATCGGTGAGCCGGTGTGCAGGATGCGGCGCGGGTGCAGCCCCTCGGCGAGCAGGTTGCGCCGGGCGTGCTCCGAATAGACCAGGTTGAAGTCGGCGATGTGGTCGACCATGCACCGGTTCGTCTCCTCCGGCACGTTCAGGTCGAAGCAGCGGTTGCCGGCCTCCATATGGTAGACCGGCACGTTCATCCGACGAGCCATCAGTGCCGATATCGCGCTGTTCGTGTCACCGAGCACCAGCAGCGCGTCCGGGCGCAACTCGGTGATCGCCCTCTCCGTACCAACCAGGACGGCGCCGAGGAGGCTGCCGAGCGACCGGGTGTCGGCCCGCAGGAAGAGATCCGGAGCGCGGACCCCCAACTCACTGAAGAAGACATCGGAGAGCGAGGGGTCCCAGTTCTGTCCCGTGTGCACCAACGTGTGCTCCACGGTCCGATCCAACGAGTCGATCACCCGGGCCAACCGGATGATCTCCGGCCGGGTTCCGACGACGGTCATCACGCGGGTCACTTGACGCCTCCTGGTGGCAGGTGTGCGGATTCGGCCCGCTGAGCGGGAAGTGGGCAGGGCTCCCGGTACGCGGGATCGCGAATCACCCGCCACGCCTGGTCGAGGACGCTGATCGGCGCCCTGCTCGCCCGCCAACGGCGGTACGCGGCTCCCGCCTCGACCCGCGCCGCGTGCCGCTGCTTGGGGGTGCTGGTCGCCACCTGAGTGACGAGGGCGCCCAGTGCCGTCGCAGTCAGCTCGGTGAGGACCAGCCCACCGCCGTCGCGCAGCACCGACGTCCACGGTGTCCGATCAGAGCAGAGCACCGGGCAGCACGCGGAGAGGCTCTCGGCGATGGCGTTGCCGTAGTTCTCCCCCCGGGTCGGCATGACGAAGGCGTCGTAGCGGAAGAAGGTCGCCCGGACCTGCTCGGGCAGCAGTTCACCCCGGTAGCTGACGGCGACCGAGTCGGGCAGCTCGGCCAGGTGCTCCCGGCAGCGTCGCCAGTACGCCTGGTCCTCCACCGGGCCGTAGATGTCCAGCCGCACCGGCACCGGCACGAAGGCGAGCGCGGCCAGCACCAGGTCGAGGTTCTTCATGGGCGAGATCCGCCCGATGAAGACCAGCCGCGCGTGGTGGGTCGCGGGTATCTCGACCGGCGTCTCCTGCGGTTCGGGACCCCGGCTGACCGCGACGACGCCGATCCGCGCCCGCGGCAGCACCCGCCGGATGTCATTCGCCTCGACAGGTGTGGTGGCGTGCCACAGCACCCGACGGTCGAGCAGCATCCAGCGCCAGGCGGTCAGGAAGATCCGCTTACGGAATCGGTGCACCCGAAGGGCGGCCTCGCCGAACTCACCCCGGGGCGCGACCAGGATTCGGCCCACCCGCAGCAGACCGAGTCGGGCCGCGGCCATGGGCAGGATGGAGAACGTCGACCAGACGCTGTTGACGTACAGCAGATCGAAACGGCCGGCGCGCAGCGAGCGCCAGAGCGACAGCCACTGCCCCGGCCGACGTACGCCGAGATAGAAGACGTTGGTCCGGCCGACCCGGGCCCAGCGGCCGGAGAGGCCTGGATAGGGGTCACGGCATCCGAGATCACGATCGCGGGTCAGCATGGACGTCTCAATATCGTCACTGGCCAGGGCGAGCACTTCGGAAATGGACCGAACAGGCCCTCCGGCACGCCAGCCAGGAGCGAAGTAACCGGCCGTGACAAGGACGTGGAATTTATTCTTGTCGACAGTCGCCAGTGCTTCTCGGGTGTCCGCCGCGGGGGTGGGTTCGCCGGCCATCCTCGCTCCTCGATCGTGCCACGGGATCGATTGACTCAACGAGTGGATGCCCGATCCGTGACTGAGTCACCTTCTCAAATGGACGGCGCAGAATAAACTCCGCCAGATTCATGAAACCTCAGAAGTGGCGGGCCCGAGAGCGATATAAGGAACCGCGGGGGAAAATTGGCCCAGCGGAAGAGGGACTTCATGTCACGAACGGCACTCATATCTGGCATCACCGGTCAGGACGGCAGTTACCTGTCGGAGTTCCTGCTCGACAAGGGATACACGGTGCACGGCATCAAACGGCGGTCGTCCTCTTTCAACACCGAGCGGATCGACCACGTCGACGTCCATCCGCGCAGCGGTGACGCCCGCCTCTTCCTCCACTACAGCGACCTGTCCGACCCGGCCTCACTGACCGCGCTGATTCGGGACATCCGCCCCCACGAGATCTACAACCTGGGCGCACAGAGCCACGTCCGGGTGTCCTTCGACATCCCCGGCTACACGGCGGACGTCACCGGGCTCGGGGCGCTGCGCATGATGGAGGCGGCCCGGTCCGCCGACGTCGGCTGCCGGTTCTACCAGGCGTCCTCGTCGGAGATGTTCGGCTCGACCCCACCCCCGCAACGCGAGGAGACCCCGTTCCACCCGCGCAGCCCGTACGCGTGCGCCAAGGTGTACGCCTTCTGGTCGGCGGTGAACTACCGCGAGTCCTGGAACATGTTCTGCGCCAACGGCATCCTGTTCAACCACGAGAGCCCGCGCCGGGGTGAGAACTTCGTGACCCGCAAGATCACCCGTGCGGTGGCCAGGATCGAGGCCGGCATCCAGGACAAGCTCTACCTGGGCAACCTCGACGCCGTTCGGGACTGGGGCTACGCGCCGGAGTACGTCGAGGCGATGTGGCTCGCTCTCCAGCAGGACACCCCGGACGACTACGTGATCGCCACCGGCGAGGGTCACACCGTGCGCGAGTTCGTCGAAGCCGCGTTCGACCGGGTCGGGTTG
The DNA here is from genome assembly GCF_044456785.1 of Micromonospora sp. NPDC050795. Classification (NCBI taxonomy): domain Bacteria; kingdom Bacillati; phylum Actinomycetota; class Actinomycetes; order Micromonosporales; family Micromonosporaceae; genus Micromonospora; species Micromonospora sp. NPDC050795. The sequence continues at coordinate 5,367 of NZ_JBITGE010000027.1, read as the reverse complement.
GAGTGGCAGCAGTACGTGGAGCTGGACCCGGCCTACTTCCGCCCGGCGGAGGTCGACGCCCTCATCGGCGACTACTCGAAGGCCCGACGCACCCTGGGGTGGGCGCCGAAGACGCTCTTCAGCGACCTGGTCCGGGTCATGGTCGACGCCGACCGGCAGCTTCTCGAGGACGAGCGGATGGGTCGACTGATCCGGGTGGACCGGTGAGGGTCGCGGTCGACGCCGCACCCATCCGTCCCGGTCACGCCGCGGGGCTCGAAGCCTTCACCTACGGCCTGTTGACCGGCATGGCCGACGACGACTCCTGCGAGCTGCGGGTGAACGTCCTGCGGGGCACGCTGCCCCAGTGGCGGGAGCAGGTGCCCGACGCGCGGATCGGCTGGACCGAGGTGGCGCAGCCGCTACGCTCCGACAACCCCACCGGCCAACTGCTGCGCCGGTGGACGCCGAGGGTGATGCGCAACTCCCGCACGGTTCGCACGGCCGTCAACGCGGTCCGGCAACGGTCCGTCGTGCGGCACGCCGACACCGACGTCACCCTGTTCCCGTTCCACTGTGCGCCGATCGGGTCGACCAGATCGGTCGTCGTCCTGCACGACCTGCGCCACCTGGGGGCCGAGTTCCACGCCCCCGGCTTCGCGGCGGTGATCCGGGAGAACGTGGCCCGCGCGGCGGCGATCGTGGTCACCTGGCCGCATCCGTACCGGGAGACACTGCGCCTCTTCCCGGAGGCCGCGGAGCGGACCGTGCTCATCCCGACCCCGGCGTTCCAACCCGCACCGGAGCGCGCGCACGCGCGGACCGAACCGGGGCTGCTGGTCTACCCGTCGTCCACCGCGGAACACAAGAACCACGCGACCCTGCTGGAGGCGATGGCGCTGCTGCCGGACTGCCGCCTCATCTGCCCGGGGCCGCTGGTCGAGCCCGAGGCGAGCCGGCTGCTGGCCCGCGCCGCGCAACCCGACCTGCGCGGCCGGGTGTCCTTCCCCGGTTTCGTCAGCCTGGACGAGCTGAACGCCATCTACGCCCGGGCGGACGCGGTGGTCGTACCCTCGCTCTGGGAGGCCGCCAGCGGCGCGATCCTGGAAGCGTTCACCTGGGGGCTCCCGGTCGCCTGCGCCGACGTCGAGCCGCTGCTCGACCAGCTGACGTTCAACCGCGCCGAGGCAGCCGTCTTCGAGGCGCGGAATCCGCGATCCCTGGCCGACGCGGTGCGGCACCTGCTCGACGACCGGGAGCGCTACGCCGCCGCCTCCCGGCGGGCGAACGACCGACTGGCCGGTCGCACCTGGGCGGCCACCGCCCGCGACTACCTGGACGTCCTGGGCTGGGCGGCGCGGGGTGGATCGGGCCCGGTGCCACGGTCTCCCTTCGTCACGGCGGCCGCGAACGACACCGTGGCCGGCGGAGGGGACGGAACATGAGCCTCGCGAACGACAGCTATCCGGTGGCGAGACCGAGCCTCTCCACCTTGGAGGAGCGGTACGTGGTCGACGCGCTGCGGAGCGGGTGGATCTCCTCACAGGGCCCGTACCTGCGTGACTTCGAGGAACGTTTCGCGCGACGGTGCGCCGCCGACCACGCCCTGACGACCAGCAACGGCACCGTCGCGCTGCACCTGGTCCTCGCGGCGGCCGGCGTCGGGCCGGGGGACGAGGTGATCGTCCCCGCGTTGACCTACGTGGCGACGGCCAACGCTGTCGCGTACTGCGGCGCGCGTGCCGTCTGCGTGGACGTCCTGCCGGAGAGTTGGTGTGTCGACCCGGCAGCGGTACGCGCCGCGATCGGCCCGCGTACCCGGGCGGTCATCGCCGTCGACCTGTACGGGCACCCGGCCGACTACGCCACCCTGCGCCACCTCTGCGACCGGCACGGTCTGCTCCTGGTCGCCGACGCGGCGGAGTCGTTCGGCGCCACAGTCGACGGGCGACCCACCGGCTCGCTCGCCGACGTCACCACCTTCTCGTTCTTCGGCAACAAGGTGCTCACCTCCGGCGAGGGCGGCTGCGTGACCACCTCCGACGCGGCCCTGGCCGACCGGATGCGTCTGCTGCGTAACCAGGGCATGGACCCGCAACGGCGGTACTACTTCCCGGTGCTGGGCTACAACTACCGGATGACGAACCTGTGCGCCGCGGTGCTCTGCGCCCAACTGGAGCGGGCCGACGAGATCATCGCCCACCGGGACCGGGTGATCGCCGGTTACGAGGAGCAGTTGGCCGACGAGCCGGCGCTGTCGGCGCAGCCGGTGGCCGCCGGGGTTCGCCGCGCGCCGTGGATGGCGGCCTTCCTCGTCGGGGCCGAGGGGGACGCGACGTCCCGGGACGCGCTGGCGCGGGCACTCGCCCGGCTCGGCGTGGAGACCCGCCCGTTCTTCGTGCCGATCCCGGACCTACCGGCGCATCGTGATCCCGGCGCGGACTGTCCGGTGACCGAGGACCTGAGTCGACGTGGCATCAACCTGCCCACGTACGCCGATCTGACCGAACCGGCCGTCAAGGCCGTGGTGGAGCGGGTCCGCGCCGCCCTGGCGACCATCGCCTGACCCGCCGCCGGACCCGCGTCGACGGTGTCGGCGCGGGTCCGGCGGTCAGACTGGTTGGACCGCTGGTGCGCGGTCCGCCGCACGGTCTCGCAGCAGTAGGAGGTAGCTGCCGCCCCAGGCGACCGCGCTGACCAGGGCCAGCAGGACCAGCGCACCCGCCGCGCCGGGCGCGCCGAAAAGGACCGCCCCAGCGACGACCGCCGGTACGCGGAGCCCGCCGAGCAGGATGCCGAGCACGATCGCCCGCCGGCTCGCCCGCTCCACCCGCAGCCCGGCGAAGCCGATCGCGGCCGGCACGGCGAGCAGGCTCTCCAGCGCGAGCAGCACCAGCAGGCTCCGGGCGACGGTCCAGTTTGCCCCGAGCAACTCCTTCCCGACCGCGTCCGGCAGCAGGGCGACCGCGACGGTCAACGGCAGGACGGCGGCGGCCACGAGCAGTGCCAGCCGAACCGCCGCCCGCGTCCGCACCGCGCTAGACGCGGCCCGGGTTCGGGCCAACTGCGGCAGGATCAGCGTGGCCGCCGTCGACAGCACCAGGTTGACCGGCCCCAGCAGCGTGCGCCCGGCGCTCAACGCGCCGACCACCGCCGTGCCGACGACCAGCGCCACCGCGGTCAGTGCCAACTGCGCCGACCCGGTGGTCAGCAGGAACTGCGCACCGAACCCCGCCGCGACGCGGGTCTCGGCTCGGCTGACCCGCCAGCCGGGCACCAGCGCGTACCGGCGCCGGGCCGCGACGACCACACCGATCAGACCACCGCCGAACGCCCACAGGGCGAAGACGTACGGCGTGTCGATCACCCGGAGCAGGCCGGCCAGCGCGGCACACCCGGTGAGCGCCGCCCAGGCGATCTCCTGGGCCATCGCCGCCGAGGGAGCGCCGATGCCGACGGCGACCGCCTTGGTGTAGTCGTAGAGGACCAACCCGGGCAGGGCGAGGCCCGCGAACAGCAGGTAGGGCGAGCCGTACGCCGCGCCGGCGGCGCAGACCGGGGTGCCACCGACGAGGCCGAGCAGGATCGCCCGCCGGGCGGCCGACGCGACCCCGTCCCCGGTGGCCAGCACGGTGTCGGTGACGGTGCTCCGCACCAACCCGGAGCCGACGATGTAGAACGAGAAGGCGAGGGCGAACTGACCCAGCCCGCCGACCGACTCCAGTCGGGTCACGGTGATCGCCAGAAGCAGGTTGCCGCCGCTGGAGAGCCCGCCGACGACCAACGCGAGCAGCGCCCGACGACCGGTGCGTCGACCGGCTGGCGCGTCGGCCCGGCCGACCGCGTGCCGGCCCACCCGCACGGTCACCGGCGCGCGACCGGGAGCACGGGTGACCGGCCGGGTTCCGGGCGTTTGCGGGCCCCGTGCAGGGAACGGCGGCTGAGCGCCAGGAGGACGAAGACCGGCATCGCCGCCACCACGTGTTGCAGAAAGCTGATGGTGGAGTCCGGGTAGGTGTTGGACCAGAGCAGGGGGTCGGAGAGCACCAGGCAGAAGAGGCTCAGCCGGATCGGGCCGGGCGTGCCCCGCCACCGCAGCAGCACCGCCGCCACCAGGGCCCAGAAGGCGTGCACGGCGACCACGCCGGCCGCGCCGTCGAAGAACCAGATGTTGCCCAGCAGCAGGAACGTGTAGGCCGACGTCGGGCCACCGCCGATGTACTGGTTGATCCGCTGCCCGGTGGACAGCGCCGGCCGGTCCGGATCGAGCACCCGGGGCACCAGCCCGTACCGCAGGTAGTCGGTGACCCCGGGCTGGCCCAGGTCGACAGGGACGTCGAAGCCCGCCACCATACTGAGCTGGCTGTCCAGCCGCAGTCGGTCCGTGGCGGTGACCGTGGTGTCCACCGCGACCCCGCGATCCTCCCGGATGCTGTTGCGGTGCTCGAACACGGCCGGCCAGGCGAGGAAGAGCACCACCGCGCAGAGCACCAGGTAACGCAGCCGGAAGACGCCGCAGAGCGCCCCGGTCGCCGCCATGAAGAACACCAGTCCCACCAGTGGCGCGGTGACCGCCGTCAGCAGGGCGACGTAGAGCTGGGCAGCGACGAGGACCGCCAGCCAGCCGTACAGCTTCGCCCGCGACAGTCGACTGCTCAGGTGGCTGGCCACCAGCAGCGCGAAGCCCAGGGCGGTCCATCCCGAGAAGAGCGTGCTCACCATGGCGAGCGGCCCGCCGGACAGGTCACCGGAGATCTGGTTGACGATGGTTCCCCGACCGAGGTGGGCCCCGAGCACGTTCGCGGCGACGCTGGTCACCGTGACCACGACGGCGATCGGGTAGAGCCACGGATAGCGGGCGTGGGCGCGTCGGAAGCCGTCCTGCCAGCGCGGGTCGGCGCGGATGAACAGTCGAGCGATCGTCTCCACGGCGACGCTGCCCAGCAACGCGAGCCCGACCAGGGAGACGATGAAACTGGTCTCCGGATTCCGGTAGAAGGCCGCCATCGGCAGGATGAGCAGCGCGTACGGGGCGAGCACGACGACGGTCACCGGGTAGCAGCGGAGCACCCGACCGACGAGATCCCGCCGGGCGCCAGACGCCTGGTCTCCGGTTGGCCGATCCATCCGCGCCTCGGTCGCACCGGTCGCCCCGCCGGGGTCGAGGGCAGCCCCGGGCCAGGTCATTGCGAGCGGGCCCCCTTTGGGATGTGGATGGTCGCTCCTGACCCAACGAGCCAACCGACCGAGCGAAACGCCCCTGCGTACGCGTCGCACATGTTGATCGCCATCGGGGGGGTGTCCCTATGGGTTTCGTCAAGCGGAGATCGGCGTGGCTGGGCGTGGTTGGTAGGGGATCTTGTCGCGGAGCATGGCGTAGAGGACGTC